>JASGIR010000053.1:0-20671 GCA_049840975.1 Cyclobacteriaceae bacterium | reverse complement strand
CAATTTCGGTAACTGATTTCTTTCAGAGTATTGTTATCGTTCTTGGATTGGTCATACTCGCTGTAATACTTGGTCAAAAAGCTGGCGGTGTTTCCAATGTAATTAATGAAATGCCAGAAGGTACCTTTCGATTTTTGCCTAGACCTGAATTTAAAGAAGTGATTCTTTACATAAGCGCATGGTCAGTGCTTGGTCTTGGATCGCTTCCATCTCAAGATGTTTTTCAACGCGTGATGTCGTCTGGTTCGGTGAAAGTTGCAGTTCGTTCTTGCTTCATTGGCGCAGCGATTTATTTGAGCGTAGCAATGCTTCCATTGTTTATTAGTCTTTGCGTAAAACGTTTGTACCCAGAGTTTTCGCAAGGAGAAACTCAGTTAGCCTTACCAAGAATGGTGATTGCTCACACCAATATTGTTGTTCAAGTTCTATTTTTTGGGTCGTTGTTGTCAGGAATCATGAGTACAACAAGTTCAGCAATACTGGCGCCAGCTGTTATCTTCTCGGAGAACTTGATCAGGCCACTCGCAAAAAATAAATTGAGCGACAAAAAACTTTTACTCATTGCACGCTTGTGTGTCTTAGGTTTCAGTGCAGTTGCAACAGTGATGGCTTGTATGCGCTCCAACATTTATCATTTGGTAGGTGAGTCATCGATATTGAGTTTAATATCCTTGTTTGCGCCATTAGTGCTAGGATTATATTGGAAAAAGGCAAATAGCACCGGAGCTTTTTTGGCTATGGTTTGTGGAACTATTACCTGGATAATCTTTGAATTTTATGAAACTACTTGGCCGAGTCTTTTGCCAGCAACCATTGTTAGTTTTGTTGCTATGATTTTTGGAAGTTTGTGGGCTAAGAAAACTGAGACAAATGATAAAGATAGAATTGGAGCGCGTTGATGGAGAATTTGCCATGGAGGCAACAAGCGAGACAGGAAATAAAATTGTATTTGATAGTTCACCCACTGAAGGAGGCCATAACCGCGGCTTTCGACCAATGCAATCTTTGATCGCTGCTATGGGAGGATGCAGCGCTATTGATGTGATCAGCATTTTGCGCAAGCAACGGGAAAATCTAAAAGACATTAAGATCACTGTGACTGGAGAGCGAGAGAAGGATGTAACGCCATCTCTTTACACAGACATACATGCTCATTTTAAATTGTATGGCGACCTAGATAAAGACAAAGCCCAAAAAGCCGTTAGCCTTTCTATGGAAAAATATTGCTCAGTGGCGAAAACATTGGAGAAGACAGCTAAAGTGACTTATAGTTTTGAAATCATAAAATAATATGTCGGAGAAAAGAAATTTTGAGACGGATGCTATTCGGCATCAAAGTGAAAGAAGTGAATTTCGTGAGCACTCGGTGCCGCTTTATTTAACATCGAGTTTTGTTTTTGAAGATGCTGAACAAGCAAGAGCACTTTTTGCTGATGAGATATCTGGAAATATCTATACGCGATTTTCAAACCCAAATAATACAGAATTCATTGAGAAGCTTTGCCTTCTTGAAGGAACTGAAGATGGAATTGCGACTGCTTCAGGTATGGCTGCTATGTATATTAGTATGGCTTCTTTATTGAAGTCTGGAGATCATGTCCTTGCTTCTCGCTCTGTGTTTGGATCAACTCATCAGATTTTGAATACGCTTTTCCCACGATGGAATATTACGCATACCTATGCTGATTTAAACGACACTGCTTCTTGGGAAAGCAAAATCCAGCCGAACACAAAAATGATTTTTGTAGAAACGCCATCAAACCCAGCGCTTGATATTATTGACTTAGAATGGCTAGGGAAGTTAGCAGACAAACACAAACTAATTTTGAATGTCGATAATTGCTTTGCAACTCCTTATTTACAAAACCCAACAAAATGGGGAGCTCATTTAGTTACGCATTCGGCAACAAAGTATATCGATGGACAAGGCCGTGTAATTGCTGGAGCTGTACTTGGCAAGAAAGAGCTTATCAAAGAAGTTCGATTTTTCGCTCGGCATACAGGACCGTCCCTATCGCCATTTAACGCATGGATACTTTCTAAAAGTCTAGAAACACTTGCCGTGCGCATGGAGAAACATTGCTCAAACGCGCTAACAGTTGCTCAATGGCTTGAGAAAAACTCTAATGTTGAATATGTGAAATATCCTTTCCTTGAATCTCATCCTCAATTCGCTTTGGCGAAAAAGCAAATGAGATTAGGCGGAGGAATTGTGACGTTTGAAATAAAAGGAGGTATCGATATGGGAAGGAAGTTTTTAAATTCGTTAAAGATGCTTTCCCATTCTGCAAACCTTGGCGACACAAGAAGCATTGCAACGCATCCAGCATCAACAACCCATTCCAAGTTAACAGATGCAGAGAGGGCTGCGGTTGGCATCACGCCAGGACTGATCAGGGTTTCTGTTGGACTGGAAAATGCTGAAGATATTATCAAGGATATTCAACAAGCAATTGAAGCTTCAAAATCTTAATTTCAATGAACCGACAAGAGGCAAAAGAAATTTTATTGTCAATGACGAAGAGCGAAAGCTTACTTCGGCACATGCGGACCGTTGAATTGGTAATGGAAGCGTATGCAACTAAGCTTGGTGAAGATGTTGAACGATGGGCAATTGCTGGTTTGCTTCACGATGCCGATTACGAAGCTTTTCCAGAAAAACATCCTAACGTTATTGTTGAAAAACTTAATTCAATTGGGGAGAAGGAAATAGCCCATGCCATTTCAGCTCACTATACTCACTGGAATGTGCCCTACGATTCTCTAATGGATAAGGCTTTGTTGGCCTGTGATGAAATTACAGGCTTTATTGTGGCGTGTGCTCAGGTTCGACCAGAAGGAATTTCTTCACTCGAAGTGAAATCGGTTGTAAAGAAACTGAAAGACAAAGGTTTTGCTGCAAAAGTCGATAGAAATGAAGTCTACAAGGGGGCTGAATTGTTTGCAGTTGAGCTTCAAGATCATATTTCATTTATCATTGAGACGTTAAGGAAAAACAAAGTGGAGTTGGGCATTTAGCCTGAAAAATCCCAAAAGATTCTGTTTTGTATTTCAAGGGAAGCCTTTATCTTTGAACAAATTAATTGCTATGGATTTCTTCTTCAGTCAAATTGTAGGCGATGGCGCTAACCTGTTTATGGTCATTGTAGCTATTGTTATAGGTTTTGTAGCTGGCCTCAGCTATGTTGATTCTAAAAGGACTCAAGAGAAGGAACAAGGCAATCGCCCTTTCTGAAAATAAAATCTTTTTTGAAAAATATTTTGGCTTGAGATAACACTCAGGCCTTTTTTATTGACCTAAAAATCAGTTCTTAACAGAATTGCCAGGGGCAGAATTCGCATAAGGAGATTTGTATTCTTGTTGGTACTGGCTCAAATTCATCCGTTGATAAAAATCTCCACCAACAAAACTGATGAAAGAATGAAATTCTTCAGGTTTATGAAATCCAGGGACTGAAGATAACCCTTGATATATTGGAATGATTCTGAACTCTTCATCTAAGAAAACGGAGTTGGGATAGCTCATCTTATTTTGTAGCAAGGCAGCTGCTAATTGATGAACACCACTGTTGCCTGAAGGAATAAATTTAAAAGTCGTTCCACGAAAAACGATATCGTTCGTTTGCTCTGCATCTAGTTTGACAGGGTAGAATTTTTCATTGAGCAGCTTAGCGATTTCAGGGTCAGGAAAAGTCTGTTTGTCCATGACTTTGCACCAACCGCACCAATCTGTATAAACGTCAATAAAAATCTTTCGCTTCTCTGTTTTCGACTTTTCAACAGCTTCTTCAAATGTCATCCACTTTACAGATGATCCCTTAAGATGCTCATCCTGAGCATTCACTTTTACAACCAACAACAAAGCCAACACAAGTGAGCAAATTCTAAGAGAATCCTTCATAACTGCAAAGTTAGCTATAAAACCGTATATAAAATTTAGTGAAGGAGGTAGGGTAACTTTTAACAACTCCTTAAGTATTTACTGTACGAATCAATCATTTTGGCTGTTCATGAGTGAACACTCAAAAAATCCAGACCTCGAAATTACCCCACGTTGGTCGATTTCAAGCTTGGCACAAGGTTGGTACATTTGGATACTCGTTGTATGAAAAAACTGTCACATAAAGATTTCATTATGGTACTAGGAGTCCTGGTGGCAGTTATCCTTATTGGCTCAATTTATTTTAGTGAAAGAAGAGATGTTAAATCTGTTAATGTTGACCCGCCACAAAAAATAAAGCCTGCAGCAATCCTAAAAAAAGCAGTAGAGAAATTTTCGTCTCACTCTTCCCTCTAAAAAATTATCTGTAAGCGTAATAGTGCAAGACAACTTCAATGGCTTTGCGTAGCGCAACATTGATGGGATAAAATTCACGCGCCATTTCAAAATCGACCGAAGCTAATTGCATATAAAACTCATTCATTACTGGTAGATCTGCTCCATTTTCGATTTTAGTTTCCGCTTCAGTAAATTTTTCAACCTGATTGGTTTTTATAATCTGACAAGTAACCAATTCCTTTTTTCCATACTTGTTTGTTCTGGCCGAATACCCGAAAAGGCGACAAATCAAACCGCGATGAGTGTAATCAGAACAGAGACCAGCACCTGATTGACTCGGATGTAAAATCAAACAGATGCTTGAATCTGATTCACTAAGTCTGGAAAGCCACTCTTCTGCCTGATTGTTTTTATAAACACTTAGAGCGAAAGGAAGGAATTCAAGTGCAGTGGCCTCGATGTCTGGTTTGAAACAGCACTTTCCACAACCAAATTCACAATGCAATGTTGACCAGTTTTGAAATTTGGAAATTTCCTCATCCAGTTTATTGAAAACTAATTCAACCGCTTTCGCTTTTTCTTCTAGCGAGTCCATTTTAAAAATCTAAGCCTAATTGATTTTCTACTTTTTTCTTATTTGCCTTTGGAGGCACAACACTGACAACCGCACCTTCGGTCAGGTACAACAAATAACCCTCGCTATTGAATCCCATTTGAGAAAGCATTTTGCAATATTCAGCAATTTGGTTGTGATCTTCCTTGCGTTGCTTTCCGGTTTTGTAATCAATAATAACTGCTTGCTTATCTTTTATTAACAACCTGTCAATTCTAAATTCATCTCCGCCTGGCAATAATGTGTGCACTTCTGTTTTTATTTCCCATTGGTCTGAAAACCAATTCGCGATTTGTGGATTAGAAAGTAGTTTTGTGAATTGATCCTCAAGTAATTTTTGCTCTTCTATAGTTATGGTACCTTCATTTAACATTCGTTTTGTTGCCAAAAGAATGTCACTAGAAGTTTTGACATAAGCTAGCGCTGCATGAAGATGAATTCCAAAATTGATTTTAATGCGAGATTCTGATTCATCTGCTTCAAACCGATTCGAAGAGTGTTTCACAACCAACTTAGACCTCCAAGAACCTGTGTGATAGTTTTTTAGCGATAATGTCTGATCCTTACTTTCAATTTCATCGATTTCAATTTCGCCTGAATGCCAAGTCTTTGAAACTTTGTTCCACTTTGTAGAAAGCACTGGAGACTTTTCAATCGTTTCATGCAAAAGCCTGGCAATTGATTGTTTATAAATTCTTGATACCGTAGGATCTGGTGCGAAGACAGTCAAGCTAATCTCGGCACGAGTTAATGCAACATAAAGCAAATTGAAATTATCAAGGTAAGCACGACCGTGCTCTAAGTCATAAGCGTCAGCAAAAAAGGATTCTTTAAGGGTAGACGAATATTTTACTGGTAAGTAGCCAAAATTTTTAAAAATAGATTCCTCCGAATTCACCCACAGCTGTGGCGATTTCATTCCATCGTGATCAGATAACCATGAGCAGAATGGAATCACTACGTGTTTGAACTGAAGCCCTTTTGCCTTGTGAACCGTGAATATTTGCATGGCCTCGGCACTTGCAGGAGCGACAATGTATTTTTTGTATTTGTATTCAAGCCACCAAGTTAAAAAAGCGCCTAAGTCGTTTCGTTCACGATTGACGAAATCGATTACCAAATCTTGAAAGGCTAGGAGGTAAGCCACTTCCCCTGTATTTTGCTTTAGATCGAAAATATCGATGAGTGTCTCGGTCAACTCCAGTAAAGGAAGTTTTTTTAAAAATAATTTCTGTTTTGAAAATTCTTTTGGAAGATCATTTTCAACGGTTGAGATAGTTGACTGTCCAAAGACTTCTGATATTTTTTTTGAATTATTTTGTTGACGAGCATATTCATACGCAAGTTGTGCTCTTGCAATGTCATCATTGGGATTGAGCAGATAGCTTAATATGGAAACCAGCAAGTTTACAGAAGCTGCACTATCAATTCGAAGAGACTCGCTTGAGACAACATCGTATTTGCAATTTGGCTTGGCTTTAGACGAATTTTTATAATCGATTAGACTTGATATAATTTTTTCGCCTTCATCATTCTTGCGAACCAATAGTGCAATCTCACTAGGCTTTATTCCTTTTTGTTGAAGTTCTTCAATATGAGCAATGGTTTGTTCAACGGCTCTGTCGTTCCATTTTATTTCTCCATCATCCGAAATGAATTTGATGCTTACATATCCTTGTGATGATTTTGTTTCTTTTTGAATAACGTCTGCATATTCATTGAGAGACAAGGCAAGCCCAGTTTCTGTAGAGGCAATAACAGAGCTCGTTTTGAAAAATTCATTGTTGAAGGCTACAATCTCTTTTGAACTTCTGAAGTTGCTGTTTAACAGTTTAGTTTCTGTACGGTTTGTACCTACAGTTTCTATTGCTTCTTGCAGCAAATGTTGATTGCCACCGCGCCAACGATAGATCGCTTGTTTAACATCGCCTACAATCAGGTTGTGATGGCCGCTATCAAGGCTGTTGATCAGAAGGGGTTGAAAATTTTTCCATTGTAAGCCCGAGGTATCTTGAAATTCATCGATTAGAAAATTTCTATAGAAAGAACCAGCTTTTTCATAGATGAAGGGCGTGTCACTATCTCGGATTATGCCATTAAGGAACTGAGGCGCATCTGCCAATAGCATTAGGTTGTTTTCACGCTTGTATTCTGCCAGTTTCTTGGAAATGTCTGTCAGCAAACCAAACGCATAAAAATTACTTAATACGATTTCAGCTGAAAGCGAAGTTTTTAGATTCTTTCTTCCATAGTCGAGAATCTGATTTAGCTGTTGTAGCCATGATTTTTCTGCCAACTGAATTATTTCTTTGGCGTTGGAGCTTTCCTTCGCAGGCCAGTTTTTGGTAATTTGAAATTCGTTTTCTACCCGACTGCCTCTTGCTAAATAGTCTTTGACTGAATTTAGTTTTGAAAATTTTTCGAAGGCATTATATATACCTCCAGAATATTTAAAATCATCACCAGAAAATCCGTGCGATTGAATGTCACTCAACGTAGCTTGTGCTTGGCCTCTGACGAACTTGATAAAAGCATATTTTTTTTCGCGAAGCGAAGTCAGTGTATTTGGAAAGAAATTCTTTTGTGAACTAGCTCGAGCAATATCATCTTCAACCGCTTTAAATTCCTCTCTGAAGATTTCATTTGAAAAAGATGCCAGGCTTTTGCGCATGTCCCAGGAACGATCATTTTCAAGGTTTTGAAGAGCCAGTTCTACGACCCAATCGGTGAGCTGCTTTTTGGGACCAAGGTCTGCAATTAAATTGCTGATCACTTCTTCCATCACCTCATCTTGTTCCACCTCAAGTCGATAATCGCCTAGAATACCAGCTTCACGTGTAAATGCTCGTATTACTTTTTGAAAGAATGCATCAATAGTGCTGATAGAAAACTGATGGTAATTGTGGAGAATAGAGGCTTGTACTTCTTGCGCGTAGTTTTGAAATGTTTGCGGATCAAGCTTGAGCTCTTTTTGAAGTTCTAGCGCCAATTCATTTTGGTCACCTTGAGCAAACTCATTCAAGTATCGCATGATACGATTTTTCATTTCTTGAGTGCTCTTGTTGGTGAAAGTCACTGCAAGAATATGTTTGAAATAATCAGATCGAAATCGAAGTGCGAGACTTAAATATTCTTTTGCGAGAGTCCGCGTTTTTCCAGAGCCAGCAGAAGAGCGATATATATGAAAAGTCTTTTGCAAAGCTCTAATATTTTATTTGAGTATTCATTTAAGGTAGTCTTTATGTATTCTAGTGCCAAAAATGATGGAGAGATTTATATTTTGTTTATCAAAAGGTTGATGATTGTCGGAGGACATATTGTATCCAAAGTTCAAATTTACAATTCCAGAAAGTGAAACACCTACCTCAGGCCTGGCGCCAATCTCAAAGTAATTTGAGCCATTATAACAAAAGGCATTTGCGCCTATGCTGATGAAACCGAACACGTAGTGATATCCGATTTTTGGAACAATAAGTGTCCGTGAATTTATGGAGCCAATTTCTGATGAAAGAGAGAAATACGAGTATATCAGGTCTTCGGCAATCATATCACATTTATGCCCCTCAACGAAGAAACAACGTAATCCTCTCACGACTCCAATTTCGACTGAATTGTATTTATTAAAGTTGTAGCCAGTCATGAGTCCCCATTTAGAATATTTACTGAATTGGGAATAGCAAGTTGAGGTGCTTAAAAGTATTAACAAGCCAATCAGTCGCATTAGTACAGATTTTTTAATGTTTCTACTCTCTTTATTTTTCCGTTTTCAGTCTCTTCAATTTTCTTAACAAAGTAAAACTCCTTTGGCAATTCATATTTGGAAAGGCTCTTGCTCGCTTCCAAAATAATTGAGTCTCGGATTTGGCTGTCAATGGATTTGCCTTCGACAACGATAACAGCTCGTTGCCCTAATTTTTCATCTGGAATTCCAGTGATGAAAAACCTTTGATTGATTTGAACAGACTCGAATATTTTTTCGAAGACAGCCTCTACTTTTTCACAGACGATTTTTACTCCACCTGAGTTAATGACATTGTCTATTCGTCCGAGCCACATAAATTTTGTACTGTCAAATAATTCAACAAGATCATTAGTAACAATTTCATTTCTCAAATAATCTGTTCGGATACAAAGACAACCACGACTGTCCAATCGTATGTTTACTCCATCAAGTGTTTCGAAATAATCTTGGGGATTCTCACCATTGATTTTTTGAAGCGCGATATGCGAAATTGTTTCGGTCATTCCGTAAGTAGCAAAAATATCGCAAGTAGCTTTTTGAGCTTTTTCCTTTAAAGAATTATTTATTGTCGCCCCACCGATGATTGCACTCTTCTGTTTATTTAATTCATTGATGGAGTTATCCAGGATTGAGTCAAGTTGGAAAGGAACGAAAGCAGCAAAATCGATTTTTGTTGAAGAATCAATTTTTTCTAACGGATTTGAGCTTGGATCTACGGCAATGACATTCATCCCAAGAATGAGACTTCGAACGAGCATCATTTGACCGGCAACATATTTCGTGTCGAGGCAAACAAGTGACGTGTAGTCCGATTTTAAATGAAGGGCTCTGATGGTTTGACGAGCACTAGCTTCCATCTGTTGGCGACTCAAAACTATTTTTTTTGGTGCACCTGTTGATCCAGATGTTTGAATTGAGAATTCATTTTGCCCATCAAGCCAAGCCTTACAAAATTGAATTGTGCTTTTCTCGAATTCGGTTTTGGCCTTAGAAAGGTCAAATTTTTGAATTTCCTCCAGAGAGAATTGAAGATCGTTTAGTTTGATCCAAGCCATCACTACTCCCTTTTTCGAATTGACAACTCTTGATATCCGTAAGTAGAATCGACTTCCCTTTTAAACTGCAGATCATTTAATTCAACTAAACAAATCTCGGCTGTAGTGTAAATGAGATTTTCATCAAGAAGATGTCCACCAACGACATTTCCCTCATTGTCTGATACAGATATATGCAAATGACAACCTGAGTCAGAGAAAGTGCCGGTAAGAGATACAATTTCGAAATACCCTTTTCTTATTTCTCCATTTTTCTGATTGGCAAATCTTAGATTGATTTGTTCGAGGCTCCCAACGCAAGTCAAAATTACTCCAGCTTTGATCTTATTTTTGACTGCAAGTTCTATAATGGATTTCTTTAAATCTTCTTTTGGCTTTAGTCGAATAACCAAAGCATTTAAAGAAGATTTAAAGAGTTGATTATCCATCTCAAGGAAACTTAGGGAATTTAGAAAAATCAGGTTCACGTTTTTCCAGAAAGGCATTCTTGCCTTCTTTGGCTTCATCGCTTAGATAATAAAGTAGTGTAGCGTTTCCGGCAAGTTCCTGAATGCCGGCTTGACCATCGAGCTCTGCATTGAATGCGCACTTTAACATCCGTATGGCAAGTGGACTTTTCTTTAAAATCTTGTTGGCCCATTCAACATATGTCTCTTCAAGCTTTTCCAGAGGCACAACTTTATTTACCAGCCCCATGTCGATTGCTTCTTGCGCATCGTATTGATCGCACAAGTACCAAATTTCGCGAGCTTTTTCTGGCCAACAATTCTTGCTAGATAGGATGAACCAAAGCCACCATCAAAGCTTCCTACTTTTGGACCAGTCTGACCGAAACGAGCATTCTCTGCTGCGATTGTCAAATCACAGACCACATGAAGCACATGCCCGCCACCGATAGCCCAACCTGCAACTGCTGCAATCACGGGTTTAGGGATAGAGCGAATCATTTTTTGTAAGTCAAGTACATTCAAGCGCGGCACTGCATCTGTGCCAATATATCCTCCATGACCTCTAACACTTTGATCACCTCCACTACAAAAAGCTTTACCTCCTTCGCCAGTCAAGATGATCACGCCAATAGATGCATCTTCACGACACACATTCATTGCATCAATCATTTCATTTACCGTAAGAGGAGTAAAGGCATTGTGCATCTTTGGTCGGTTAATGCTAATCCGTGCAATGCCATTGTATTTGTGAAACAGAATTTCCTGATACTTTTTAATCTCTTTCCAATCGTATTTAAGTTCCATAACCTTTTTTTATTTGTTCTTTGTAATTTTTGTATGCCTCTTTGTTTTCTTCTTGCCCAGTTTCAAATTCTAGAATTTTTGTTTTGCCGTCAAAAATGAAAAAATCTTTTAAGCTGTTTTTTATTTTTTTCTGAGAGTCAACGTGCAAATAATCAAAGTCGAATTCTTGAGCGAGATTTTTTGCCGTGAGTTTCTGTTTTGTAACAAAAAAATCCCCTAATTCAGAAACACTTCCTGGTCCATCAATCATATTAAAAATGATACCTCCATGATTGTTAAGCACAAGTACATGAAGATTTGGCAATGAATAATTATGCCAAAACGCATTTCTATCATAAAAAAAAGCAAGGTCGCCAGTCAAAAGGAAATTAGGAGTTTCATGGCTTAAAGCGTGGCCAACAGATGTACTAGTACATCCATCAATTCCGCTTGCACCTCGGTTGGAATAAACATGTATTCCTTTTTTTCCAGCTTCTAAACCAATAAGATTTGCATATCTGACAGACATACTGTTAGCCAAATGAAGATTGCAACGTGCTGGGAGTTGGGCAATGAAATCTTTGACAATGGATATCTCCGAAAAAGAATGATTCTCGAAATATTTATTTGCTGATAAAACTGTCCTATGCTCTTCAGCTTCCCATATGCGAAGAAAATTCTCTTTCTTTTGAACAGAGAAATTTTTTGGAGAGTCTATTATAGTCAGTGATTTGAAAAACGATTTCGGGTCACAATGAATAACCTCGGTTAGTGACTGAAAAGTATCTGCAGCAGTTCCAGCAGGTTGGATGTGCCAATGTTCATTGGGTTTATAATTTCTTAGGAATAATTTTGTGTTCTTTGAAATTATTGACTTGCCAAAAGTAATTAGTAATTCAGGCTGCAGTGATTTCTTAACGCTCTCACCACACGCTCCAAGAAATGTGTCAGCTTGTCGAATTACATTTTGACTTGAGTGTAGATTGGAAAGGATGTCGCCAACAATTGGAGCTCGATGTGTTGCTGAAAATTTATCAACTGTTTTTCTTAGTTCATCATCAAAATCGTTTTGACCAGCCAATACCAGAATTTTGGAAAACCCATTTAGCCTTCCTTGAAAAGATTCTATATCGGTCGGTGATAAATTGCTTAACGTTTTTTTAGCATCAATCACTTTGATGTTTTTACTAAACGATATTTTTTCTCCTACAGTCGGATATAGAGGTTCTCGAAACGGGGCATTGATTTGAACTGGGCCTTTGGGATACTCTTGAGATAAATTTATTGCTTCGTTGATAATGCGGTGAATAAACCAAACGGCATCTGGGTGTTCATAATCTTCTGGCAACGTGAAAGATTTTTTCACGTGTGCGCCAAAAATATTTAGCTGACGAATCGTTTGTCCATCGAGCTGATCAATCCACTCTTTTGGACGATCCGCTGTAAAAACGATTAAGGGAATCTCCTGAAAGAAAGCTTCAGCAACAGCTGGTGCAAAATTGTAAGATGCAGAGCCAGACGTGCAAACTAAAATTGAAGGAGACTGAGTTTGTTGGGCTATACCCATGGCAACAAACGCAGCACTTCTCTCATCGCTAAATGTACGGACCCTAATGTCATCATGTCGAGCAAATGCGAGTGTAAGAGGAGCACAGCGACTGCCTGGGCAAAGTACTGCCTGTGTTACACCTTTCTGTGCACAAAGTTCGGCAATGTCGTAAATGGGTTGATATCTCAACGTCAGACGAAAATAATTTTAGAAAGCGTATTTATTTTCAACTCTACTTCTTCATTCTCTTTCTCGGCAATAGAGTCAGCGGTCACACCAGCTCCAGCATAAATGCGGGCACTATTTTCAAAAAGTTGAATGCAACGCAAGTTCACAAACATTTTACTTTCACCGTTGAAATTTATTGGACCAAGATATCCGCTATAAAATTCACGATTGTAACCTTCATGTTTTTTCAAAAATTCAATCGAAGGCTCAAGTGGCATTCCACAAACAGCTGATGTGGGATGCAATAATTTTAGCATGACAGAACCGAGTTGAGGAAAGTTGACTTCCTTCATGTCAATTTCGTAATCGGTTCGTAAGTGAAGCAAGCTCCCCGCGACCACTGTCCTGGGCCCATGTTCAATGTACTCGCGAACGCGAATTTTTTTGAAGCAATTGATTATGTAACGACTTACTAAAGCTTGCTCTTCAATTTCCTTTTGCGTCCAAGCAACCGATTTCAAATTCAAATTAGGTTGAGCTTTTTGTGTGCCTGCAAGCGCAATTGTCCTGAATTTACTTTGAGCATCAATGCTCACTAATAGTTCAGGAGAGGCACCCAGCCAAGTTCCGGTTTCTGGTGATGAGACAAGGGAGACAAATGCGTCCGGATGCTTTTCACACATCCGATCGAATGTTTTAATTAGTTCAAAATCTTCAGGCAATTCTATTTCTTGAACTCGTGAAGGAACTATCTTTTCAATTTCACCCTCATTAATTTTCTCAATACAAGCTTTTACAAGCTCGCTATAGTTTTTAGTAGGAGTGAAGTCGTTTTTTGAAACATGATAGTGTTTCGATTTTTTCTCGCCTGCAGATTTGCTAAGAGACTGAGAAAAATATTTGGTGTTAGCTAAATCTGGTCCATCGATAATTTTTCCTTCTTTAAATCTGAAAGTAAGGTCAGCGTTGAAGAAAAGTTTTTTCTGACTTGGATCAAAAGGTGAAAATGTGAACCCGGGAAACGTACTTTCAAGCGTTATTTCATCTTGAAATTGTGCTCCAGAATTACAAATGATCAATGTTCTCTCATCGCTTGAAGGTAGTCGCCAAAGCATGAAAGACCCTCCCAACCCAAGAGTTCGGTCAATCAAGTCTTCAACAAGAATTTTTTCCTTACTATGCTCTCTTACGGAATTGCTCATGGTTTTTTATCCAGTATAGCCATTGTTATGCGGCTAATACAGACTAATTCATTTTTTTCGGTAGTTATCTTGATTTCCCAGACATGTGTTTTTTTTCCGATATGGATCGGCCCCACTTTGCCGATCACAAATCCGTCTCTCACACTTTTAATGTGATTGGCATTGATATCAAGCCCAACACAAAACTGGACAGAATTATCAATGCAGCAAGTGGCGGCCACACTTCCAAGCGTTTCGGCCAATACAACTGAGGCGCCTCCATGCAATATGCCGAAGGGCTGATGTGTACGATGATCCACAGGCATCCTTGCCTCTATAGAATTCTCAGTAATCGCTGTGAATTGAATGCCCAAATGTTCCAACATGTTATTGGTCGACAATTGATTGAGCTGCTCAAGGGTTATTAAGGGGCTAAAAACAGGCATCGTTGTGTAAGACAAAGATAATGTTGCTGATAAAAGTATTTGTCTATTTTTGCGCCCAAATTAACTGAAATTGACCAGCAAAAAAATATACTTAGTTCGTCACGGGCAGACTGATTTTAACTTGCAAGGAATTGTTCAGGGGAGTGGCGTTGATTCTTCTTTGAATGAGATGGGAAGAGCTCAGGCTCAGGCGTTTTACGAGAAGTATGGTTCTATCAAGTTTGATAGAATTTATACCTCAGCCTTGAAAAGAACGCAAGAGACTGTAAGCAATTTTATCAAGTCAGGGATTCCACATGAAATCCATACCGGTCTTAATGAAATTAGTTGGGGAGTAAACGAGGGTCAGAAGATAACCCCAGACGAAGACGCGTATTACCACTGGATGCTACAACAGTGGCAGAATGGAAACACATCTCTGAGAATCAACGGGGGCGAAAGCCCTGACGAAGTAGCCGCTCGGCAATTGCCTGTTATTAATAAAATATTGAATAGTGAAGACAAAACTATTTTAGTTTGCATGCACGGAAGGGCAATTCGTATTCTACTGTGTCTACTTCTCCACTATCCATTGAAAAGCATGGACATGTTTGAGCATGCTAACCTTTGCCTTTATTTATTGAACTCTACAGGAAGTTTAGTCTCGATTGAGAAATACAACGACACAGATCATTTAAAAGAAATTCGTTTGCCGAAAAACGAAGTTGAAGAGCGAACTATACTTTAGCAGATTTTAGTTGATCCAGCGCAGATCTTGATTTACTGTCAATAGAACTTTTGTACTCATGTTTTTTGTAAGTCATGGCCAGCTCAAAATATTTTTTAGCCTTTACAAAATCCTTTTGATCACGATAGATATAACCTAGTTGAAGTGCTGCGTTAGGAGCGAAGTACCATGGATTTTCTTTAGCCAAATTGATGGTTTCTTCATAATAAATTTTAGCAACAGAGAACTCTTGCGTCTTATGAGCAAGTCTCGCCATACGGTAAAAATATTCCGTCTTTTCTTTCAGAGTCTTTAATTCAGCAAATTGAATTGACTTCGCTTCTTGTTGCGCTTCGGTATAGTAGCCGCCATCGGTAAAAAAACGCAACTTTAAAATTCTTTTGTTGGGGAATTTATTTTCGCTTAGCTGAGAGCTTGCATACTTATCGGGGTCCGCTTGCTCTCTTCCTGTTGTCTTAGCTTTTTCAAAATAGACCCTGGCTTCAGTTTCGCTGTCGAGCAGCCAATAACAAATAGCAATTTTATAATGGGCATCTTTTCTGAAACTCTGACTTTTGTAACCCTTCAAAAATTTCTGGTATGATATTATCGCGTTTTCGTAATCTCCTTTGTTGAGTAGAGCTTCTCCATGCAAATATTCAACATAATACATTTGCAAGCCTTGGCTATGATTGTCAAGGGTGGTTATTGCTTCCAGCGCTTTTTCACTTTGAGAATCTTTCATCAACATGTTAATGGTGAGAAATAAAACCAATCTGTTTTCTGGTTGATCTTTTAAGCATCCACTCAAACCTTCTGCAGCTTCGGCAAACTGTTGATTGATAAAGCCCTTGATGGTATAAAACAATATTGTGGCTTCAGTGTTGAGCGAGCATTTTGAGTCTTTTAATTCCTGAAGTTGCTTCTGCCCGTTGGTGACTGAACCCCGCATGCCGAGCAAACTCATAAACCAATGATATTTGTCTGGCACGGAGCCAACCATTACCTGAATAACACCATAAGTCTTCTTGATGGGAATAAAGGAAGGATATTTTTTAACACAGTCTTGAGCGGCATTGTAAGCTCTGCGAATAGCCAATACTGCATTTAAATTTTGCCCGAGGTTCAAGAGATTGAAACCTAGCTGAAGGTTTAATTCTGATTTAAGAAAGAGCTTTTCAGGGCCATCCGTTAAACTCTCCACAAAGTCGAGACGCTGGCGAAAGTTAGCTTCCAATTGGTCGAATCTTTTTTGATCTTCCGTGATGAGAATGTCAACTGTCTCACTAAGACTTAGGACATAAATTTTATGAAGTTCTTCAGATGATCCAGATATTTTATCAAGAACTTCTTTTGCCTTATCGGGCTGGAGATTGAGAACAAACCGATAGGCCTTTTGCATGTTCTCGCTGAATTGCCAAAGCGGATCCGGTGCTGCCCATGCAAAAGCAGTAGATAAAAAAAAGCAGACGATGAGGCCTGCTTTTTTCAAATTTTTTATCGCCAAGAAATTAGCCAACCTTTTTTGTTCTTTTAACGGGAGCGGCCTTTTTGAGTTTTGTATCTTCTTCCATTGACTCCACATCAACGTCAGCAAGGATGCGACCTGAGTGTTCGTCAATTACGATTTTCTTCTTCTCGCGAATTTCAGCAATTTTTTGTGGAGGGATAATGATGTTGCAGCCTTCTGCAGCACCTCGAACCACACGAACTACTGCCAAGCCATTTGAAAGGCTGCTGCGCAAGCGATCGTAGTGTTTCAATAATTTATCTTCGATTTTCTTTGTTGCTTTTTCGCGATCTGAAAGCAATTTCTTTTCTTCTTCTTGATTTTCGCCAAGAATGTCAGTCAACTCACCTTTTTTGTTCTCAAGATCTTGTTGACGTTCTTTAATGACATTATCAATTCCTGCGATTTCAAGCTTTTTAGCTTCGATTTTCTCTTTCGCTTCTTTGATTCTCTTTTCGCAGATTTGAACTTCCAATTCTTGGAGTTCTATCTCCTTGGTGATGGCATCAAATTCACGGTTATTTTTTACATTTTTTTGCTGTTCGTTGTACTTTTTCACCAACTTCTCAGCTTCCTTGATGCCTTCCTTGTTTTTCTTAATAGCTTCCTCAAGTTCCTTCTGTTCAGCTTCGAATCTGCCTTGACGTACGCGATAGCCTTCCATCTCGTCTTCGAGGTCCTGAACCTCATTGGGAAGGTCGCCCCTTAGTTTTTTAAGTTCGTCTAACTTTGAATCGATTGATTGGAGTTTTACTAGTGCTTCGAGTTTTTGTGCAACTGTCTGATTTTCCATTACTTACAAATAACTTAGTGGATTAGTGACCGTTTTTGAAAAAATGATTGCAAAAGTAGTGAATTTTTCCTTCAAAACATCAACGATTAAGTCTTTTGTGAATTGTTCACTTTCGTAATGACCAATGTCGGCAATCACGATTTTTCCGTCTGCATCGAAAAATTCGTGGTACTTGAAGTCGGCCGATATAAACACATCCGCTCCTTGTCTAATAGCTGTTGATAATAGGAAGCTACCGGCACCCCCGCAAACAGCCACACTCTTTATTTCACGATTAATCAATGGTGTGTGACGAATCACTTTCACATTCATCTTATTTTTTAAACCATTCAAAAATTCAAAAGGTTCAATTCCTTTTTCAAGTTCGCCAATCATTCCAGACCCTACTTCTTGATTTTCGTTTTCAGTCTTGGAGAGGTAATAGGCAACTTCTTCGTAGGGATGATTTTCTTTTAGCACTTTTAGAATTTTTCCACTTAGGTGTTCAGGAAAAATCACTTCAACGCGAACTTCTTCAACGTGCTCTAATTGGTTGGCCTGGCCTATATGTGGCGATGCTTTTTCTGATGGCTGAAATGTTCCTTCGCCAATAATTTGAAAGCTGCAGTTCTTGTATTCACCAATGTTTCCAGCCCCAGCACTGTGCAGTGCATTTAGAACATCACCAGCATTTTCCTTGGGAATAAAAGTGACAAGCTTTGCGAGTGTATCCTTCTTTGGTTTTAGAACTCGAAGATTTTTTAGCCCGATTCTCTCAGCAATTTTTCGGTTCACACCTGTGTGAACATTGTCGAGATTAGTGTGAATAGCATAAATGGCGATATCGTTTTTTATTGCTTTGATAATGGTTCGCTCTACATAATTCTGTCCCGTGATTTTTTTTAGCCCTCTGAAAATGATTGGATGATGAGCAACAATTAGGTTGCAATTGTTTTGGATAGCTTCATCAACAACGGCTTCGATGCAATCTAGAGTGACCAAAATATTTTTGACTGGCCAATTATTTTCACCTGTGAGCAATCCACTGTTGTCATAATCCTCTTGATAAGTGCGTGGTGCAAGGTTTTCTAAGTGGGCGATTACATCTTTTATCGTTGCGGTTGCCATTGAATCGTTAATTTTGAAGCCAATTCATAAAAAGACACCGCATGCTCCCCGTTATACTTGCTCCTTTCTCATGGCTTTACGGAGCGGTAACTCGTTTTCGAAATTTCCTTTATGATAATGGCTTTAAAAAATCGGATTCTTTTGATCGAGCCGTGATCTGCGTTGGTAATTTAAGTGTAGGAGGTACTGGCAAGACCCCAATGATCGAATATTTAGTTCGACTTCTAAGCAAAGAGTATAAGGTTGCAATTTTAAGTCGCGGTTATGACAGGAAAACGAATGGATTTAGATTGGCAGGCGAGCAAGGTGAAGATACCTCAACGATTGGTGAGAACGTTTTCCAATTTTTTAATAAGTTTAAAAGCGAAGTAGTCGTTGCTGTTTGTGAAAGCAGAGTTGAAGGAATTAATAGGCTTTTGGAAATAAACAATTCGTTGAATGTGATGGTCCTTTTACTTGATGACGCGTTCCAGCATCGTGCGGTAAAGCCAATATTTTCAATTTTGCTTACTGAATTTTCAAAGCCATTTTTTAACGATAGAATTCTGCCTCAAGGACGGCTTCGTGAGTCGCGTGCTGGAAGTATCCGGGCGGATGTTGTAGTGGTAACAAAATGCAATGAAATTAATGAAGAGCGAATATCTTTTTTTGAAAAATCAATTGAAGAATATGCAGGGGGCGAAGCCGATTTTCTTTTCGGAAATAAATTATATCCGACCTCAGTCATATGATGGAGATACTCAACTCAAGAAAGAGGTTATTCTGGTGACTGGAATTGCGAATAGCAAGCCACTGAGAAGATTATGTTTCGAAAAAGGTTACGATCAAATACCATTTTAAGTTTGCTGATCATCACGATTATTCAATGATTGACGTTCAACGAATTCAGCAAAAGAGCAATGAGCTTCCAGAGCGTCAATATTGACAACGGAAAAAGACATTGTGAAGCTTCAGAATTTAGACATCGACAAAAAACTTTGGTTTTATTTGCCAATTGAGAGCCATTTTATATGAATGGTTCGGAATTTGATAGTTTGATATTGTATAGAGCGAAAAAATAGGGCGATTTTCCTAAGTATTAAAAGGGACTAACAGCGAGTGCGGTTTCGTTTCATCATCTTCATTTTTCTAGGCTTTCTTTATGGGGAGAGTTTTGCGCAGGGCTTGCCTGGCCGAAGGAAAGTTGTCAATCCTCTGATAACGATAAGATCGAACCGGCTAAGAGAACTAGGTCTAAAATTGTAAACGACTCGGCTAAGAACATTTACGGCCCAAAGACTACTCGATACATTTCTGAACAGGATTTGTTTGAAGGAAGAAAAAATTACACACCTCTCCGATACAGGCATTTACAATCTGCATCGATGGGACTTTGTGCGAAAATTTGAAAATAAGTCTCAGGATCTTGGGAATGTTGGTACCGCAATGAATCCCATCTTTCGTTAGTGTCGCCTACAATTGGTGCAACCCCTGGTTATAAAGTATATGATATCTATTGGGAAACCGCGGAACCTCGTTACTATGATTCGAAATCTCCATACTCAAAAATCAATGTGATTTGGGGCGGAAAGGGACGTGCAATGACCCACATCGAATTTACACGCAATGTACATGCGCGTTGGAATTTTGGTTTTAATTATCGACCACTTTTGGTGGTAAAACGAAATCCAATCGCAAGCAAAAAATGACTATCAAATAAAGAGTCAGTACTACGATTTTTATACGACTTACAGCTCAAAAAACAATCGCTACAAAATGTTATTGAGCTACAGAAGATTGAATCATGTTGTGAAAGAAAACGGAGGAGTATTATTCATCGCGGTTGACTCAACTTATAAAGGATATTTTGATCCGAATGCTAAGCCCTATTTGACTGCCGCTACTTCTTCTGAATTGAGGAACAGTTTGCATTTATTTCAGCAATTTCAATTGGCAAAGCCTGCGCAATTCTACCACATCCTTGATATCTACAAACAAGCAAATAGTTTTCTCGATACAAAATCGAAAGAGCCGGCTTCTTATTTTACTTACAGTGGTGTTGATACTACAGTTGTTAATGATGTGAATAATTTTCAATCTATTCAAAACGAACTAGGCTTTAAAGGAAATGCTGTTTTCTTGTTTTATGATTTTTATTACAAACTGCGCACCTATAGCAACACCATGTCTCATCTCGAAGCGCAAGTTCCTCACGCCAGTGGCACTGAAAATTACATAGGCTGTGTCGGCGGATTTATCGTGTTTCCCTATTAACCTTAGCAATACTCAATGTAACGAAGGAACCAACACA
>JASGIR010000052.1:0-18421 GCA_049840975.1 Cyclobacteriaceae bacterium | reverse complement strand
CGGTCGTTAGTGACATTTAAGCCAACCGAAATTCTTGCCTTAGAAATAGAAGACGATACTCGTGAATGGAAAGACGAATGGCTTGAACTGAGGAAACAAGGCGACCTATTTGCTACAGAAACCGCCTGAAGCACTTATTCCTAAACTTCCATATAAATTCTTTTATCGATTTAAAGATGATGCAGGAGAAGAAAGCCGACTAATGATTGAGGACTGGGAAATTGGAGCACTGTTCTGGAACTGCTTAAGGGCGGCTGAAGGAAATGAAGCAGCTGCTCTGGAAATGGTTAGAGAGAAATATGAATTAGAATTCTTACTGGAAAAGGAAATCTATCTTTTTCTCGGGACAACAAAGGAGTGGCACACTAGAAGAGCAAAAAATCCTTTTGTTATCATCGGAGTATTCTACCCAAAAATAGAGACTCAAATCAGATTATTTTAACGCTCCAAACCGTACACACATTGCGTGGCCGCACATTCTTTCTTCGCAGAGTTACCCCTCTCGGGAACTCTGCGCGAGTGAACCTCCATAGACTTCTCAAAAGTGTTAACTTTCTCGCATAAGTGTTCGTAAAGAAATAACAGATGAAAGTGATGAAACTGAATTTGAATTTTCGAGTCATCATACGGAGATTTAGGATTGTTGGTCAGGCGAGCAACAATAACCGGGAGGGAGAGAGTTAATTTTTAATTTTGCCAGCCCACGCCATAAACACGAACGTTGTGGGTAATTGTTCCGAATAACATGAGAGATAAATTAATCGGCTGGACAATTATAATAATTTCGACAATTCTGTTTGTTCAGAGTTTTGGTAGCGTCTCAGACGTTTGATACTTGATAACAGAGGGTAACCAATTGTTTTCATCAACGGACTACTGGGTAATGAGTGGACAGGTAATCATTTACTTGACAACATTCAGTGCGTCAATGATTCTTGGTATTGCCTTAGTTCTAGACAAAAGGACAAAGGCGACTCGAGTAAAACTTAAGATATTTTTGACAACGGTGACAATTTGGATGATCCTTCAACTGCCATTTTACAGTTGTGACTTTGGTCCAAGTCATCATTCATTTTGGATGAGCCATCGGACACATTTTCACTGACAAAGAATTAGTGAAGCGCACTGGCTACAACCTTTGTTGAAGTTGGTCATCTTTTGTTGTTGCGGTGTCACCTGACCCGCAGCCACTAACTAAATCAAGAGTACCCCATTTACGTGGATACAAATTATACGGAGCTTAAAGATGTTGATTTAGCGAGGTAGATTGGCGTGATAGCGCAGAGTTCCTGAGACGGGTAGCTCTGCGAAGAATAAGGTCGGTCAATGAAAACGAATAAGTAAAAAAAGCCAAATGACTAGAACTATATCGATATTCATCATTTCATTGTTATTTGCATTGGGCGCTTGTCACTCATCAAGTCAGACAGAAAACAAAGACTCCTTAATAATTGACACGACTAAGGCAATTAGAATCGGTAATTACTGGGCACTTCCAAAAGAGAAATTTGATTTCACTTCAATAACTACAAGCCATGACACGCTGACATTTTTAATGTGTGGAGATTATCCCTATTTCCCCTTTGGACCATTGACCGACAAATCACAAATTCAAAATAGTCTTCTTAAAAACTTTACAATTACTGCTAGAGTTGACACAATACAAGACGGCCCATTTGAGTTTCAAATTTTGCGGCACAAAACTAGCCGGCTGATTCTTTTTATTAACGATGATCCCTATGGCGAAAAGAGTTCCTATATTATGAAAGGTGACATCAACGACAATGACGTAACCTTTGAAAACGCGATAAGGATTGAAATGAGCAAAGCAAATTTTATAGGGACATTCTTTGACACGTTTCCAGATGAACTGATTTCAAAATATAATATAATCGCATTTGAAACTTGCTTGGAAGACTTACGGCACACATATATTTTTAATGACGGCAAACTTAAATCCGTAAATTTTAAATCACATAGTTATTGGAAAGTGAACTATTGAGGAAGGAAGAACGACCGCTACAAAGTGTTTATGTCGGCTTGGCGCGCAGTAAATCATAGTTTAGTTACATTGGTCTTGGTGGACAACGTACCGCTATAAACACATGCGGTTGCTGCCATTTTTTGAGAAATTAAATAAATGATAAATGGGACTTTTAATTTATAAGAAATTCTTTGAACAAGAAGAGGCAAAAGAACTGACATACCTTTTGGAGGAAAACGGAATTCCATTCGAGGTAACAGAAGATAAAGAAACATTAGACTCTCTTTACGGGGACAAAAATTTCAGCAAACAATACTTTGTAAAAATTCATAGTGACGATTTCCGATAAAGCAGACTCTTTACTTAACAAGGTTGGAGAGAAAGCATCTGAAGCAGTTGGAAAGGATCATTATTTGTATGAATTCACAGATGAAGAGTTGTTTGACATTTTGAGCAAACCGGACGAATGGAATGAGATGGATTTTCATTTGGCCAGAAGAATATTGAGTGAAAGAGGAAAGGAAATCCAATCCGAGACAGTCGAGCTTCTAAAAAAACAAAGACTAAAAGAATTATCTAAACCAGAAGAAAGCTCTAAAGCATGGATTTACGCTGGATACTTTTTTGCGTTTCTAGGAGGGTTTCTTGGAATCTTTATGGGTATCAGTTTTTTGACGGCAAAAAAATTATTGCCAAATGGACAAAAAGTCCCAGCTTATTCAAGCAGCGTTAGGAATCACGGAATGAAAATAACAATCATAGGAATCATAATGTTTATTATTTCGATTGTCATTAAAATTTCCGAAACAGACTTTTAAAAAATGGGGACAAACAAGTGTTTATGTCAGCTTGGGGTTCGCAGTAAATTATAGTTTAGTTTTCTTATTACATTCTTTCCTCGCAGAGTTGCCCGTCTCCGGAACTCTGTACGAGTGAATCCTTTGGGTGTACCTAAGTGTTGTCTTTATTTATGCTTCATTAAGCTGACGGAAAGATTTATTCATTTATTTAATATCATAGTACAAGACTGGTCGTCCGAACCAGATGTGTTTGTAGCCAAATAATTCATGCTTGAATCCTGCTCTTGTTCCATCATGAAGGACAATAGTTTTACCATTCGATGTTATTGTGAGCCTAACTTCATTTCTTGGTGATGAATTTATAAATGAGCCAATCATATCGCTTAAGTCGACTGTTGATTGTGGCTTCATTTCTAATTTAAAACTGCTTGTGTCTTGCCAAACAACATTTAGGGTCTTGTAAAGAAATTTTCTGTAGCCACCCTTAAATGTTACAACCTGATTGGCGAACCTTACTTTGTTTGGTAGAGTCTTCATCTCTTTTTTGTTTGCCAGAAACACATTTATGGTTGCAATACTGTTTGTCAGATTGCGGATATAAGCATAGTCAGGAGTTATGCATGAGTTGAAATAAAAAATGATGAAAAGTAGGAGGAGTGTCGTTTTTAGTTTCATGCCTTTCTGGTTTTTTAGGTCAAGTCTTGTCAGCTAAAATTATGCTTAGTGTTTTTATTCGTTTAGAGATTTTTTAATGAGACTGTGAAGAATAAAAGAAGTTACAGTCACAAATGAAGTATTTATTGTGCCTTTAAAGGAGTATTCTCTCACACATTAATGTGATTCCTTCCGCATTCCAAAGTGGTATATTGTCAAATTGGCTTAGGACTAAATATAGTTGGAATGAAATTTTTGAAGTTTATTTTGATTGTGGGACTGGGGCTCGGCTGGCAATCCACCAATGCCCAGGCAACGTATCAAACGGCATCCGGGGGTGGCGCATGGAATCTGGCGTCCACGTGGACTTACGTTTCTGGTACCCCAGTTGGCACAAAACCTCTATCAACCGACAATGTAATTATCAACAGTAATGTATCGGTGCCAAGCAACACCACCGTTAATAATATAACTGTTAATGGAACCTCTAACGTCAGCATCACGGCCAACAACGTGACACTTACAGTAAATGGAACCACCACGATGAATGGAACCAGTGGTTTTGTTGGTGGCGCCACCTCCAGAGTACTTTCACTTCAGGGCAATTTTATAATTCCATCAGGCGTAGGTCAGACACCAAGTTTTCTAAACGTCACTGTAACTCAGGCTTCGACTGCAAACTTTACGGTGAACGGAACATTTTCATCAGGTGGAGGCAATTCAGGTACATCAGGTTATGCCGAAACACTTGGCAACGTAATTGTCGGTTCTACTGGAACTTGGGCTCCCGTGCAAGGAGTTGTTGTTAATGCTACCTCACTTGCCATTACTGATGGTGGGACTATTGACTATTATTCTGGAGTAACTCCAACAGGAGGCTTTAACCTGAGTGGAGGTTTTACAGTGAGCAGTGGATCCGCAGGAGCAGTCTCTACTCTTGGGAATTGCGTGTTGACAGTAGCGGGTGCGACAAATATTTCTGGAACGCTTTATTTTTCAAAGACGGGAGCAGGAACAAAAACATTTAACGGAACTATCACTAATAACACCCTTGGAGAATTTCGAAACAGCTTAGGAGAAAATTTAGTTTTGAATTGCAGCATTGTTAATAATAGTCTTTGGGCTGCCCCACTTAGCAACAATGGAAGCTATACAGTAAATGGATCGGGATCTTATACCTATTCCGGAACAAACACCATCAGTATGTCGCAGTTGAATATCACGGGAGCTGCAACGGTTACTAATCAAGGTTTATTGGCGCTATCAAAATCAGGTGCAGTTGACCTCATTGTAAATAATGCAGGTGCCTCTTTTGTTAACGGAAATGGTGGCTACTTGCAATTACTTACAACTGGCACTTGTATCACCTTAACATCAGGTACAATCAACTTCTCAACTTCATCAAACGAAGTGGATTACAATTATGGCGGAGCTCAAAATGTGTTTGCAACCACATATGATAAATTAACCGCTTCCAATAGTGGAACAAAAACATTGACGGGTACTGCAACTGTCAACAATATTTTAAAGACTTCCTCAACTGCAATATTGGACGATGCAGCAAATACACTTAATGGAGCCGGTAGCATTAACATGACAGGAACGAGTCAAATCAGTTTCAAAGCAACAGGAGTAAGTCTTCCTGGGCTAACCGGAACGTCTAATACATTTTCTTCTGGAACTACAATTTTACTTTACGGAACAGCAGCTACACAAACATTGAAAGCAAGTGCGACTTATCCTTACCAGAATGTAACGGTGAGTGGCACTACTGGATGTACAGCTGATCTTTCAAATGTTAGCAACATTGCTGGAAACTTAACAATATCATCCGCAGCAGTAATTGTTAACAATGCAGCCTTAGCTGTAAGTGGTACAACAACGTACTCAAGCACTGGTTCTTCTACATTGGCAAATAATCTTACCACTGGTAGCTTCCTAATTTCAAATGGAACATTAGTTTACTCAGGTCTGACAATTATTGTCAATGGAACGGGAGGCACGTGGACTACCAATGGAGGAACATTAACTACTAATAGCTCAAGCTCTGTGGTTTTCAATACTGGTACAGGTCAACAAATTGGAGGCACATCTGCACCTTCTTTTGTAAACCTTACAGTGAATAATTCGAATGATGTTACGCTAACAACAAATGCTACGGTTACAAGCTTGTTAACATTGACTACAGGCAGGATTATTACTGGAACAAATAATTTAATTGTTGGAAGCTCAGCTTCTGTGTCTAGAACATCGGGCTTTGTTCAAGGAAATCTCCAAAAAAATGTGAACACGTGCGCGAGTTGTTCTATCACTTTTGAAGTTGGCACATCTACAACTTACGCACCGTTACAACTTACTTTAGTGACCCTCACAGTAGCTGGGTCCTTGACTGCGTCTACAATAGCAAGTGATGATCCATACATTAGCTCTTCTTTGATCAATTCATCAAACAGTGTGAACCGCTATTGGACACTTACAAATACAGGAGCAACCATAACTGGATACAAACCTAATTTTACTTATGTATCCGCTGATGTTGATGGCACTGCAACTCCTGCCAATTTTTATTATTCCATATTAAATGCAAGTACAACAGTGTGGGGATCACCTCTGGCACCACAGGGCACGCCTACCAATACTAGCTTTGTAGCGTCAGGATCTGCTGGCAGTACACCTGCTTCTGGCATAACTGTGCATTTTCAAGTTGGTGAAGCAACAAGCACTTCTGCTGCTACAGTCATTAATGCTACAAGTGGTACGCCTAATTGGAGCAGCGCATCGACATGGATTCAAAATCGTACAGGGACTTCGATTGCGAGTGCTAATGGAAGCCCAAACATTACTGGAGTTGGAACATTATTCACCACTGAATTGATTGCTGGAGATGTAATCATGTTTCGGAGTACGCCTGGTACAGTCCTTGGCACAGTTCTGTCAATAACGGACGATACACATCTTATTTTGGTCTCCAATGCCACGGTAACAAATACAACCACCTACGGCCGTCAACACGTGCCCAACTCTACTGATGCTGTTCAGATTGGAAACACCAATGTAAACGCCACTACGAATGTTCAGCTAGATGTAACAGGCTCTTGTTATTCATTGACATTCAACTCTCAGGGAAATGCGCAAAGCTTAACGCATGTCGGTACTAATTCCTTGACTGTGGGAAGTAGCGTACAGATCAATAATACGAGTACAAATTCAGTAACGAATTCATGGAACATCAACGGTGGAAGCGCGACTGCCTCATCTCTAACAATTGGGTCGGCTTCAAGTTCTGCAGGTCAAGCGCGGGTTGCAAAGGTTGTAACCACCACTGGTACGTTGGCGATCGCCAATAACATTACTTTTAATACGGCTGGTAGCTCAGGCGCTGAGACTACATCTGTACTTGATATGTCAGGAGGAAGTGGCGTATTAAGTATTGGAGGCGCATTTAGTTTTACAAATTCTAAAGGCTTACTTACACCGGGAACAACTAGCACTGTTAATTTCAATGGGACTTCTGCTCAATCTATTCTTCCATCAGCTTCTTCAACAACATACCCGGCAAATGCGGGTGGTACAGCATGGACTTTCAATAACATCTGGGCAAACAATACTTCGAGTAGTGGTCTAACTTTATCTTGTAACCTTGTCAGTGGAACTAACTTCAGTGGTGACTTGCGTATTCAATCAGGAATATTTTCAACAGGTACTTCTAACTCAGGCGGTTTTCCAGGTGGATATAATACTGACATAACAGGAGCTGCTACCAAAACATTTCAAATTTCTCCTGGGGCAACTTTTGTTTACTCGAGCTACTCAACATTATCTGGCTTTGGAACCAATTATGATTTCGGTGCTACATCTACCTTTGGCACATTCACATATTCAACTAATCAACTTAACATCTTGACTGGATATCCGTATGGTCATCTAAACATATCCAACTCGAATTATACTTCGCTTGCAGCAACTACCTATACCATTGCTGGCAATTTTTCAATCTCATCAGGATCGACAGTACAGGGACCAGCTTCTGGATCGGCTGTCATCAGCGTTGCTAACAATCTAACAATTGCATCCGGCAGTACTACCGGGTTTAATATCAACTCAACAGCAATCTCCTCAATAAGCGTTGGAGGTAATTGGACTAACAATGGTTCCTATAACAATTGGGGAAGTAGTAGTGTAATATTCACCGGAGCGGGAACATCGCAGCCTCAAACATTATCTGGTTCGGCAAGTGAAACATTTTATAATCTTCAACTGAATACGGCAGCGAGCACCAATACTGTTCAACTGCAAAAAAATATTGCCGTCTCTAACGTCCTTACGTTGACACAAGGTGGTCTTAATCTGAATGGCTACTCTCTTAGCATCACCAGCTCAAGTACATCAGCCATCACTCGCACATCAGGTTACATCATGAGTGAAACACAGACCACACCTTACGCACCAGTGATCTGGACTATTGGGAATGGCACCGGGAGTTATGTTTTTCCTTTTGGAAAAAATTCTACCAGTTATGTACCATTTACATTCAATGTTACGAGTGCAGGTTCTCCATACAATGCGATGCTGAGCGCGGCAACCTATGGAACAGGTTCAGATAACACACCCTACCCCAGTGGAGTTACAGATATGAACTCAGGTGGTTCTGACATCAGTGCTAGTGTAGTGGATCGCTTTTGGATTATTAATTCTACTACAACCACCACACCCTATACTACTAGTCCGACTGCTACACTTACGTTTACTGGTACGACTAGTGAGGTTGGCACGATTACGAGTTTAACTGTGCAGCAATGGAGCTCTGGTAATTTCTGGAATCCAGTTTTCCCTGGTCAGACTAATTCTACTTACAGTGCTACTGTGCCTGGTATTTTCAATTTCGGGATTTGGACACTGACTGGAAATGGTTTGACATTACCCATTGAGTTAACATCATTCAGAGCAATAGCAACTCAGGAGAACGTGCTCTTGAACTGGACGACTGCATCAGAGATTAACAATGATCACTTTGCAATTGAACGATCAGTCAATGGAGAAGAATATTCATCAATAGGATCAGTCAAAGGAAGTGGTACGAAAAGCACGATTACTAATTACTACTACACAGACAATTCACCTATTGA
The DNA here is from genome assembly GCA_049840975.1 of Cyclobacteriaceae bacterium. Lineage (GTDB taxonomy): Bacteria > Bacteroidota > Bacteroidia > Cytophagales > Cyclobacteriaceae > ELB16-189. The sequence continues at coordinate 9,857 of JASGIR010000052.1, read as the reverse complement.
AGGGCTTGCTTACTACAGAGTTGTTCAAACAGATTTTGATGGACGTGCAACCCCTTCGGGAGCTGTGCCGGTGAAATTCCTTGGTACTGTGGAACCAAAGATTTACCCAGTGCCTTTAATCGCTAAACAAGGATATTTGGTTTTGCCAGAATCGTGGGGCACGACAACAATAACGTTCATAGATTCAAACGGAAATACGAGATCACAAAATAACTTTGAGGGAAGTAGTGCACCTATCAAACTGAAGTTTGATTATGATCTCCCAGGTGGGCTTTACTTTTTGTCGATTACAAATGGAGTTAAGAGGAAGATGATCAAGGTTATTGTTGACTAGATGATTGTTTTATACTTGAGCTGATTCAATATTGTTTTCAAATTGTAATCTCTATAACATCAATTCAAACTCAAAGTGAGAAGTTGCTTTTTTGTTTTCCTGCTTGTTGCGATTTGTCATCTATCATATTCGCAAAACAAGCACTTGAAGGATAGTTTGCTCAATCTTACTAAGAAGAGAGGTAAGAAAGACACAACTCTTGTCCAAGCTTTCTATAACCTCAGTAAGATTTATCGTTTAAATATTCCTGATTCATCAATTTATTTTGCTAAGGAAGCCTATGCGCTCGCAGAAAAAATAAATTACCCTAAGGGCATTGCTACTTCACTCAACTATTTGGGTGTCGCCTATTTTTTCAAAAGTGATTACAAAACTGATTTAGAATGGCAGAAGAAAGCGCTAGCCTATGCGGAAGAGCACAAGCTTTTAGTGGAGACATCAAATACGCTAAATAGTCTTGCGTTGGCTTATCAGTATTTGGGAGAGAACTCTTCAGCAATTAAATCTTATTTGGGAGCGCTTACCATTGAGGAGAAGAGAAAAAATAATGTAGGCCGGGTAAAGGTGCTCGCAAACATTGCTCTGTTTTGGAAAGGTCAAAAGAATTATATCAAAGCAATTGAATTTTCTGAGAAAGCTTTGATCATAGCTGATTCATTAAAAGACTCGAGTACGGCAAGAGCCAATATTACCAATAATCTTGGCGTGGCTTATACTGAAACCAAACAATTCGAGAAGGCTTTAAAATATCTTCAGGTCTCACTCTCACTTAATCGCCAGATCAATCAAAAGCAATACATCATTAATAGTATCAACAACATTGGCTATTGCTATATGAAGATGCTCAACTTTGAAAAGGCGAAGACCTATTTCGAAGAAGCGCTTGACCTTACCAGTAAAATGGATGCTCCAGCTGAGCGCACGCTCTCGCTTTTGAACATGGCTGAGATTTTTGTGCAACAGCATCAAGGAAAAAAAGCGTTGGCTTTTGCTACCGATGGTTTTCTGTTGGCAAGAAAGCGCGGGCATCGTGAAAATATTCTTTTGGCTTATGATGAACTTTCATCTGCTTATAGTGAGCTAGGCAACTATCAAAAGGCTTATGAATATCAGAAGAAAGCCAGAAGCTTGAATGACAGCCTTCGTAGTGCGGAGATAACCAATGAAATTGGTGACCTGCAGAAATCATATGAAGTTGAAAAGAAACAATACGAAATAAATCTGCTTGAGAAAGATGATGCCATTAAGACGATACAACTAAAACAAGAGAAAGAATTGCGCTATGGCCTTGTTGTTTTCATCAGCGGATTAGTTGTAGTGCTGTTATCGATTTTGTACGCGTTTCGATTGAAGACATCACTGAACAACAAGTTGGTGCGACAGAATGTAGAGATAACCGAACAAAAAGAACTGATCGAGCAAATCAATGAAGATCTGAAACAACAAGCGTTGAAAGCTCAGATGAATCCGCATTTTATTTTTAATGCACTCAACTCCATTCAATACTTGATTTTCAAAGAAGAAAATGAAAAAGCACTTGATTATCTTTTGAAGTTCTCGAGGTTGCTTAGAAAAGTATTGGATCAATCGCAGGAGAAAGATGATTTCATCGACTGAAGAGATAGAAACACTTGAGATTTACCTTCAAATCGAAGCAATGAGATTCAGTGATCAATTCGATTATCAGATCAATTCTATACTTACAGAGGCCGAAAGAGGAGCAATGACAGTACCACCCATGGTGGCCCAACCGTTTATTGAAAATGCAATTCTACACGGCCTTATGCCGAAGAAAGACAATAGGAAACTAACGGTGACCTATTATGAGGATAATGGTAAATTTATCTGTGAGATTACTGACAATGGAATCGGCCGGAAAGCAGCGGAAGAAATTAAGCTTAAGAAAAAGAATCATCATCAGTCGAAAGGAATGAAACTAACCTACGACCGGATCAAAGTCTTTAATAATATGTATGAAAAAGAAATGCAGGTAGAGGTAGTTGATTTGGTGGATGAAGAACAAAGACCGTGTGGTACTCGGGTGAAAATTTTTGTATAAATAATGTATAAAGTTGTAATTATTGATGATGAAGAGAATGGTCGCCAAATGGTGAAGGCGTACGCTGAAAAATATTATACTCCTTATTTAAATGTAGTTGCCTTAGCTGATTCAGTTGCACGAGGTGTTGAAGAAATTGCGGCTCACCAACCTAGTCTTGTCTTCCTGGATATAGAAATGCCCAACGAATCGGGCTTTGAGCTATTTGAAAGACTCAGCAAAATTGAATTTGAAGTGATCTTTGTAACAGCTTATGCGGAGTATGCCTTGCGTGCTTTTAAAGTGAACGCAGTAGATTATGTGTTGAAGCCAATTGATCCAAATGATTTTAAAAAAGCAGTAAATAAAGCCCTCGAGCGACTGGAGAAAAAAATAAACCCAGCCGATTCAATAATCCGATTGGTGAACGAACTTTCCAAACCAACAAAGATTGGACTGCCTTTAAATCAAGGATTCTTGTATGTTGGAGCTAATGAAATTGTTCGCTGCGAATCATCAAGCAACTACACCAATGTTTTTCTTGACGATGGAAAGAAATATGTGATTTGCCGCACATTGAAAGAGGTGGAGGGTCTTCTGGCCCAGTCTGACAAGTTTTTAAGGGTGCACCGATCTCACTTAATTAATAAAGATAAAGTGACCATGTTCAGCAGGCAAAACGGTGGGGAACTCACCATGGCAGATCATTCAAAAATACCCATCAGCAGGATTGAGAAAGAATCGCTCGAAAAAATCCTCAATTCAATTTAAGATTCACTAAGTAAAGAGCCAGTTTCACTCAGACCGAGAGGGGTTCTACTCAATTGCTATAATTGGCGAGGGGGTGTAAGATATTTTTGCCCCAAATCACACACAACTATGAACAATCGATTATTGATAAGTCTTGAGCTGGCTTTGGTTTTTGTAATGGTTTCGGGCTTGTTGCTATTAAACTCCTGTAACAAGGATTCTAATCCGGTACCAACACCCACCGTAGTATCCATTAGTCAAAGTCCTATTTCGCCTGGAGGTTCTTTTACCGTTACAGGAACAAACTTAGACGCCACCTCTTCAAATAATATTCTAAAACTGGGGACAGTCGCTGTTGCCGTACAGGCAGCAACAATTACCACACTTACTGCAACGTTGCCGCAGAATTTCGCACCGGGTACTTACGAATTAAGTGTGACAGTAAAGGGAGCAACTGGAAAGCTAGCCACGCAAGTAGAAGTTACACCTGATGCGCCATCCATCACAAGTTTTACACCCGAAACAGGACCAGTGGGTACTGCAGTTACCATCACTGGAACAAACTTCGATGCTGTTGCAGCAAATAATTTCTTGACTCTTGGCACTACACAAGTTGCTGTTTCTGCAGCCACTACAACTTCATTGCAGTTCACTATTCCAGCTAATACAGCACTTGGTAATTATACACTGCATATAACTGTCAAAAATAATGGTGAACAATCAACAACTGCGAATTCAGCTACAGACTTTGGTGTACTTCCACCCACACCAACAGTTACTTCATTTACTCCTGCATTTGCGGCCGGAAGTTCTACCATGACAATTACTGGAACGAACTTTAGCACAACTCCAGCCAACAACGCTGTTAGTTTTGGGGATGTAACCGCTACGGTTAATGCAGCAACTGCAACTCAGCTAACTGTAACTATTCCCTCAGGACTTACTCCTGGAACTAACTACCCAATTTCAGTTACAGTAATCCAGAATAGTGTAAGTTCATTGACGGGTACATCAAGTACGAATTTCGCGTTAGCCGTTGGTATAATTTCCATCAATCCAACTACAGCTGTAAAAAACACTTCATTGACAATCACTGGTACTAATTTCGATCCTAACAATAGTATAGTCGAAATCAATGGAAAGACAGCATCTATTACAGCAAGTTCATCAACATCTATTACGGTAACGGTTCCTACAGGTGCTGGTACAGGAACAGTTACAGTGAAAGCATACAGTCAAACGGTGAATGGTCCAACATTAACATATCAAGTTTCTAAATCATATAATGTTAGTTCATCAACCACTTTCCTATCAAGCAATTCCCTTTATGGTATTCAAAGTATTTCTCTCGATACAGTAAATAATAAATTGTATGTTGGAGCTGAAGGAAGTATAAGTTGGCCTGCAGGTGTTTACGCTTACAGCACAACTGATGGTAGTTATTTAGGATCACTTTCTACATATGTAGCGCAGCGCTTAGCTGTTGGAGGAAGTGGTACAGTATATGAGTCAGGTGGATTGAGTGTGCGTAATGATACTCAAAGTGCTTTCGTAAAATACAATGGAGGAGGTTCGAACTTTTCAGGTATTGCTTATCGAAATGGATTATTGTACACCACTACGAGCAATCAATTAGTTACGTTGGATCCAACGCAAGCTAGCCCCACTCCAGTTGTCGTCAACACGGGATTGCCTCAGTATGTGATTGGTTTTGCAATGGATAAATCTGCTACAACATGCTATATGTCTAATAACTGGGCAACGTTAGACAAACTCGATGTTGCTTCAGGTAATATCACTCACCTGCTCACTTCACTCAGCAGTTATTATAGTATTGCTACAGACAATGTTTCAAACAATATTTACTTCACGAGCTATCAAACAAACTCTGGTGTATATATATATGACCAAGATCAACAAATGCAAGTGTTGATTGGTCAGATAGGAGGAAATCCTGTAGCTGACTTGGCAGTGCGTTATACAAGCAGTCAGATCACTGTTTATGTTAGCGACATCAACGGGTATGTTCATAAAATCCTGGTCGACACTCCGGTTGACTAGAATGTTATAATTCTCTGAAAAAAATGAAGAGTCTCGATTAAGTCGGGACCTTTTTTTATGGCTCAAAGCCTGGAATCATAATTTGCCTTCTCAGAAATGTGCACATTATCAATCACTTGACTATAACCAATATTTAGACTTCCTTTGGTTCATAATTCAGAAATGATAAAAAAAGGTATAAAAAGGACAGTCCCATCTTTTCTGGTAGCCATTTTTTTGGTTACCATAGTTGCGGACTGCTTTAATATCCTTAATGAGGTTGAATCCGAAGAATTTCTTTATCAGCAACAGACTTCTGGATTACAAGGATTTTTTAATTCGCTTATAAGTGAAGATGATAAAGACAACGATGGCGATGACGATGATGGTGACGAATTTCATCATTATAAAAATGACTATACTGGTGCCTCAATTTTATATGAAATCTGTGCTCCTTTCAAGGATGCAAAATATCTACACCATTATTCTTTAACTCATAGTTTTTTCACTGAAAGGATATTCCTTCTTTTCAGGAAGCTGATTATTTAAGATAGCCTTCACTTTGCGAATGCCGGTGAACATCGGCTAAAACCGACCATGGCAAGCTAGCCATGATTGTGGGTATTCTTTTTTTTAAATAAAATCTTGTCTATCTAACTATGAATAAGTTTGTCAAGAGCATTATCAGTTTTGCTCTTAGAAATAAAATCATGACCCTACTGGGCACAGTAGTTGTCATTGCGTGGGGTGTAAGGAGTTTTTTAGTGACTCCGATAGAAGCTTTTCCTGATGTAATCAATACACGTGTGGTAATTATTACTCAGTGGCCTGGCCGGAGTGCTGAAGAACTCGAGAAGTTCGTTACGATTCCTATCGAAACTGAGATGAATGTGGTGCCGAGCAAAACAAGTTTGCGCTCCATTTCACTTTTCGGCTTATCGGTGGTAACTCTTTTCTTCGAAGATGAAATAGATGATTTCCGTGCTCGCCAGATGGTAAACAATCAACTTGTCAGCGTTGATCTTCCTGATGGTGCTGATTCAGAAGTGCAGCCTCCTTCAGGACCCACAGGTGAAATTTATCGATACACTTTAGAGTCTGGAACAGAAACCGTAAGACAGTTAAAAGAAATTCAGGATTGGGTAATAGATAAACGCCTGAAGGCTGTTCCTGGAGTTGCTGATGTCGTGAGTTTCGGAGGTGAAGTAAAAACGTATGAAGTAATTCTTGATCCAACACGGCTTGCTGAGTATAATTTTTCAGTGGAGGATGTGTGGCGGGCTATCAACGAAAATAATCAGAATGTTGGTGGAGATGTTATTCGCAAGGGACCAGAAGCATTTGTAGTTCGCGGTCTGGGCTTGATCAATGACATAAGCGACATTCAAAATGTAATTGTTAAAGAGATCGGCAAGGTACCAATCTTCGTCAAAGACGTTGCTGTTGTGACGGAGTCATGCAAGGTAAGGCTAGGTAAAGTTGGGCGTGATCGTGAGCAGGATGTTGTCGAGGGAATTGTGCTCTTACGCAAAGGCGAGAACCCAAGCCAAGTTCTTGTCGACCTGAACAAAACTATTGATGATCTCAATAGTCGGATTCTTCCGAAAGAAGTAAGTATAAAAGTATTTTATGACCGCACAACGTTGGTCAATCATACCATTCACACCGTGATGGAAAACCTGACCGTAGGTATGCTCTTAGTCACGTTCATTCTCTCCATATTTTTATTGGATTGGCGTGCGACAGTGATTGTTGCTTTAGTAATTCCTCTTTCACTACTTTTTGCTTTCATATGTATGCGAGTCAAGGGCATGTCCGCCAATCTTCTCTCGATTGGTGCAATCGACTTTGGGATAATAATAGACGGAGCTGTTGTGATGGTGGAAGGAGCTTTTGCTTTTCTTGCTATGCGACAGCATGAGTTGGGAGCTGAGCGATTTGCTAATATTTCAAAAATGGGTATGGTGAAAAAAATTGCTGTCGAAATGGGCAAACCGATTTTATTCTCACAGCTTATCATCATCACTGCAATGGTTCCAATATTTTCATTTCAGAAAGTGGAAGGAAAAATGTTCTCACCGCTGGCATACACTATGGGCTTTGCATTGTCTGGTTCTTTATTATTCACGCTCACGCTTATACCGTTGATGACAAAACTTCTTTTTTCAAAGAATGTCAGAGAAAAAGAAAATCCGATGGTCAATTTCATTCAGAAGTATTATCAAAAAGCATTGGATTGGTGTTTGCATGATTCAATGAAAGCAATCTTCATTGCGGTTATTCTGCTGATGACAAGCTTACTGGTGGCCACTCGACTTGGAAGCGAATTTCTTCCATCACTAAATGAAGGATCGATTTACGTTAGGGCGAGTATGCCTATGAGTATTGCATTTGAGGATGCCAACGGTGCCTCCGAAAATATGCGACAGGTTTTTTTAAAATATCCTGAAGTCAAGGGAGTGATTTCCGCAAAATGGAAGACCAAATGATGGGACGGATCCAACGGGCTTCTTCAACGTTGAGTTTTTTATAGACCTCTTTCCGAAAGAAGAGTGGAAAAGTGATATCACGAAAGAAGAGTTGATACAGAATATGCAGCAATCGCTAGGAGAAGCATATCCAGGTGTTGTATTTGGTTTCTCACAACCAATCTCTGATAATGTAGAGGAAGCTGTATCGGGAGTAAAAGGACAGATGGCAATCAAAATATTCGGAGACAATCTTATTCAACTTGAAAAACTGGCTGACAGTATAAAATCTATCATGAAAACGGTGCCAGGCGTAGAGGACTTGGGGATTTTTAAAACGATGGGTCAGCCGGAATTACGTGTTGAGCTTGATCGATTGAAGTTGGCTTCTTATGGTGCCAATATAAAAGAGGCTGATGAAATCATAGAAATGGCTATTGGAGGAAAAAAGGCAACCACGATGTATGAAGGCGAAAGAAGATTTGATATTCGAGTGAGGCTATCTCCAGAATATCGTAGCAACGAAAATGAAGTTGGAAAACTCATGGTGCCAGTATCGAATGGTGCTAAAATTCCGCTGAAACAAATTGCAAACATAAAATTGCATACAGGTCCTTCATTTATATATAGGGAAGGTAATTTGAGATTTATACCTATTAAGTTTTCAGTTCGAGGTAGGGATTTGGGAGGAACAATTTTTGAGGCGCAAGACAAGGTTAGGAAAGGTGTGCAATTTCCTCAGGGATATTCCATTGCGTGGAATGGTGAATTTGAAAATCAGGTAAGAGCTACGAATCAACTCAAGATTGTTGTGCCGATATCAATTGGTCTCATTTTTACGTTGCTCTTTTTTATGTTCAACTCTGCAAAGTTCGCTGGCATAGTGTTAGTGAATGTGCCCTTCGCACTTATTGGCGGAATCTTCGGTTTATATTTTACTGGAATCAATTTCAGTATCTCAGCGGGAGTTGGTTTCATTGCTCTATTTGGTGTATGTGTTCAGAATGGAGTGATACTTGTTTCGGTCTTCATCAAGAATCGAGATCATGGAATGAAACTTGAAGATGCAATAAGAAATGGAGCGTTGAGTAGAATGCGGCCAGTACTTATGACTGCAATTGTTGCAGGGCTTGGCCTTTTGCCTGCTGCGCTTTCTACTGGTATCGGCTCTGAAACACAACGTCCTTTAGCAGTTGTGGTGATTTGCGGGTTGATAACAGCAACGTCACTCACGTTGCTTATCCTTCCGGCTATTTATAAAGTGCTGAACTCAGGTGGATTTAGACATCATAGGGCTAGCATTGGATAGGAATAGATTTCAATCTTTTAGGATTAAAATGAATTTCTATTCAGAAATTAGTGTTGCTTCATTCGGATAAATAAATCACACTACAATTATGAACAAACGAGTATTAGGAAATAGCGGCTTGGAAGTATCTGCACTTGGACTAGGTTGCATGGGATTAAGTTTTGCTTACACTCCAGCACCAACCAAGGAGGAAGGCATCAAACTATTGCAGGCAGCATTTGATGCTGGAGTTACTTTTTTCGACACTGCTGAAGCTTACGGTCCATTTACAAACGAAGAACTATTAGGTGAAGCACTGGCTCCTTTCCGAAAGAAAGTAGTTATAGCAACAAAATTTGGTTTCAAGGAAGGTAAGGCCGGATCTGGACTTGACAGTCGCCCTGAAAACATCAAGGCAGTAACAGACGCTGCACTTAAAAGATTGAAGACTGACTATATCGATTTGCTTTATCAACATCGAGTTGATCCGAATGTGCCTATTGAAGATGTAGCTGGTACTGTTCAAGGTTTGATTAAAGCAGGTAAAATAAAACATTGGGGAATGTCTGAAGCAGGTCCGCAGACAATTCGCAAAGCACACGCAGTGCAACCTGTGGCAGCCTTGCAGAGTGAATATTCATTGTGGTGGAGAGAACCTGAAAACGAAATTTTGCCCACGCTTGAAGAATTAGGAATTGCCTTTGTTCCGTTCAGTCCGTTGGGTAGAGGATTTCTGACTGGAGCTGTAAATGAAGATACCAAATTTGAAAGCACGGATTTCAGAAGCACGTTGCCACGTTTCTCAGAAGAGAATAGAAAAGCAAATCAGGTCTTGGTAGAGTTACTGAAGACTATTGCAACAGAAAAGAGCGCAACACCTGCTCAAATTGCTCTCGCGTGGTTACTTGCTCAGAAACCGTGGATCGTGCCGATTCCCGG
>JASGIR010000051.1:0-31274 GCA_049840975.1 Cyclobacteriaceae bacterium | reverse complement strand
AAGGTTAATAGGGAAACACGATAGAATCCGAACAGCACCTATTTACTGTAACTCCGCCCACTGTTGTTGGAAGCCCGGCAAGTAATGCAGCCATGCGCGCAACATTACGGTTATCTTCACCTGCTTGATTGGCTGCTCCAAAGATTACATCCTCAATTTGATTGACATCGATAGAAGGATTTCTTTCAATCAATTTTTTGATTACCAATGCAGCCATGTCATCAGGGCGAACAGTAGCCAGCGAGCCACCATATTTGCCAATGGGCGTGCGAAGGATATCAACTATATAAGCTGTTTGCATGAAATTTGGAATTATTTATTCTTGGTTATTTTTGCCGTTCGCAAGTTAAATCAACCCCCTTATGTGGCAAAGAGTTCAAACGATATTTCTGGCTGTAGGTATAGCATGCTTAGTAGCAATGATTTTTTTTCCCGTGTGGGAAGTAAGAGCTGAGGCAACAAGGCTGACGCTCTATCCACTTTATTATAGAGTGCAACTAGGGGAGTCGATCACGGAAACTTATTTCCCATATAGTTTTATTGCCATTTTAGGATTGGCTGCAGCAACGGTTGCGTTTATATCAATTCAAAAATTTGAAAACAGATTGCTTCAACTAAAATTGGGGGCACTCAATTCATTGTTGATTTCAGCTTGCGGATTCGTGGCCGCCTATCTTGCAATCAAACTCGCAAAATCTAGTCAGTCTCCAGGAGATTTCGGTTTGGGACTGTACCTTCCATTTGCCGCAATGGTTTGCAATTTTTTTGCCAACCGTTTTATCAAAAAAGATGAAAATCTTGTAAAGGATTCCGATCGATTGAGATAATAGAATCCCACAAAAAACGTTCAAAATCGGATATTCGTACTATTGAAAGCAGCTAAAGATTCCTCTTTCTTTGGTACGTCTTTTGTTGGTTACCTTATCGCGGATTTATAAATTCAGAATATCTATTTTCAGAAATAAACAAACCCAAATAATCAATTTATGAAAACAATTAAGTTTCTATCGTTTATTGTCGGCATAGGCTTGATGGCCTCATGTAGCAAGAGTAGTTCGCCCTCGGCTGTAAGCCCTTCGTCTGCCCAACAAACATTTTCTACAGTTAACACTGATGTTTCTGCGGCTATCAGTGGTTTGAGCTCTGCACCAGGTAATGTAGCCCTGAATTCATTTGCAAGCCTTAATAGTACATCCAGCCCATTTGGACGCTTTCATTCTTTCAGTGATTTAAGAAAGCCATCAGATGTTAAAGCAGCGATGGGCGCAGGAGCTGCCGCTATCCGCTCTATGTTAGTGAAAACTACTTCGAATGGACGCGTGGCCGGCTCGTCTTTCAACTTTAATGATAAGATTGGTACGTATACTTGGAGCAAAGAGAATCATAAATGGAACTATACTTCTGGTGGTGGCATTATTAAAATTGACTACCCTTCAGATACTTCTTCTGCTACCAACGACACTGAACTTCAAATTACAGCATACACCGAAGTTCAAGTAGGTTCAGACTACTACCCAACTGATATCGAAGCAGCTATTTATCAGCCAATAGGTGGAGCAAAACAACTTGGCTTGACATTCAAAGCTTCTGGATACGATGATACTGGCAGCCCAAATAAGGTTAGCGTTAGCCTTTATATAAATCCATACACTATCTCATTTAGTGTTGATGATAGCCAATCTGCTTCAACTACTGAGTCATTCAGTTTTTCACAAGGCTCAACAACATATATTGGAACAAGTGCAACTGCTACCTACGCCTCAGCCGCGGATAAAACAAATGGCAATTCCCCAGCTTCAGCAACGGGCTATTTGCAATTAGAAAACACTCGCTTTGATATTGCAATTGATTATACAAAAGCAGCTACTGCAACAAGCCAGAATGATTATATAACTATCACTGTTACTATTAATGGTGGACTAGCAGGTCATGTTGTATGGGTTGCAGATCAGAATGGAGATGAACAACCATATGTTCAATACAATGATAAATTCATGAACCATTGTCAACTGTTTTTGGCGATTTACAAAGTCAACTAGGCTCACTGAGTAACGGATAAAAAAATTTATCAAGAAAGAAAGGGAAGCTTAGGCTTCCCTTTTTTTTTTCTGTCTCATTCTACTTTTTGTAATTCCTAAAAATCCCTTTCATATTTGCTGAAATATTCCCCAATGAAGTATAAGCGCATCCTACTAAAACTCAGTGGCGAAGCACTGATGGGTTCCAAAACAGCAACATTGACCCTGCCGTGCTTGAACAATATTGTGAGGAAATTAAGCTGGTGAAAGATCAGGGAATTGAACTAGCGATAGTAATCGGTGGAGGTAATATTTTTCGTGGAGGCCAAGCCGAAGCACTTGGAATTGATCGTGTTCAAGGTGACTACATGGGCATGCTGGCAACTGTGATCAACGCGATGGCATTACAAAGTGCTCTTGAGCGTCACGGAGTGTATACACGACTAATGGCCGGAATTAAGATGGAGCAGGTCTGTGAACCTTTTATCAGACGTAGAGCGATCCGTCACTTGGAAAAAGGGCGGATCGTTATTTTTGGTGCCGGTATTGGTAATCCTTATTTCACGACCGACTCAACCGCAAGTTTACGTGCTATTGAAGTGCAGGCTGATGTTGTATTAAAGGGCACTCGCGTTGATGGTGTTTATACCAAAGATCCATTGAAGTTTCCATGATGCAGTGCGTTACTCCAAACTAACATTTCAAGAGGCCTATGAAAAAAGCTCTGAACATCATGGACATGACGGCCTTTACGCTTTGTATGGAAAACAAACTTCCCATCATCGTTTTTGACATGAATAAAAAAGGAAACCTGCTTCGAATAGCAAAAGGTGAAGAAGCGGGCCTTATTAGTTAAAAAGCTTTTCTACTTTTGTCTTAAATCTAAATTTTATGGAAGAAATTCAATTATTCTTGAAGATGCAAAGGACCAGATGAACAAAGCTCATTGCTCATGTTGGAAATGAATTTACAAAAATCCGTGCAGGCAAGGCCAATCCCTCGATGCTGGATGGAATACAGGTTTCGTATTATGGAGCTATGAGCCCACTAAATCAAGTATCGTCAATGACGGCTCCCGATGCACGAAGTATTTTTATCAAACCTTGGGAAAAAAACCTTATTCAAGAAATTGAAAAAGCTATCTGGCGGCCAACATTGGTCTTACTCCGCAAAACGATGGCCAACAAGTGATCATCAATATCCCGATGCTTACAGAAGAGCGAAGAAAGCAATTGGTAAAACAAGTGCACGGTGAGTGTGAACACGGAAGAGTGAGTGTTCGCAGTATTCGTAAAGAAACAAACGAGTCATTGAAGAAAATAAAAGGCGCTTCCGAAGATGATATCAAGAATGCGGAAGAAAGCGTTCCAAAAACTTACCGATGATTTTATTTTGCAAGATCGAGGCTTTGATGAAAAAGAAAGAAGCCGAAATCATGACCGTTTAGTTGCCAGATTCTATCACATTGATCTGAGCCTTGATTATTAAAGAAATGCATCCCAGAACTTTTTCATCTCGGCTCTTTAACAATATACACTTACGGCTTTTTCATTGCGATTGGAGCTTTGCTTGGATCTACGTTTATGTGGTGGCAAGGTAAAGCCCGATATGGAATGACTTTCGATCAAGCCAATCAGCTTTTTATTTTATTGATTACAGCCGGGGTTGTGGGCGGAAAATTGTTTATCATTTTCGAAAACCCTTCATTTTATTTCTCTAACCCGTCTTCTTTATTTACCAAAAGTGGTTTCGTTTTTTATGGATCATTGCTTTCAGCAATTCCGGTAATGCTTTGGTTTTTTAAGAAAAATAAATTGCCCGTATTAGGCATGCTTGATGTGATGGCAATGGTTACATGCATTGTTCACGGTTTTGGTCGATTAGGATGTTTCAATGCGGGATGCTGTTATGGCAAACCGACAAATAGTTTTGCTGGTGTTGTATTTACAAATCCTTCTTGTCAAGCCCCACTTAACGTTTCAATTCATCCCACGCAGCTCTATGAAGCGCTTTTCATTTTTTCTGTTTTGATTTTTTTGTTTTTGTTCGACAAACGCAAAAAATTTGAAGGACAGACATTTCTAATTTACCTGATGTTGTATGCAGCGGGACGAAGCGTACTTGAAGTATATCGCGGAGATTTAGATAGAGGCTTCGTGATTAAAGACATTATCTCCACATCTCAATTTATTTCATTGCTGGTGATTTTAGCAGCTCTTTACTTCTATGTAAAGTTGAGACGAAAGATTATATTCAATAAAAAATCATAGCCATGGAAAACCCAAGCTTTGGCCAACGCTTAGCTCAAGCCACGAAAAAAATTGTGAAACGCATCTTTATTTTCGCGATAATAATCGGCATAGCAATCTTTGCTTTTCTTATTGGGGTGTATATGAACGTGGTGTGATGGCGGGTAAAGTATTGCGCATCGCACAAAAAGGTGTCATCTTCAAAACGTATGAGGGCAAACTTAATCTTGAAACTTTTGGTGCTTTGAAAGGAACAAGCCCTATAGCTGAATCATTTGATTTTTCTGTTGATGGCAGTCAGACGGAGCTGATCAAAGAGCTTGAGCAAGTAGCGTTGAGTGGCGAACGGGTGAATTTAAAATTTGTGAAACGATACGCTACTTTTCCTTGGCGTGGTGATACAAAATATTTTGTTGAGGAAATTGAGAGAGCCAAGTAATCAATTTGAAACCATCCGATAAGCATCTTCATAATGCTTGATTAGATTACTCCAGTCGAAAGCTGAGGAATAACTTTCGACATTATTGCGTTGCATTATTCTTTCCCTTCGGTTTTGCTTCAAAAACTTATATAAGAAAGTAGCTAGTTGTTTAGCACTCCAATCGAAAGTGCGCTTGCCGCGCTCGACAACAAACATTCCTCCTTTTTCATGATCAGGCATGTGCTTCAATAAATAATCTCCAAAACCACTTAAATCGCTGGTCACAGCGGGCACTCCGCTAGCCATACACTCGAGTGGAGTATAGCCCCAAGGCTCATAATAGCTAGGAAAAATTCCCAAGTGACAACCGCGCACAAATTGGCTATAGTCCAAACTGAAAAGGGGATTGGTGCTGTTAATAAAATCCGGATGGTAGATTATTTTCACTTTATCTGAAGGATTATTTAGTAAACCCCTTCGAGTAATGAAATTGACAATCTCATCACGATCTCCGTTGATCAATCGATGAGTAACTGCAGTCGGAAGTTTCGAACTCTTCCAGGATTGAATCGTTCTTCGATAACGCAGCGCCCAATATTCATCAACATAATTATTCAACTCTGGCAAACGGTGATCTTGACTGGCGATACTTTCTACAAACAATTTTCTTCCAACCTGTTTCTGAATGGCTTCGCACACTTGCCTAATTTCTTCCATCACAGCTCGAGATTGAAGTACGTCTGGCTTGATGGTAGTGTATTCTCGTTTCGTGACGAAAAACATGACAATAGTTATGTCGGAATTTTCTTCTTTGAGTTGATCATTCAAATGTGCTAGCGCTTCTAAGGTCAGATCAAAACCTTTGTTTTTATATTCATATCGACCGGAAGTAAAGAAGTACATCGTTTTATCTAAGTCGAATGAATATGACTGAAAGAAATGGCCCATCACAAACTCATGAATCTTTTCCTTATAGAGAGCATGTAGATTTTGAAATTCATGAAGAGCTTCAAACCGTTGAATGTTGAGACCATTCGGTAAAATGAGTTCGGGATTTCCGCTTTAACAAATGTTTGCACTCACGTGCTGTCACGTCACTTACCGTGCTGAGTATGTCACAATTTTGAGCACAACCATATTCAATTGATGCTTCAGCTTCAACTCCAAATTTTTTAGCTTCATCTTCCCATTTAAAAAAAGGAAGGTGTGCATAAAACAACGGTGAATTGATGGCAAGGTGTCTTCCTAGTTGAGTGGCGTGAGTAGTGAAAATTGTTTTTACTTTCATTTTCTCTCGCTTGATGTCGAGAATTGGCAAACCGGCCATCCACTCATGAAAGTGCGCTATGATTGGTTTGTCGTTTCCCAATGCTACAAGCTCATCAAAGAAAAGTTTTGTTAGGAAAGCAAATGCGATTACTTGATCAACTAAAGCATTTCCATCTGGAACTTTTATGTTGTGATTTTTCCAAAGAAGATACTTGACCACATTTAAGGCTTTCTCCTCAATAACGGGATTAAGCAGAACTACTTTCGGTCTTCCGGTAACAAGCCATTCAGCGTAAACTACATCATAACCCTTCTTCCTCAAACTCGCGGCAGCCAAACCAAATGCATCATTAGCATCCTCGATCAATTCTATTTCCGCCTGAATATTTTTACTCACATAAGGCCCGATCATGCAGGAATTTTCGCCATGATTTTTCATCATGGCAGGAGCCTTTGAGCGTATCACAGTGTAGATTCCACCGACTTGATTACAAACCTCCCAAGCAGTTTCTAAGATTAAGATATTGCTTTGAGGCTTGGTCTTTTTTGGCATCGTAGTTTTGGTATCGACAAAAGTTCCATAAAAGAAATCTTTTTCGCAAAAAATCCATTGTTATAATAGCTCGGCATGCTTTTTATTTTCACATAAACTATTAAACTTTTTTCAAGTCAAACTGTCTTGATTGTCATATAGTTGGGAGTAAAATGAGACAATTTTTCTTAGAATTTGTTGTTCTTCTAGACTGGACAATGATTTGATGACAGATCAGGCAAAACTGAAAATATGAACTTCGATAAATTCACTATAAAATCTCAGGAAGCTTTACAAAAGGCTGCTGCTATTGCATCTGGCAATCAGCAACAAGCCATCGAGCCTGGTCATTTACTTCAGGCCATTTTGGAAACGGATGAGAATGTTTCGAATTATATCATTAATAAACTCAACATCAACGAAACGATTCTTAAGACTAAGCTTGATGAAATTGTAAACGGCTATCCACGTGTGTCTGGTCAGCAAGCTTATCTGTCTCAAACTGCAAATTCGGTTTTGCAAAATGCAGAGAAGGAATTGCGCGAATTCAAAGATGAGTTTGTTTCCATTGAACACTTGCTGCTCGCGTTGCTTGCCACAAAAGACAAAGTTTCTTCGCTTATGAAGGATGTTGGCTTCGATAGAAGCAGTTTAGTCAAAGCAATAAAGGAATTGCGTGGTGGCTCAAAGGTGACTGATCAAAATGCTGAAGCCAAATACAAATCCCTTGAGCGCTATTCAAAAAATTTGAATGATTTAGCTAAGAAAGGGAAAATAGATCCTGTAATTGGTCGCGATGAAGAAATCAGGCGCGTGCTGCAAATACTTTCGCGCAGAACAAAAAATAATCCTATTCTTCTTGGTGAACCGGGTGTTGGTAAAACAGCGATCGTAGAGGGCATGGCGCAAAGAATTGTGAATGGTGATGTGCCCGAAAATTTGAAAACAAAGACACTTGTATCCCTTGATATGGGTTTGCTTGTGGCTGGCGCGAAATACAAAGGCGAGTTTGAAGAAAGATTGAAAGCTGTTATTAAAGAAGTGACAGATTCAAATGGAGAGATCATCTTATTCATTGATGAGATCCACACATTGATAGGAGCAGGTGGAGGTGAAGGTGCTATGGATGCCGCCAATCTTTTGAAGCCAGCACTTGCTCGGGGCGAACTCCATGCTATTGGTGCTACTACTTTGAAAGAATATCAAAAGCACATTGAAAAAGATAAAGCTCTTGAAAGAAGATTTCAAGCGGTGATGGTCAATGAACCTAATGTGGAGGATTCAATTTCCATTTTGCGCGGCATCAAAGACAAATATGAACTGCATCACGGAGTGCGAATTAAAGATGATGCTGTTATTTCAGCTGTTGAACTTTCAAACAGGTATATCAGCGATCGTTTCCTTCCAGATAAAGCAATCGATTTGATGGATGAAGCGGCTGCAAAACTTCGATTGGAAATGGATTCGCTTCCAGAAGAGTTGGACGAACTCAATCGGAAAATCATGCAGCTGGAAATTGAGAGAGAAGCTATTCGCAGAGAAAAAGATAAAGACAAGGAAGCATTATTAACGAAAGAAATAGCTGAGCTTTCAGGTGATCGCAATTCTCTCAAAGCAAAGTGGGACAGCGAGAAGTCAGTTGTGCATGAGATTCAGAAAGAGAAAGAAAATATTGATCGTTTGAAGTTTGATGCTGAGCAGGCTGAGAAATCTGGTGACTATGGTAAGGTAGCTGAAATCCGCTACGGCAAAATCACGGATGCTGAAAAGAATTTGAAAGCACTTCAAACGAAAATAAAAGAGATGCAAGGCGAGCATTCACTTCTGAAGGAAGAAGTGGATAGCGAAGACATAGCCGAAGTTGTTGCTAAATGGACTGGAATTCCTGTTTCAAAAATGCTCCAAAGCGAACGCGAAAAGCTACTGAACTTGGAAGAAGAGTTAAGTAAGCGCGTTGCAGGACAACAAGAAGCAATTCAAGCATTGAGTGATGCTGTGCGAAGAAGCCGCGCTGGTTTGCAAGATCCAAAGAGACCCATTGGTTCGTTTATATTCATGGGAACAACGGGGGTTGGGAAAACGGAATTGAGCAAAGCTTTAGCAGAATATTTGTTCAATGATGAAAATGCAATGGTGCGCATTGATATGAGTGAGTATCAAGAAAGCCATAGCGTGAGCCGACTGATTGGAGCGCCTCCGGGATATGTTGGATATGATGAAGGCGGACAGCTTACAGAAGCGGTTCGAAGAAAACCTTACTCGGTTATTTTACTTGATGAAATAGAAAAAGCGCACCCTGACGTTTTTAATATTTTGCTCCAGGTATTGGATGATGGGCGTTTAACCGACAATAAAGGCCGTGTAGCGAATTTTAAAAATGCCATCATAATAATGACGACAAATATTGGTTCTCAAATTATTCAGGATAATTTTGAGAAGATAAATGAGTCTAATTATTTTGATGTACTCGAAAGCACTAAAGATGAAGTGATTTCGTTACTAAAGAAGTCGGTAAGACCTGAATTTATAAATCGCATTGATGAGATTATAATGTTCAGACCTCTTACCAAAAAGGATATCAGGAAAATTGTTCATATTCAATTTGAGTTAGTGAAGAAACGTTTGGCTGAAAGTGGAGTTACCATAGAAATATCAGACTCTGCTCTTGACCGACTGGCGAAATTGGGCTTCGATCCGCAGTTTGGAGCCCGTCCCCTTAAACGGGTGATGCAGAGAGAGATTTTAAATGAACTGTCGAAGCAAATTTTGGCTGGGAAAGTGAACAAGGATTCGACAATTTTCGTTGATATGAAAAATGACGTTGAATTTGAATTTATTAATGGTGATCAGGTTACCATTACAGGATAATTAAGATTGTTGGTTTGTGGGGTTTGGTTTATCCTGCCGTCCGTGCAGGATAGGTTTTTGGGGTTAGGGCGTGCAGAGGTGCACGCCCTTCTTTTTTCCCTAAATGTCTGCGTAGATAATTTATCTTCTTCCGACAAAGGAAGGTTCCATTTAATGTCTTATTAGAATTAGATTAAATTCCTTCTTCGATATGGAATAGCTTACTCAATTTATTTCTTCCCTTGCCATCCATCATCATTACTAAATAATCACCAGCTTCTATTTTGATAGCGCCTTCCGGATTTTTCATCAGTTTACGGTGGCCGTTTTCAATTTTCACCAATCCAATCAACACCACGTTGTATTCTTTTTTCAATTCAAAAAATGCTTTGTCATAAGGTGTGTTGACATATGCATTATCAGGTCTCACCAAAAATTGTTTCATGTCATACTCATCATCTTCGTGAGCATACGCAATTAGTTCTTCGCTGAAGAAAGCAACATCTGGTTCGTAGATATAGCTGGCGAGAAGTTTTGAGGAAATTTCATTTTTAGAAATGGTGTAAGTGACACCAGCATGCATGAATGTGCTTTTTAAATTTCCATTGTCGAGCGTGACAACATAATTCAAATCAGTAAAATGCTTTTTGATGTTGATGATGTAAACCAGTTTTTCGGTATCATCATTTAGGTTTACAAAAACAATTGATGCTTGACGTATGTTCGCTTTCTCTAATTGCTCGAAATTATTGTAATCGGAAAAAAGAGTATACACTTGTTCCATGGAATAGTATTCGCGGATGATATCAATGTGACCGCGATCTTTGGTGACAACCGCAACCTGACGGCCTGCGCCAATCAAGTGGCTGATTACAGATTGACCGAAGTCATTCCATCCGATAATCACCACGTGGTTTTTGAAATTGGTGCCATTAAGGCCCAGTTCCTTTTGCTCTTTTAATGTGCTCATAAAATTTGCAATCTGTCCGATGATAAAACCATAAACGCCTAAGCTGGAAAGAAGAAAAACGAAACCAATCATACGTCCCCAATAAGTGACGGGCAATGCGTCTCCGTATCCTACAGTCGTCAACGTTTCGACCAGGTACCACATCGCATCTTGCCAATCGTTGAGTTTACTATGAGGTTCGCCCGCTTCAAGCCTCAATAACAAAGCAAGGAGACCTCCATATATGCAGGCGAAAACAATCGATGTTGCGAGTACTCTACGGTAATTGGGGCGCTTCATGCATTAAATACAGACTTAAGTAAATTAAAATGTATAAGAAATAAAAATCGGGTCTTAGTGCCCTAGCGAGTTTCGCAATTGCGGAGGACCGAATCTACTTCCGAAATCTCAACCCTTTTGTACTCGTTACCCCAAGAGTTGCTGATATAAGTTGCAACTTCTGCTATTTCCAGTTCGGTTAATGAAGGAATTCCAGGCATAGATTTGTTAAAGCTTTTTCCATTGACTAATACCTCTCCGCTGGTTCCATATTTCATTATGCAAAATGATCTATTGATATTTTTCATCAAATAATCACTCTGCTCAAGAGGAGGATAAACTAGTCCAAGGCCTTTTCCATTCTTCTGATGACAATTGCTGCAATGCTTTTCATAGAGTGTTTGACCCTGAACGTAGTACTGCTGGAATTTCGAATCTCTTATTGAACATGAATAAGTCGATAGACCATAGACCACAGTCAATAGACCAATTAGCCATCGACTATTCGCCATATTCCAGTCGCAGTTTTTTAATATCAGCGATAAGCCTATTCACATCTTCTTCTTTTGTTCCATCATATTTTCCGCGAATGCGACCTTGTTTGTCGATGAGTAAAAATGCACCGCTATGGATGAAACCGTCAGGCTCAGTTTTGTCTTCTAAAGCTGTGGCATAGTAACTAGTCTGCGCTATTTTATAAATAGAATCTTTCGCTCCGGTAACAAAATGCCAACGATTGCTTTTCACGTCCAGTCTTTGAGCAAAGTCATGAAGTAATGCAACGGTATCATATTCTGGATCTATAGAGTGAGACAGGATCAAGAAGTCAGGCATAGATTCAGTGGCTTCGTACACGCGCAACATTTGTGTTTTCATAATTGGACAAATCGTGCGGCAAGACGTAAAGAAAAAATCGGCTACGTAGATTTTATTTTTGAACGTCTCGTTATTTATAATAGCGCTGTCCTGATCTACAAACTGAAATGGTGCGATCGTATGGTATACAGTATCTTTCCCATTAAACTCGCGGATGCCCAAAATCGGCAAGCGTTCGCTTTTTGGAGAACAAGAAGTGAACATCAACTGAAAAGAAAGTAGGATGAAGAATAACTTGTTAATTCTTCTACGGGAATCCAGTATCCAACATCCAGCATCTTTAAGGCTATTCCACAATAATTTCATCTCCTTCGTAAACATGTTCATGGTTTAATGCAATAAGATTTTGACCAAATAAAACTTTATTTTCTACTTTTCTGAACTTTGAAAGTGTAGCCAAGGGCTCGTGTCCTTTTTCGGCTGTATCTTGATCAACTGTTGTGAGCACACAGCGAGCACAGGGTTTCGCAACAGCGAAAATAGTCGCGCCAATCGATATTTTTTTCCACTTGTCTTCATCAAAAGATTCGCCACCTGAAAAAACAAAATTAGGACGGAAGCGATTCATCGGCACAGGTTTTTCTAATCGAGAATTTAAGTCAGCGAGCGATTGCTCCCCGATAATCAGAAATGGATATGCATCAGCCAAGCTTACGTTTTCATGATTGACTTGGTATTTCTCATCGACAGGCCTTTGATTTTTTTCAGGGAACGACACAAGTCTGCAATTGATTTCGAGTCGGTTGGAAATCCATTGGCTCAATTCATCACTAACTTCATTTACTTCGACTTCATCATCCCAAATAACAGCTTTTACAGACTTGTTATTTTCTTGTCTTTCTAATGGTAAATCAATTGATTCACTTTTAAAAGTAATTTGAAATTTTGAATCTGATATTTGCAATTTAAATAAGGCCATTTTAGGAGAAAACCGTTGCGTCATGAATCGATTATCATCATCGATTAACATCCAGCGCCTATCGAATTCCAGTCCTTTTTCAAATACTTTTGCTGACTTCACACGAATGCCACCCAATGATTTTATTGGATAGATCCAGATTTCGCGAAGTACATACGAAGTCATTGATTCGTTAGAAAAAAATTTGCGCTAACTTAGTCAATTAATTCCTTACAATGTCGAATGCTTCAGCGCTTTGGTATTTTGAAAGCTCAAACCTTTACGACATTCTTTGTCCGCATAAAGTGAAGTCGATGGCCGAGCGCCACACATTCAATTATTTTAAGAAAGATCAATTCATTTATTTTCCAGATGAGCCTGCGCAATACATTTATATGATTGCTGATGGTCGTGTTCGTATCGGTCATTATCTCGATGACGGAAAAGAAGTGGTGACCGCAATACTCGGGATGGGAGAAATTTTTGGAGAGCTCGCCTTAGCAGGAGAGGAGAAACGTAGAGATTTTGCTCAAGCTATGGACAACAAGACAACGGTTTGCCCGCTTAGTATTGAAGAACTAAAACAACTGATGTACGGAAACAACGAGCTGAGTTTTAAGATGCTTAAGCTAGTCGGCCTTCGGTTGATGAAATTGGAACGGAAATTGGAATTGTTAGTTTTTAAAGATGCAAGAACTCGAGTAATAGAATTCATCAAGGATTCGGCAACATGGAAAGGAAAGAAAGTAGGATACGAAACTTTGGTGCCAACAAAACTTACTCATAAAGATATTGCTGCATTGACAGGCACAAGTCGTCAAACGGTTACCACAATCCTCAATGAATTAAAAGAGAAGAACCTTATCAATTTCGATCGGAAGAAAATTCTTGTTCGCGATCTGGCTAACTTAAAATAAATAGGAATTTTTGTTTGGGATTCTTTAGGTGTGTTAAAACACACTTTTATATTAGCTCAAAATTGTCAGCTCATGTTAAAGTATGTAATTGTCTTTTTTGTATTGATATCATCCAAGGCGTTGTGGTCTCAGGAAATTGCCATCATACCACAACCAGTTTCAATTCAGCAGCAGAATGGAAGTTTCATTTTAAAGAATAATTTTTCGATTGGACTTTCATTGGTTGATGAAAATAACACGCGAGTGGCGAATTATTTATGTAAAAGAATTTCGATTGCCACTGGATTTTCTTTCTCCATTAACAAACTCGACAAGAACTCCACTGTCAGATTTCATTTGATTTCAAAAAGCAAAAACATTGAGATTGGAAATGAAGGCTATTTATTGAATGTTTATCAGGATTCAGTTTCTATAAGCGCAAATCAACCTGCTGGTTTGTTTTATGGAGTACAAACTTTTTTGCAATTACTTCCCAAACAAATTGAAAGTAAAAGTGCAGTTACAAATATTACTTGGTCAGCACCGGCCGTAAGCATAAAAGATTATCCTCGCTTTGAATGGCGCGGATTGATGCTTGATGTGGCGAGGCATTTTTTCACGAAGGAACAAGTCAAACAGTTTATTGATGAAATGGTTCGTTATAAATACAATCGATTTCACTGGCATCTCACCGATGATGAGGGCTGGCGTATTGAAATTAAAAGCTTGCCCAAGTTGACACAAGTTGGAGCATGGCGTGCGGAGCGTGTAGGCCGATGGGCAGAATTTTCTCCACCAACCACAGATGAGCCAAGAACTTATGGAGGCTTCTACACTCAAGAAGAAATCAAGGAGATTGTGCAATATGCGAAGGACAATTTCATAGAAGTGCTTCCTGAAATTGACATGCCCGGTCATAGTCTTTCATTCATTGCTTCTTATCCAGAAATATCTGGAACACCGGGAACTTATCAAGTTAACTCTGGCGAAAAGTTGATTGATTGGAGTTTACCTGGACATCCTGCGTTGGTCGACAATACAATAAGCCCAGCAAATGAAAAGGCGTACGAGCTTATTGATAAAGTAGTTGGCGAAGTGGCGGCACTTTTCCCGTTTGACTATGTCCACATGGGAGGAGACGAGTGTTCAAAGAATTTTTGGGAAAAGAATGAGGGCATTGCGCAGCTCATGAAGAAAGAAAAACTTAAGGATATGCACGAAGTGCAGAGTTATTTTGTGAAGCGGATGGAAAAAATAATTACTTCGAAAAAGAAAAAGATGATTGGTTGGGATGAAATTTTAGAAGGCGGTCTAAAAGGAAATGCTGCCGTCATGAGTTGGCGTGGATCAAAAGGGGGAATTGAGGCCGCAAAACTTGGTCATCAAGTGGTGATGTCTCCAAATGATTTTGCATATCTCGATTTAAGACAAGGAGATGCAATTACTGAACCGCCTGTTTATTCCACTGTAAGACTAAATCAATCGTACAAGTTTGAGCCGATTCCGGATGGCGTTGATCCAAAATTGATTTTAGGTGGACAAGCCAACCTCTGGAGCGAGCGACTTACAACGTGGCGAAGTGTGCAATACATGCTTTACCCGAGAACGTTTTCTATTGCAGAGACATTATGGTCGCCAAAGGAAAATAAAAATTGGGATTCATTTGTTCAAAAGACAGAAAAGCATTTCGAACGATTTGATGTGTCGGAAACAAAGTATGCAACTACTTTGTATGATTGCGTTTTCAATCCTAAGAAAAATGACAAAGGCCAATTATTGATTGAACTCTCAACCGAAATAACTGGCCTTGATATTTTCTATTCTTTCGATGAAACAAACCCGGATAATTTCTATCCGAAATATTCATCAGCCCTTTCTGTTCCAAAAGATGCTGTTACTTTAAAAGTAGTTACTTATCGCAACGGCAAACAAATTGGAAAACAAATCAACATGCCTATTGATGAGTTGAGGAAACGTGCCGGAATAAAATAATTTACTCTTCGATTAACACGCCCATTTTTCCCATTTGATAGTCACGCATGGCTTCCATGATTTGAGTTTGCGTGTTCATAACAAATGGCCCATAAGAAACGACATCTTCGTTAAGAGGCAAGCCACTTAGTAAAAGTACTCGAGTATCTTTGGTTGCTTCCATTGAAATGCCTTCACCATCATTTTTAAAATAAACTAAATGCAAGCCATCTACTAAGCCAAAGCCATCCACTTTCAATTGGCCATCGAGTAGATATATAATTGCATTGTGGTCTTTGGGAAGTGGAATCGAGATTTTTCCACCTTCTTTAAAATATAGAGTAGCTGCATTCACAACTGCTTGAGAAGGAACTGGTCCTTTCATGTTTAAAACCTCACCCGAAAAAACGTTGACTTTCACTTTTCCATCCTCACTTGTTGTGGAAGGAACATCTTCAGCCTTAACTGGAAAATAAGTGGGCAAGTCCATTTTATTTTTGGCTGGCGTGTTGATCCACAATTGAATGATTTCTTGCCGGCCACCAATTTCTTGAATGTCGTGCGGTGGCCTTTCGCTGTGAATAATACCCATGCCTGCGTTCATCCATTGTGCACCTCCAGCATAAATCGTGCTGTCGTTGCCACGGCTATCGCGGTGATGAACGCCACCTTCAAAAATAAAAGTGACAGGCGAAAATCCACGATGTGGATGAGGTCCAACACCTGCGTGATCTGGGTTCACATGTTGAGGAGCTTTTATGTTCGCATGATGTAATAATAAAAACGGATCCACTTGTTCTACAGCAACTGTCGGTAGTGGCTGACGAATAGGCATGCCGCCCATATCTACTTGTTCTGCATAAAGTAATCTTGAAACTGTTCTGGTTTTCATAAACTGATAAATCGAATCCTTATTCGATGATTGTAATTTTTATTGACCCATAGGTACATCCATGAGTAAAAGTTCGGCATCGCTATCAGCAGCGATCGAAATTTTATCTGTATCCCAAATACCAAATCCATCACGCTTGTTCAACTTTTGATCGTTGATTGTTACGTCACCATTGATGACAAAGGCGTAAACACCGTTTCCTTTTTGACTGATGGCATAATCTGTTTTAAAACCTTTTTTCAAGTTGCCCAACAAAAATTTAGCATCCTGATTGATCCAAACTCCTTCGCTTTCTTTTTCCGAAGACACAACGAGTTGAAGTTTATTTTCTCTCGATTTAGGGTCGAAAGTTTTTTGATCATAGTTCGGTTTGATGTTCCGTTGTTTTGGGAAAACCCATATCTGCAAAAAGTTTACTTTTTTGTCTTTGTTTTTGTTGTATTCTGAATGTTGAATGCCCGTACCTGCGCTCATGATCTGCACATCATTTTGTTTGATCACAGCTACGTTGCCCATGCTGTCTTTGTGTTCCAAATCTCCAGATAATGGAATTGATATGATTTCCATATTATCGTGAGGATGTGTCCCAAAACCCATTCCTCCTTCTACAAAATCATCGTTAAGCACACGAAGTGCTCCAAAATTGACCCTTGAAGGATCATAATAATTAGCAAAACTGAATGTATGATTGGTGTCCAACCATCCATAATTGGCATGACCTCTGGTATTGGCGCGGTGAATGACTGAATTCATAAAATTTCAAATTATGTGTTTAAACATGTATTTCTGCAATAACTACAATTTTCGATAAAGGAAAGTTCAATACGGATTACCAGGGAATTTCCTTCCTGTCGCGGAAGAATTTTCCAGTCGGTATTTTGTCGGCTGTGGCTAACCAGACAGCTGTATCTGCTCCCATTTCTACGCTTCTTGGGGCGGACATTCCACCCATGTCGGTTTTGACCCAACCCGGACAATAAGCGTTTACTGAAATTCGCCCGTGTAACTCATGGGCGAGATGTCGAGTCATCGCATTGAGCAATGATTTTGAAACACAATAAGCAGGTGACCAACCGCCTACAGGATCTGTCATACTTCCACCACTGCTGGATGTCATTATGATTCTTCCACCTGAAGGAATCAGTGGAAGCATGCTTCGAGTTATCTCTAATTGAGATGTTGCGTTTGTGTTCAACGTTTTATTAAAAACATCTTCACTATTCTTTAAAAGAGTCCGATCTTCTTTCAATAATATTGCCGCATTGTTGATGAGGACATCTAGCTGACTGAACTCTTTTTTTATTTTTTGAAAGGCCTGTTCAATACTTTTTTTATCAGTGATGTCAAGTTGAATGAAATGAGCTTTGAGGTTTTCTCTCTTCAACTGATTAACTGCTGATTCGCCTTTATATTCATCACGAGAAGTAAGAATTACTTTGTAGCCAACTTGTGACAATTGCTTCACGATCTCAAGTCCGATTCCCTTGTTGCTGCCAGTTACTAAAATTGTCTTCATGCGTTATCTCGAAAATAAATTCGAATAGTCAAAATATTTTCATTACGGCTTTACGGCCATGTTGGGAATAATTACAACAAACTCGGTGCCTATTCCAAATTCGGATTTCACAGAAATGGATCCTTTAATTTTTTGAATGGCTTCTTGAACAATGTACAACCCAAGTCCAGAGCCAGACCCGCTTCCCGACCCGCGATAAAACATGTCAAATATTTTTGGCAATGCTTCTGGAGTAATTCCTTCCCCGTTGTCAGCAATATGAATTTCAGCTTTGTCGCCTGCGAATTTTATGGTGACTTGCAGATAAGGATCTTCTTTTCGTAGATCAGCATACTTCATCGCATTTGAAAATAAATTATTGAGAATAATATCAAGCCTCGTAGATGAAGTATAGAAAACTTTGTCTTGTTCAATCTGAATTATTTTTTTGATTCGGCTAAATTTTTCCATGAACTGTAGTTGCTCAAATGCGTTGCCTACCATCATCTCAAAATCAACGGGTTCAGGAATCACTTGAAGGCGAGTATTACGCGAGTGATCAACGATGTCTTTAATGAACCTGTCCATTCGCATCAAACTTTTTCGCTGCAGGTCTAGCAATTGACCAACACTATCCATGTCTTTTTCCATTTTGGCTACTTCGATTAAGCCAAGCAAAGATGAAATGGGAGCTCGCAGATCATGAGAAGCACTGTAGACGAATCGATCAAGCTCAGTGTTGATTTTAGTCAAGTCTTCATTTTTTTCCTGAAGCATTGTTTGTAGACGCTTGTTTTCTTCTTCCGCCTTTTTTCGTTCGCTTATGTCGCGCACGATGGCTTGAATTGCCACTTCGCCTCCAATGTCTAAACGATTAAGGGAAACTTCAGCTTCAAATGGAGTTCCGTCATAGCGCGAATGTCGCCATTCAAAAAACTGTGGTTTTCCAGATAGTGCAGCGTTTATTTTTTCCATCGCCTTTTCCTCCGAAGTACGGCCATCAGGCTGGAATTGTGGTGAGAAACGATAGGGTGTTTGGCCAACAATCTGCTCGCGCGTACACTGAAAAATTCGAAGCGTAGCAGGATTACAATCTACAAACGTGCGTTCATTCATCGTGAAAATGGCATCGTGAGCAGAATCGAAAAGAGTGCGAAAACGAAATTCACTTTTGCGAATTTCTTCGTTTTCGTCTTTTTGTTGCAAGGCCATGGCAGGGAAGTTTGGGTAAATAAAAGTACCAAAAAGTTGAGTCAAAGGATAACCTTATCGCTCTTCATAAGTCTATGAAAAAAGTAAATTTCAATTACATTCGTTTTTGCTATTTCTATGTATCCAATTCTCCTAGCAATTCATTCTTTGATTCGATGGTTGGTGTTAATCAGCCTTGTGTTCGCGATTTATCATTCGTACAGGAAAATGAGCAAAGCGTCAAGCTTTTCGAAGACTGACGATCGTATTAGAATGATAACCGCAACTATTGCTCACATTCAATTCTCACTTGGCTTGTGGTTGTATTTTGTAAGCCCTGTAGTCGATTATTTTTTGAAAAACTTTAACGCAGCTATTCACATGCGTGAAATTCGTTTCTTCGGGATGGAACACATTACTACGATGACTATAGCTGTTGTTATTTTGACTATTGGCTCAATTAAGATTAGAAGAGCGACAGATGATCAGAAAAAATTCAAGACCATGTTGATTTGGTTCTCGATCGCACTCGCGATTATTTTTCTTTCAATACCGTGGTCATTCTCTCCATTCACTAGTCGTCCACTTTATCGGTTTTGATTTAAAACCTTATGGCGTATTCACTTCATTAAAACCTTTACCATCATTGTCAGTCCAACTCATTGGATAGTTTTTGTCTAAGTATGGCAATGCATCTTCAGTCAGATGTAATGGATGGAAAGTGTCAATCATTACAGCAAGCTCGTGTGTTTCTTTTGCTCCAATACTTTTTTCAACCGTGCCTGGATGCGGACCGTGTGGCAGTCCACCTGGATGAAGCGTGAAAGATCCTCGCTCAATGCCTCTTCTACTCATGAAATTTCCTTCTGCATAGTAGAGCACTTCATCACTATCGATGTTACTGTGATTATATGGCGCAGGAATAGCTTGAGGATGATAATCAAACAAACGTGGCACAAATGAGCAGATCACAAAATTGCGCGCTTGAAATGTCTGATGCACTGGAGGCGGCTGATGAATTCTTCCAGTGATAGGTTCGAAGTCATGAATTGAAAATGCATACGGCCACAAAAATCCATCCCAGCCGATTAAATCAAGAGGAGAATAATCATAAACGTAATGATGTAGGTAGCCTTGCTTTTTTATTTTCATCAAAAACTCGCCTTTGCTTCGATCAGTAACGAGTTCATGTGGAGCTCGAATATCGCGTTCGCAATACGGAGAATGTTCTAGCAATTGACCAAGTTGATTGCGGTAACGTTTCACAGTTTCAATAGGTGAAGCTGATTCAATGATCAACAATCGCAGCGGGCCTTCTTCAAAATCCAATTTGTAAATCACAGTGCGTGGAATTACCACGTAGTCTCCTTGCTTGATTTCCAATTTTCCGAATTGCGATGTGAGTGTCCCTTTGCCATCGTGAATGAAAATAACTTCATCGCCTTCAGCATTTTTATAGAAATAATCCATCGTGCGTTTTTTCGGAGCGCAGATAGAAAGCGAGCAATCGTTGTTTACCAACAAAGTTTTGCGAGCACTCAAGTACTCTTCGCCTGTTTCGCCAACTTTGGATGTATTCAAATGTGTTTGCAACAGCTTGTATTCAGCGATTCTCTTTACATCAAATTTTTCTGATGCCTTCATTTCTTTGACTCGTGTTGGCGGGTTGATGTGATAGAGATTGGAATAAATTCCAGAGAAACCCTCCGAGCTTACAAGCTCTTCTTTATACAAACTTCCATCAGGCTGACGAAATTGTGTGTGGCGTTTTGGAGGAATCTGACCTAAACGATGATAATACATAACAGGATTTGTTTGAGGTGCTAAGTTACTCCGTATTCGCTATCACTCAAATTAACAAAAAACAAAAGGCCACTAGTTTTGTGGCCTCTCTAAACGACATTGAATTTTAACCTAATCGACCAATGTTATTTTTGAGAACCAAGAGTTTGATATTTTATACATCGGACTACCATTTTTCCATACCACTGAACTGTTTCCTTCTTCTTGCCCAGAGACGTAAACGTCACCATTTTTACTTACGACAATCGAAAGCGCAAATGAATTTTCTTGTCCGTTTCCGAGGGTTATCTTTTCCCCGTTTTTCCAATATGCTGCAACCCATTTTTTGTTTTCGCTTAGAGCTGAACCCGCAACGTAAACGTCATTGTCATAAACATAGATATCATAAAACAGCACATTGTATGATCCATCTGTTACGGTAAAAGGAATTCCGTTTTTCCAGTATTTCCCTATGTTATATTGATTATATCCTTTGCTCACATCTCCAACTAGGTAAAAATCATTACCAAAGGATTTTCCACCCATGATTCGCCCAGTGCCGACCCCGTGCCCATAACCAGTCTCTTTATCCGTTGTATCGGTCAGAATATTTTTTGTGTTGTTCTTCCAGTATTCTCCAATAAGTATGGTTGGGTTCCGTCAGTTGTCATTACCAAATTCATAACCTCCGATATAAACGGTTGATCCATGAAAAAAATGCATGTTGTTTCTCCATTTGAGGATAGCGTTGACGAAATTCCGTTCTTCCAATATTTTGCCTGAACTAATCCGTTCACATAGTCGTCTCCGACTACATAGATGTCGTTCCCAGAGACAACAAAATCATTCACAGATGAATGACTTGTTCCATTACTCAATGATGGCTACCCCATCCTTCCAAATTTTTGCGACTGAAAATCCGTTCACCACTTCTGCTCCTCCTGCGTAAATACTTCCGTTGAGTACTGAAACCGTGTTTATATAATTACCGTAGGTTTTTAACATGCCATATTCGATAGAGTCCTGAGAAGTGGAAGTAAGTACAGTGACTTCTCCGTTTTTCCAGTAGGCAGCCTCGATATTACCATTTGATAATGTTGCTCCTCCTACATAAATATCTGGTGTTTGATTGCCATTCTCTTTCATCTGCTCTTTTTGACATTGTGAAAAAATCACGATGATTGAGAAGACTAATGCGATTCTGAGTTTCATAGTTGTGAATTATTTTAACTGTAATGAGAGATCACAGAAAAAGGTACATTCCAACTATAATTTTTTGGAATTATTTTAAAGCCCTAGAAATAGAAAACATAACTGGGAGCTCGACTAAATAAACTGTCGGAATTCCATTGACAGTCGCTGGCTTCCATGGCCCCATGTTTTTAATTATGCGAATCACTTCTTCATCGCACTCCGCTGTCAATGACTTTGAAATTTCTACTTGAGAAGGAATTCCATTGGCGTCAATAAGACATTTGGCTATTACTTCACCTTCAATTCCTTTATCGAGTGCGTCTTTTGGGTATTTTCTTTCCTTATTGAAATATTCATAGAGTTTAGAATAACCACCAATGGGTTCTGCAGCTACAATCGAAGGGCCCGTTACAATGTTTTCTTTTTTGATTGCATTTGCTAATGGATTTCACATTTGAAATATTTTCTTTCAATGAATCTCCTTCAAAGGATTTTTTAGAATCATCCTGATTTGACTTTTCTTCCTTTACAATGAGCTGAGGAATTTTTCTTGTTCAGCTGAGGTTTCAATCTTATTCGATGCTCTCGCTACAGCAGGTGGTTTTATGTCGATGTTAGGTTTCAGCTGAACATGAGTACTATCAGTATTTTTTTGAGCCAATTGAATTTCTCCATCCTTCTTTAAAATAAAGTAGCTTGAAACAGCAACGATAGCACTAGAAGCTATCAAAACCGAGTTGAGATTCAACTTGCTGAAATCAAATTTAAATCCGGCAGCAGATTCAACGCGAGATTTTTTCAGCACGCTTTCAAAGTCCATTGCTTTCCTGATCTCCTCGTCAGTCACTTGGGGTTTTTGTTTGATATGTATTTTTTCTTTCTCCTTCATTTCACAAGAATTTCCTTCATTTTGTCGATGACCCTATAAGTTTTCACTTTCGCATTCAATTCCGTAATGTTCGAGATTTCGCCACTTCACGGAAAGACCGGTTTTCAAAAAAACAAGCTCAATTAAAGAAACCTCAATTGATTTTAGCTTTTGAAATACAAAGCCAAGTTTTTGGATTAGCTCTTCAACTAAAGAACCTTCAGAAAGTTCTTCAGCCAAATATTGAGCTGAAGCTTCTTTAAGCGTGACTACACGTGTCTTTTTTTGTTTCCTGTAGAATTCGTTGCATTCGTTAATGGCGATTCTATATAACCAAGATGAAAACGGAAGCCCTCGAAATTCAAATTTTTTAATCCCCTGAAGAGCCTTAATAAATACTCCTGAGTCAGATCAGTAGCAACCTCTTTTTCGCCAGTCCGATGAAGTACGAACAGGAATATTTTTTTAAAATACTTTTCGTATAAAACACCAAATTCCTTCGGGTCTTCCTGCGATTTCCGGATCGCTATTTCTTCCGTCTCAAATGTTGACGTAAGTGTGTTCAATGGTATTGATCTTTATTCAAACTGGAATGCAGTCAGTTTCAAAAAGATACAATTCTCAAGAAATTTATTTTTTCCTGAATCACATTATCATGTTGTCAGGGCTGTTTTTCAATAACTCCTTTTAGCAATTTCAGCTGATCCTGACTAGCTCCGGCCATATATGACTTCGACAGAAACAAAATGGATTTCCAGATAACATTATTGCCTGTGACTTTATAATGATTGGTTATTGCTGTTGTTGTGGAATCTCCTTCAAATGAAAAAGTAAATTCAGATTTCAACACATCGTTATCAAGTTGATATTTGATTTTTGTGGGTGCATCCATTTCAGTGATTTTCTCGCTCATCACCATTCGCTTGTCGTGATCGTTTATTACGATTTCGTAAGTCGATCCAATGCCTAACGTATCCCCACTCTTTAATGTCAGCGATTCAAAGCCCTCAAGCCATTGCGCCATCAATCGGGTATTGTGAAATATACGCCAGCATTTTTCAGGACTGGCTTTGACTTGAATGGATGATTCGTACTCGTATGAAGGTACTATTAAGCCCAAGGCCAGAACAACAATGACTACTGCCAGAAGTAGAGCCAAGACAATTTTAATGACCTTCATCTTTTCCTTTTTTCAAATTTCAGCCTTCCTCAGATGAAAATAAAATGAAGTCTGGCTATTATTTTTAAAAATTTTATTTGTTTACCGTAAATCTTACATAATATTATTTTATACATATAATGCTTTTCCAACTTAACAAACCCCTATATTGGCGTTTTGTATTCATACCTAAATGAGCAAAAACCCGACTGCACCTCAGGCAGAGCAAAAGATCGGTCCTGCGGCCACTAAACCATCCGACCTGTTGCGGCAAAAACTCCATGAGGATATTTCGGAAAATGAGCAGCGTTACCGTGATCTGGTTGAGCACGTTCCACTGTGTATTGCGGTGATTTGCGAGGGAAGATTGGTGTTCATAAACCAACCTGGCGCCACTATGCTAGCTGCCCAAAAGCCAGAAAGTATCATTGGGCGTAGAGTACTCGATTTTGTTCATCCAGAATACAAGCAGCTTGTCGCTTCACGTATGACCAAAGTGCTCATGGGTGAGCAAGCACTGCCGCTGGAAGAAAAATTTGTTCGTCTTGATGGTAAAATTATTCATGCCGAAGTTTCTGCTTATCCGTTTACTTATCAAGGCAAAGCTGCATCACAAGTAATTGTGCGAGATATTACTGAAGAAAAAGAAGCTCGACTTGCTGCAAAAAAATCGGAAACACTTTTTTCCAGCTTTTTCACGTTTCGCCTATGGCAATCGTGATGCTTGACAATGATGGGAATGTAGCACAAGTAAATCCAGGTTTTGAAAAAATGTTTGGCTACTCATTTTCCGAGTTGAAAGGGAAGGGTCTTAACCAAACTATCGTGCCCGATGCGCTCGTTTCTGAAGGCAATGATTTGAACACACTTATATCGACACATCAAATTGTTCGAATTGAGACCAAGCGTAGAGAAAAGATAATTCTCTGCTTCGGTAATCATTTACGGATTGCCAGTTCACTTTGAAGATAAGACCATTGGTATTTTTGGCGTGTATGTCGATATCACCGAGCAGAAGAAAGTTGAGGAGGAATTGAAAGTACGTAACATTGAACTTGACAATTTTGTTTATAAAGTTTCTCACGATTTGCGCGCGCCACTTTCGTCGAGTACTTGGTTTGGTCAACCTAGCGCAGATGCCAGGGAATCATGATAACCCAATTGAATATTTAAGTGTAATTGGCCAAAAGGTTGGGCAGCTTGATCATTTCATCACTGATGTGTTAAGTCACTCTAAAAATTTGAAGCTTGATATTAAAATTGAGACGATCGATTTTAGGAGTTTGATAGAACAATCATTTACTGATTTAAGTTATCTGAAAGGTGCGGAACAAATTAGACGCAACGTCATGATTGATGGAGTTCCATTCCATAATCTATCGTTGGCGTATCGGTGAGATTTTCCCAACCTGATTTCCAATGCAATCAAGTATAGGAATTTTCATCGCGAGGACCCTGAAATCAATTTGCGTATCAATATTGACGAAGACAAGGCCGTCATTGCTTTTAGCGACAACGGTATTGGCATTGAGCCAGCTAGTCTGTAAAATTTTCAATATGTTTTACAGAGCCAGCGAGCAATCTGATGGTTCGGGCTTGGGTCTGTATATAGTGAAGAACGCCATTGAAAAACTCGGTGGCCAAATTCAGGTTCGAAGTAAAATTGGCGAAGGCACTTCATTTATCATTACTTTGCCAAATCACTCTCAAGAGTAACTCTTTATTCAGTGAGTATGAAAATAACGGAAGTTATCAGCGATAACGATCGAAAGGAATTTTTAGAATTTCCGATTCGTCTGTACAAAAATTCGCCAAAATGGATTGTCCACTTGACAAAGATGTTGAATCGGTTTTTGATGCTGAGAAAAATAAAACTTTTAGAAATGGCGAATGTGTGAGATGGATTTTAAAAAATGATTCGCAAGAAACTATTGGTAGAGTAGCAGCATTTTATGACACTAAGAATTCAAAAAAGGGAATGATCAACCAACAGGAGGCATAGGTTTTTTTGAATGCATAAATGATCAATCAGCTGCTTTTATCTTGTTTGATCAATGTAAGCAATGGTTGCAATCAAAAGGAATGGAAGCGATGGACGGCCCAATCAATTTTGGAAGTCGAGATCGTTGGTGGGGTTTGTCTGATCGAAGGTTTTGATCGAGAGCCGAACTATCAGTGCAATTACAACCAGCCGTATTACAAAGATTTTTTTGAAGCCTATGGTTTCAAGGTCTACTTCTATCAACTCACTTTTGGAATAAAGTATTAACGGACCGCTTGATGAACGACTATATGAAAAAGCAGAATTGATAGCTCGCCATAAGGAATACAGATTTGACTATTTACGAAAAAAAGATTGGCACACGCTTGCTGATAAAATCCGCGAAGTGTATAACAAAGCTTGGGCTAACCGCGGAGAAATTCCTGAATTGACTGATCAGCAAGCCAAACAGATTGTGAAGCAAATGAAACCAATCATGGATGAGCAACTCATTTGGTTCGGTTATTACAAAGACGAACCGATAGCTTTCTTTTTGTCGCTGCCAGAAGTAAATCAGATTTTTAAATATGTAAACGGAAAACTGGATTTGATTGGCAAACTAAAATTTTTGTGGTACACATTCAGGAGAACGAACAAAAAAGCGTTCGGAGTTTTATTTGGTGTTGTGCCGGCACATCAGGGCAAGGGAGTAGATGGAGCTATCATTGAAACATTCAGACAATTGCACCAGTACAAATCAAGACCGTATGAAGAATATGAAATGAATTGGATCGGAGATTTCAATACAAAAATGATCCGTGTGTGCGAGCAAATTAATGCAGTTGTTGTGAAACGTCATGCTACTTATCGCAAATTGTTTGACGAAACAATTCCGTTTAAACGCTTCCCGATTAAGTAGGGAATTTCGGCTGCATCGAATAATTTTCTAACTTAGTAAAACACAAAAATGCAGACCAAAACCTCTTCCTGGTTGAATGTGGCCATTGGCTTTCAATTTTTAACTGCAGCTATTCATTCATTGAGTTTCTTGAATAAGATGAAAGGACAAAATGAAAAAGAAAAGCAGCTGATCGATTTGATGGATAACTATAAGTTGGATTGGGGTTCAGGCTTTCATCGGAGTATGAGCGAAATTTTTATTGCTGTGAGTTTATGCTTTACACTCATTTTCTTGATGGGCGCTTTGATTAATCTGTATTTAACAAGGAAACATGCGTCTGCTGAATTAGTCAAAGACATTGTGGGGATTCAAACGTTGATTTTTGGTGCCGTTTTTTTGGGCACTGTCTTTTTTGCTTTCCTACCGCCAATTATCTGTGCAGGAATTGTATTCCTTCTTCTGACCGTCAGTTATTTTCGACTGAAGACATCAAAATAAATAGCATAAAATTCATTATTTTCATAACGTCTATATGAAATGGTTGAATCATGACAACAGCTATTGAACACTTCCGGAATTTGATTTCGCTATCAGCAGCGGATGGTAAGATTGAGGAATCAGAGCGCGTTGCGCTTGCAAAAATCGCATATGAAAGAGGCATTCCTATCGATCGGATGAATGTGATGTTGAGTAAGGCTGACGAGTATAAGCACATTATTCCGCAAAACATGATCGACCGTGAGAAACAACTGGAAGAGATGATTGAATTTGCCAAGGTTGATGGAACACTTTGTAAAGCGGAGCTTGACTTAATCAAATTGGTTGGAGAACGACTTGGTTTTTCAGCTGAAGAATTGGATCAAATCATTTCAACAGCGAAGTAAACTTCTTCTTCGCTCTCTTTTTAATCAGCGAACTGAAAGCTTATTGATAAAAAATACGGTGCGTGTCTGGTTTGGGATTTCAGCATCTTTTAAATTTTGAATGCCGTAAGCAAAAAAATGGTTCCCAAACCAATGTTCTAATTTGTTACTCCGAATTCCATGTGCCTCTTGCTCTTGTCCATTGAAAGTCTTTACAGGATTCTGAGTAGTGCCTTCAATCACCTGGTTGTCTTTTATGATTTTAGAGCGAATCAAATTTTCGTAAAGGTAGAGTAGCACAATATGATTTTGCCGAGGAACAATCTTAACGTATTGTTCGAGCTCAAAAGTTTTTATTCCATTAATCTCGAAGCTATTATCCCACTTGAGAGTTCCATTCTTGTCAAAGCCGATCGCAACAGCATGTGTATATTGAAATCCATCAAAGACAAGATCGTTTGGCCGGTTGTAAGTTGGGGGGTAATAGCGCGCATTGGGGCCATAACCCCAGGGCGAGGTGCTATTGTAGGGAGACAGATTTGGATAACTTGATCGGCCAGCATATTTAGGATAGAAAGCTTCCCCAGTCAAAATGAATTGATCGCCATCGGTGATAAGTTCGTGTACGAGGAAGCGGTAATTGAATTTTATTTTTTTTCCTTTTATATGTCTCCGTTCAATTCTGTCTTTAATCCGTTTTTCTCGTTTCGCTTTCATGTAATGAAAGAAATTCTCCAGATCACCAAAATTGTAATAGTGCACAGCGTATTCACCGTATTCGTTTATCTCAGCTACAAACAACCCTCTTGAAAAGTATGAATTGCGTCCATAAACTCCCGCCACAACCTGACTATTGTTATCTGTTTTTGCGACACGCCCGAAAATCAAATTTTTATTGTCTTCAGGCTCAATGATGGTCGTCTTTAAGAATTCACCGTCTGAATCAAAGTGACGAATCCAAATACATTTTTTTCCATTAATATTCTTGGCACTAGTAACAACACTGCTTGTTCCATCGGGATAGGATTCTATCTGTGTTATCTCGCCAGGTTCGTTTAGGAAACCGGGAAGCAAATGAGATTTCTCTTCCTTCAAAGAGAAAAATAAGACCAATGGTCTGAAATTAAAGTATCCTCCAATCAAAATGGCATTGGTTGCTACCACGTATTCGGTGGGGTTAAATTGAATTACATTTTTGATGGTATATGACCGATAGCTTCCGCCTTTAATGTTTACCGTGTAAACTATAAATTCCTGACTGCCTGGTATTAAGTTCTTAAAGAAAAAATAGATCTTATTTGCGAAAGACTTAACCGATTTAAGTTGGAGAGTTTTGGGCGTAGGTAAAAAGCCTCTCCATTTTTGTTGCAACGAAGTGTCTAAACGAATGAGTTCGGTCTGGTTTTCAGCCGAACCTACAAAATTTCTATAGAGCAAGAGGCCGGCAGTGTCCAGCGATACAATCGAAAAGGCTTCAGCGTCAATACGCACAGGTGTCTCTATCCGACCAGTTTGTTCAACTTGTGCGCAAACTGTTTTGACCAAAATGAGAAACAGAAATGATAGGTGGACTCTATTCAATTTTTATTTTGTTGATATAGAAAACGTCTCTTGTGTTTTTATCCGAAGCATTGCGAAGCACGTGATAACCGTACACATAAAAGAAATTTCCATACCACCTGCGGATACCACTGTTGTCTTGTGTTTCGGATCGAATGGTTTCACTTACGTCTTTAAGTGCAGGAGTAATTTTTTCTTCTCTAGAATGGTCGCCATTGTTGTCGCTAAATTTAGCGATGATATCTTTTTTGTCTTTGCAGATCATTACCGTTGTATCTTTTATACTCACGAAATCAGAAACTTGTTCTTTCGAAACAAGCTTGATGTCTGGGAATTTCAGTGACAAATCTGAAACCATTTTCCCGTGCCTATCGAAAAAAACGAGCGCTGCGTTGGTCACATGAATGTCGTTGATGGGAGTATAACTATTGAAGGGACTATAATAGGGTGTGTAATACCTGTAGGGCATTGAGTTGAAGCCATACGGATAGAACCCATACGGATTATTATAATTTGGAGAATAACCGTATGGCGAAGCGTATCGCTGGTTTGAATTGTTCGCAATGTCATAGCTTTCACCTAGGTAGCTGAAACCGTTTTTTGTTTCTTCAATTTTAATGCTTGAAAGATTTGGATCTGAACTCTAGTGGGTTTGTTCACACTTTTCCGGTACTTCGCTTTCTCTTGTCTTTTCTATCCGTTTTGGTTTTAAGTAGTCTAAGAAATATTCAGTTCAGCGAAGTCATAATAATTAATATTTTGGTCATTGAACTAATCAACGGTTACATAAAAGATTCCAGCAGCTTGTTTTGCTTGAGCCGTAGGTCCAAGTATCCCGAGCAACTAAAAGCTCATCGCGAATTAGCGAGCTTGAAGTAGCGTTCTATAAATGTTTTGCCTTCATCGGCATTCACAACATCCTCAACAAGCATCACACCATAGACATCGTAGGTGCGTGCTATCAATTTTTTATTTTGCCGAATTGGCCTTCAATAAGCACCACATTCCAACGTATCATTTATGTTGGCTCGCAGGTCCATTAGTTCAAGGCTTGGCTCAACTATCCCAGGAATAATTTTATTGGTTTCAGTCGCGAGTATCATACATTAATAGGGCTGGCTCTCTTGTGATATAGCCTCCAAAAATTGCTTTGCCCTTCACCACGATAAAATTCGTAAAGCGCATGTTTACCTCTGGTTTGAACGTATGCTGTTTAATTGATTGAGTTGCTGCATTTACTTCTGTGAGATTTATTGTCCTGCCATTGATCTCAG
The DNA here is from genome assembly GCA_049840975.1 of Cyclobacteriaceae bacterium. Taxonomy (GTDB): domain Bacteria; phylum Bacteroidota; class Bacteroidia; order Cytophagales; family Cyclobacteriaceae; genus ELB16-189. The sequence goes on along the minus strand of JASGIR010000051.1, from coordinate 909 downwards.
GATCTTGAAAAATCAGGTAAATATTTCCATCTCTATATTCATGGCCCAGAATATTCATCCGCTGTTCAACAAAAAAATGCAGTCTGCCAGATCTCATGCAAGAGGGTGTCCAAAAGAATGATTTCCCATTTTTTTTTACTGCTCTCATATTTTTCTGTATCGCGGACTAGGGCAAGTCCTGCCTCCTTCATAGAGACAAGAATAAACTCAATGGTCGGAGTTTTTATGCTGACGCTCATAGCGCGCGGGTTGTGTAATTTGAGCTGACAGTTTGAAGCTGGTAAAGCTTGTAGTCAACAGACAACAAATTATAGACTTTATAATACTGGACTTGTAATTCAAAAAGTTCATGCTTCACTCAACGCAATCACGGAATCAAATTCATCTTTTGTAACGGCCTGCACAGAGAGTCTGGCAGCTCGCACTAGATACATATTAGATAATTTTTTTGTCGCTTTCACCGTTGCTAGAGTTACTGGATTTTTCAATTTCTTTTTGAAACCGATTTCAACGGCTGCCCATTCTTTATCTTTTGGATCTGGGAAAAATTCTTTAGTTATCTCCGCAATACCAATTACAGCTTTTTCCTCGCCACTATGGTAAACAAAAACAAGGTCGCCTTTTTTCATCGCTTTTAAATTACTGCGTGCCTGAAAATTGCGTACCCCATCCCACGTGGTTTTCTTATCGCGAATTAAATCGTCCCAGGAGTAGGTGCCGGGTTCAGTTTTGACAAGCCAATAATTCATATCGTTAATTTTTGATTGTTCAAAAGAAAGGTAACACAAAAAAGTAAATTGTATTTTTGGCAAAGCAAGAATTTTTAATGAAAATCTTAATCATCCGTTTTTCATCTATTGAGGTGCTGTTGGATTCTATCGTGTTTCCCTATTAACCTTAGCAATACGT
>JASGIR010000050.1:0-90801 GCA_049840975.1 Cyclobacteriaceae bacterium | reverse complement strand
ATCGAAGGTTAATAGGGAAACACGATAGAATCCGAACAGCACCTAAAGAAAGTCTTCAGAAACTCCATCTAGGCCGAGTGACGAAGAGACCGAAAACAATTTTCAATTTGGCGGTTTGCCCAACAGAGATTTGAAAAGAAATCTCGGTTGCGGGTGACGTTTAAACCACGAAAATCAATGTTAGAAAATAATTTTTTACTTTTACTAAATCATTTTAACCCTTAACGAATGAAAACTAAAGTAACTATCGTCTGCCTGGCTTTAATTTTTTCCGGCATGCAAGTTTTCGCTCAGCTTAGCAAGGCTGAGAAAAAGGAATGGAAAAAGAAGGCCAAGGAATATTCGAAAAACCCATCAGAGCTAAAGACTCTTATCGAAGCAAAGCAAGCTTCCGACAATGACAACACAGCTTTGAAGGGTCAAGTCAGTACCCTCAACAATGAAGTGAGCGACAAAAACGCAAAGATTGCTGATCTCGAAGATCAAGTTTCTAAAATGCGTGGAGATCTTACTTCAACAAAAGCAGAACTTGCTAAGTTGAAAGAAACTCCTCTGCACCTGTTATCAATCCGATGGATTTTTCAAAAGGTGTTGTTTTCAAAGTACAGATCGGTGCGTTTAAGAATAAAGACCTGTCAAAATATTTTGACAATAATCCTAACTTCGGTGGAGAAGCTGTTGACAAAGGAGAACAGAAATATACGATTGGCGTTTTCCGTGATTATTGGGAAGCCGATAAGTTCAAAAAATATATGCGCGAAATGGGCGTAAAAGACGCTTGGATAGTTCCATTTAAAGATGGCCAAAGAGTTGAAATTAAGGATGTCCTTGAAGGTGTGGTTGGCGATAAAGCCGAAAAACAAGGATCAAAATAATTTTCCTTTTTAAAATTATTATCAAAGCCCAGACAATGTCTGGGCTTTTGCTTTATTGGCATTCGCCATAATTTCAATTAATTTGTTGAATGGTTCGCTTAATCTGCATCTGCTTTCTTGCGGGAACAAATGCTTTATTTGCCCAGCTGCGATTCGAAAAGCTGGTCATCGAAAAAAATCAAAAATTTAAAATTGAAAAAACAGACATCCTCGTAGTTGATACACTCATCATGACGGACTACTCTCATCTCTGTTCTTGAATCAATTCGAAAAAGAAAATTTCATTCATGCCAAAGAGATTATTGTCGGAAAAAACTGCTCCATTTTTGGGTTAGGAAAAAATGGAGTGAACGTAATACCCGGTGATCAAGGAACTAGACAAATGGCACCATGTACAGCTGGGGCAAAAGGAAAGGATGCGCTTCCCGAAGTGTTGGCGGTGATGGCGTTGGCTTTCTCTTTATTGCAATAATTTTAAGATCAACGGTTCGGTAATAATTGATTTAACAGGAGGACACGGTGGTGACGGTGGAAAGGGAGGCAAAGGTGGTGATGGCGGTGCCGGCACTCGCTGGTGTAATCCTGGTGATGGAGGCAAAGGTGGCAATGGATCCGATGGTGGTGATGGTGGTCGTGGAGGAACATTAACAATTGATTGCAAAAAATGTGATAATCTTTTACTTCTGGTCGGCAACAAATTAATTATCAAAAACGCTGGAGCGTTTTGCAGGGCTGGGTGGCTAATCTGGTCACGGAGGTGACGCTGGAGAATGGCCATAAGCATGATGGAAAAGATGGTGACAGAGGTGGTGAGGGAAATAAAGCATTGCAAGGAAAAGCTGGAGCGGTCAATCTTAAGTCAAACAACAATTAGAAGTTTATTGGAGAGTTGTCTTGAATTTATTTCTTAGACATCGTTGTTATATTTTTGCTGGATGGTTCGTCTCATTATTTTTTCTTTTGTTGCTGATGCATCTTAAAAGTTTTTCTCAGATAAGGCTTACCAAACTCGTATTAGAAAAAAATCAAAAATTTAAAATTGAAAAGACAGACATTCTCGTGGTCGACACTCTGATTATGAACGATTCTTCTTCAATCATTCTCAACCCTTTGAAGAAGGATAGTTTCATTCACGCTAAAGAAACATTCATAGGAAACGCTTGTTCAATTTTAGGCTTGGGAAAAATGGAGCAATCGGTAAGGCTGGAGAAAGCAGTACAAATCAATCTGCTCCCTGTCGAAATGGTGGCTTGGGAAAAGATGCAGAAGTTGGTGGCCATGGAGAAGATGCAAACAACTTATCGATCTACTTCACTAACTTAACAATTAATGGTTCTATCATAATCAATATAAATGGTGGTGATGGTGGAAGTGGCGGAAAAGGAGGCAAGGGTGGCGATGGTGGATCTGGCACTAGAGTTTGCCCTGCAGGTAATGGAGGAAATGGCGGCAACGGTGCCAATGGTGGGAATGGGGGAAATGGGGGTTCTTTATTAATCAACTGCAAGAACTGTGATAACTTACATTTGATCATGGGCCATAAGCTCATCGTAAAAAATTTTGGAGGCTTTGGCGGGCTTGGTGGCGATGGTGGTGGTGGTGGACAAGCTGGTCTCGGACCTGTGAGGGATGGAAGAAATGGACAACGCGGTGCTGACGGAGCAAGTGCTCATCAGGGTAAAACTGGCTCAGTTAATTTGAGTAGAAACTAATTATGGAAAAACGCTGGGCATATTACAATCTACCTTCTCAACAAGAGATTTCCGAACTCGGAAAAAAACTAAATATCAACTCATACCTCACGGCCATACTCATACAACGAGGCATCAGTGATTTTGAAACAGCTAAGAACTTCTTCCGTCCTACATTAAATCACCTCCATGATCCATTCTTGATGAAAGACATGGAGCGAGCGGTAACTCGCTTAAAAAATGCGATAGATCGTAACGAAAAAATTCTCATCTACGGAGATTATGATGTTGATGGAACGACAGCGGTTGCTCTTGTTTTTAGTTATCTAAAAAATTTCTATCCCAATTGTGATTTTTATATTCCAGATCGATATGCTGAAGGATATGGAGTTTCAGAGATTGGAATAAAATGGGCAGAAGCAAATGGTTATTCTTTGATAATTGCTCTTGACCTCGGGATTAAGGCTACGGACATGGTGACTCTTGCCGGTCATAAGGGGATTGATTTCATTATTTGTGATCATCACCTTCCTGGTGGCTCTATTCCAAATGCAGTCGCTGTGCTCGATCCCAAACGCGAGGATTGTAGTTATCCATTTAAAGAATTAAGCGGATGTGGCTTGGGTTTCAAATTGATTCATGCTTTTGCACGAAAATTTAGAAATGAAGAAGAAGCTCTTAATTATTTTGATTTAGTGGCTGTTAGTATCGCCTCAGATATCGTGCCTATCAATGGAGAAAATAGAATTCTCGCTTATTACGGTCTTCAAAAACTCAATCAGAATCCAAGACCAGGATTGAAAGCATTAAAAGATATAGCGGCTATAAAAAGTGATCTTGATATTTCCGGTGTTGTCTTTTCCCTTGGCCCTAGAATAAATGCCGCAGGACGTGTTGCTCATGCTCGCGCAGCTGTTGAGCTTTTAATTTCAAAAACGGAAGAGGAAGCAAACGAGCTTGCTGAAAAAGTAAACGTAAAAAATGATCTACTGAAGGGAAATAGTGATCTGAACATCACCGAAGAAGCTGTAGCCATGATAGAAGGTGATGAAACATTACGTTCAGCTAAATCAACCGTCCTCTTTAAGAGACACATGGCACAAAGGTGTAATTGGAATTGTGGCTGCACGATGTGTTGAAAAATATTACCGGCCAACGGTAATTCTTACCGAATCCAATGATAAGTGTTATGGTGGTTAGCGCGGTAAACACTAAAAATTTTGATTTGTATCAAGCTCTTGAAAATTGCAGTGATCTTCTTGAAAAATATGGTGGCCATAAATACGCAGCTGGATTAACTCTTGACAGAAGCAACGTGACTGCATTTCAAAAAAGATTTGAAGAAGTGGTTTCTTCATTAATCACTGAAGAAATGCAAGATCCTGTGGTCGATATTGATGTTGCATTGCCATTGGACGCCATCACCCCAAAATTCATTGGCGTTTTAAGACACGGTACCAAATTCGTCTTGAAAATCAAAGACCTGTATTTGAGGCAAGGAATTTGTATGTACTCAATTCGCTTTCGAGTTTTAAGGATAAGCACGTGCGTTTTTTGGTCGGGCAAGCTGACAACGAAAATGTGTTTCAAGTCGTTGGTTTTGATTTATCAAGTCACTATGAGCAATTGTCAGATGGTGAAAGTTTTAGAATGGCTTTTACGATCGAAGAAAATACTTACAACGGAGTTACGTCCATACAACTGAGGGCGAAAGATTTCAAATTTGAGTAACATGGTTTTGAGAGCAGAACATCTGGTACAAGGAAATACAAAAAGCGTACGGATGTAAATAACGTATCCGTGGAAGTGGGGCAAGGAGAGATCGTTGGTCTGTTGGGCCCCAATGGTGCCGGCAAAACCACAAGCTTCTACATGATTGTGGGGCTCATCAAACCAAATTAGGGGAATATTTTCTTGAATGATAATAACATAACCGGACTGCCAATGTATCAGCGAGCGAAATTAGGTATTGGCTATCTCGCTCAAGAGGAATCGGTCTTCAGAAAATTGACTGTAGAAGAAAATATTTTGGCACCACTGGAAATGCGTAGACATGAACAAAAAAGACCGCAAAGAAAAAGTGGAGTCTTTGTTAAAGGAATTCAGTCTCACTCGATGTTCGAAAAAATTTAGGAATGGTGTTGTCTGGAGGAGAGAGAAGAAGAACAGAGATAGCCCGAGCGCTTGCTGTTGATCCCAAATTTGTATTGCTCGATGAACCTTTTGCAGGCGTTGACCCAATTGCAGTCGAGGAAATTCAAGGAATTGTAGCGCGCCTGAAAAGGAAAAATATTGGCATTCTTATCAGTGATCATAATGTCGATGAAACTCTCTCAATTACGGACCGGGCCTATTTAATGGTGGAGGGTAAGCTTTTCAAAGTCGGGACAGCTGAGGAATTAGCAATGATCCTCTCGTAAGAAGTTTATTTAGGCCAGAATTTCCAGTTGCGAAGAGCCAAAGTAGAAATTCCCGAATAAGTACTTTTTTCGTCAGTTTAGAAGATTTCTGGTTTGGGTATTATTGCCAAGCCCTGTTATTTTTGAATCTTCTTGTCTATGCAAATCATTAATTCCATTCTGACTTGGGTCATGAAAAAGCGGATTCACCAGATCGAGCTTTTCATGAAATATCCCCATGAGGTACAGGAAGAGGTTTTAAAACGACTACTAGCCACCGCAGCTTACACTGAATTCGGCCAGCGATATTCTTTTGATGATCTCGTCCACTACGAAGATTTCAAAAGGCGTGTTCCAGTACATACTTACGAACAAATTTTCCCTCACATTGAAAGGTTAATGAGAGGCGAGCAAAACATTTTATGGCCTAGTGAGGTAAAGTGGTTTGCAAAATCGAGCGGCACTACCAATGCCAGAAGTAAATTCATTCCTGTCTCACAAGAAGCCCTTGATGAGTGCCACTTTAAAGGAGGTAAGGATTTGCTATCAATTTATGTTAACAATTTTCCTGAGACGAAAATTTTTGATGGCAAAGGATTGGCAATTGGCGGGAGTTATCAAGTCAATGAGTTTGATCCAACGTCCACATCGCATTACGGTGATGTATCTGCGGTGATCATGCAGAACCTTCCTCCGTGGGCTGAGTTCATCCGGACACCAAGTTTGGATGTTGCGCTCATGGGAAATTGGGAAGAAAAAATTGACAGGATTGCGAGTTCGACTGCCAAAGTAAACGTAGCTCATATTGCTGGCGTTCCCACTTGGACGGTTCTCTTGCTGCAGCGCATACTTGAATTAGAGAAGAAAAATACGATTTCAGAGGTTTGGCCCAACCTCGAAGTTTTCTTCCATGGAGCTGTTGCTTTTAGACCTTACAAAAATCTTTTTAGATCACTGATCCCCTCCCGATCAAATGCGCTATTGGGAAACTTACAATGCTAGTGAAGGCTTCTTTGGCATTCAAGATCAAAAAGATTCAGAAGATCTTTTATTGATGCTTGACTATGGAGTTTTCTACGAGTTCATCCCTATTGAAGAGTGGGACAAGGAATATCCTGATGCGATTGGTTTAGCCGATGTGGAGCTCGGAAAAAATTACGCGATGGTAATCACTACCAACGCTGGGTTATGGCGATATAACATCGGAGACACGGTAAAGTTTACAAGTCTTTCTCCTTATAGAATAAAAATTTCCGGGCGCACTAAACATTTCATTAATGCCTTTGGCGAAGAAATGATTATTGAAAATGCAGACACTGCAATCGCTTATGCTTGTGAGCAGACAGGAGCAGTAATTGATAATTACACGGCTGCACCAATCTATTTAGAAAAGTCTAAGCGTGGAGGCCACGAATGGATCGTAGAATTTAAAAAGCAGCCATCAAGCATTGAGCAATTCACTCATGCACTTGACGAAATGCTTCGCAAAGTCAACTCGGATTATGATGCCAAGCGCGCGCATAACATTGCGCTAGTTGAACCTAAGATCCATAATGTACCTGAAGGAACGTTTTACAATTGGATGAAAAAGAGAGGCAAACTTGGTGGGCAAAATAAGGTGCCTCGGCTTAGTAATTCGAGAGAATACCTTGATGACATTCTATTGATGAATTGATTCTAAAGGCATTTTTGCTTCTTTCCACGCTTCTATTCCACCCTTCAGCTGACATACTTCCTTAAAACCATTCGACTTCAAAATCTTAGCTGCTTTGTCACTGCGTCCACCTTTCGCACAGTAAACAAAAACAGGAACTTCTTTATTCAGACTTCCAATTTTATCTACAAAAGAATCATCATAAACTATATTCCGCGCACCGGAGATCACACCTTCTTTTTACTTCAGCTTCTGTTCTTACATCAATCAAAACTGCTTCAGGCGTATTTTTTATTTTCGAAATAAAATCATTTGGTGAAAGTGAAGGATTTGATCCCTTGCTGGCACACGCAAAAAGAAATACAAGAGCGAATATTTTTTTCATATCGACTTTGGAAATAAAAATGAAGATAAGAAAGGTGTCTCAGAGAAAGCTTTAAAAAAAAATTTAAATTTCGTTAATGAGCCTGAATTGCTTTTCGATAAGGGAATCTTTACGAAGCAATTGCATCTTTATCCTTTTCCCAGGTTTTGTGTTAAAGAAATTGTTCACTTGACTTAGATCCATTTCTGAAGTTGGGAATATTGTTAATCGACAATATCTTATCACCGGTTTGTATCCCAGCTTTATGAGCTGTAGAGTTTTCTCTTACATCAACTATCTCAAAATCACGTAGTTTTTTTCCTTCCGCCTTCACGGTAAGTCCGCTCATATTATTGTAGGCTTTTTTTCGAAAAGATGGATTTGATTTCAAGTAAATCTTCTCATGTGGAAAATCAAAGATTACTTGAAAGCGACTAAGCACCTCTCCACCAATAGATCCATTTCTATAAACTTTTGCCCCCGCTCTTAAAGTATCCATATAATTCCCAGGATCGGGAAAGCTGACAATCATATCAGGCACTAGATACTTACCAATTTTTATACTGCTGATCCTACCTATTTTCCCTGTGATTACTCCTCCCAATCCACGTCCGACTAAACATGCAATATTTCTTTGGGGCACTATTATTTTTTTATTCGATTCTGTGTCTAAAAATAATCCATGGCTAGCTCCTGTATCTACCATAAGTTTTGCGCTTACACTGGTCGTGTCATTTATTCTAAGCTCTGCGACATAGTAAGGTTTTGTATCCTCAACTGTGATTGGTAAGCGCGAGTATTTTCTCGTTGGTTTAAATTTGTTTGGTGAAATAAGACTAAGCACCTTATTTGTATAATCTATCTTGACTACAAAACGACTGAAAAGTTCATAACCCAAGATTCCATGAACTTCAGTACCTAATGAATTTGTAAGCTCTAAATAATCGTTTTCCAGCACGAGCATCGCATGGCCTCGCCCATGGACTCCTGGCATATCAATGGTAACGTTATTAGCTATATATGCATTTACCAAACTTTTTGCTCCTGGACCTGCGATCGTATACTTTTTGGAATAGGCCATATGCAGAACATCGCTGTATATTTTCTCTGTGAGAATCGAAGTACGGACACCTGTATCTACAATAAATTTTAGAGGCAGCTGATTGTTAATAATTACTGGAACAACAATAAGATTGTTATGAACTTCAATTGGAATATCAACTTTAGTAGCGCCATCGGCCAAACTAAAACCCAATTGGCCAAATGCGTGGAAGGAGAAAAAAACAAGGATTAGCGGTAAAATTCGAACCATGGTGATGCAACTACACCAAGCTAACGAAAATTAGGCAAGTAGGATCAACTTAAATTGATTTTACCCCGAGCAAGGTGAGGAGTTTTTTGAGGGTCATCCGAAACTTTTATGGAATCGAAATTCGCTCCATTAAGGAAGCCTGTTTCTACCATTTTTTGCATTTGCAAAAGCATTGTTTCAAAAAATGAGTTGATGTTCAAAATTCCAACTGGTTGTTGAATTAATCCAAGTTGTTTCCAAGTAAGTATTTCGGCAAGTTCATCAAGGGTGCCCCAACCACCGGGCATTGCTATAAAGCAGTCGGCTAACTCAGCCATCCTCCGCTTCCTCTCATGCATGGTTGAAACAATTTCTAGTTGCGTTATTCCTTTGTGACCAACTTCTCTTTTCATTAAAAAATCAGGAATGACACCAATTACTTTTCCTTTATGAGAAAGAACCTCATCTGCGATGATTCCCATGAGGCCGATGTTGCCACCACCGTAAACAAGAGTAGATTTAGTTTTGGCAATAAGTTTTGCGAGTTCTTTTGCGGTTTCGGCAAATATGAGATCATTGCCTGTGCTGGACCCACAAAAGACGCAAACATTCATTGGATGGAAACTCAGTGCTTCACATCATGTTCATTGTCGCTAACTTTGCTATTCGGAAACATCCAAATTGAAACGATAGCTAGAACGAACAGAAAAATGACAATGGCGAAAACTGACATGATTAAAATTTAATTGTCAAAAATAGGCTTGATTTCTTTATTATTTGCAAATTCGGGTAGAAAATTAATGTGGCTGGGCTTTAAACAAATTATATGAAAAAATTAGTGATCATCGGGGGTATAGTATTGGTCGTATTGGCAGGTGGATTGGGCTATTTTCGCCATGTTGCCAAATCGTTTAGCCCGGAAAGCACAGTCGATTTTAATAGCGGTGATTTAAAGGTGCATGTATTCTATAATCGTCCTTACAAGAAAGGCCGCGAAATTTTTGGCAAAGACAAACTAGTGCCATTTGGAAAAACATGGAGAACTGGAGCGAACGAAGCCACAACTTTTGAAACAACCAAGGATTTAGTTTTCGGAGACAAAGAATTGAAGGCAGGAAAATATAGCCTGTGGACTATACCCAATGAGAACACATGGCAAGTTATTTTCAATTCAGAAATTCCGTCTTGGGGAGTGAGTTTCAACGGAGAAGCACAACGAGATTCAACTTCTGATGCTTTGATTGTAGAAGTTCCAGTGCATCATTCCGATGAAAAGGTCTTTGAGCAGTTTACGATCACCGTTGAAAAGGGTGCTGATGGTATGGAGTTGATTTTGTTTTGGGACAAAACCATAGTGGCTGTTCCATTTGCATTGAAATAGTTTTCTGAAAATAATTCTCACTCTTTGATATTTTTTCATGCATCGTTTTACTTTTAGATTTAAGATATGATTCAAGTAATTCCCTCAATAGCTCTTCGTAAAGGCCGCGTTATTAAAATGCGCAAAGGTGATCCAACTAGTGAAAAAGCTTACGATGAAAATCCTGTAGACTTGGCCAAACGTTTTGAAGACCATGGAATCGAGGTAGTGCACTTAGTTGACTTGGATGAAGCAGAAAAAAGGGAAACCAAAAAATTATCATGTGCTTGAAGAAATAGCTGGATACACTGAATTAAAAATTGATTTCACGGTGGTCTTTCAACAGATGGCGATGTTGGAAAAGCTTTTGAATACGGAGCTGATTATATAACTGCGTTAGAATATTGCTATTACCGACCAGAAACATTTTCCTCGTGGATCATTTCTTACGGTCGGAAAAAGCTACTCTTGGAGCTGATGTAACTGATATCAACTCTAAAATTGTTGCCTTCAGAGGATGGCAGAAAAAAATCAGAAATTCATTTGTTTGATCACCTTCAAAATTTTTATGACCGAGACATTGAAGTACGCAAAGTGCACCGATATTTCTCGTGACGGTGTCCTGGAAGGACCAGCATTTTCTTTTTATCAAATGACCGACAAGTTTCCAGATCTAAAAGTGCTTGCCAGCGGTGGTGTTCGTGGAGTTGACGACATCAAACGCCTCAACGACATGGGTGTCTTTGCTGTGATTTTCGGAAAAGCTTATTACGAAGGAATTCTTAGTCTGAAAGACCTTGAACAATACTTGGTAAAAAAAGAAAGCTGATTAGTTATTAATCATCATCGACAATGTCAGGAAATCTTGAATTTCTGAATGATGAAGGTAAAGGAAGTTGAAATGCAGTAAATCTTCATCGGTCTTGTCGGGCGCAATCAAAGATTTATTTTGAGCTTCTTGTTTCTTAATATTCGCCTGTGTTGCAGGCAAACCTTCCTTTGCTATTGATTGTACTTTGGGCGGTTTTGCGTCTCCGCATCCATGATCAAAGTTTTGTCGTCATTCAAATTCAATTCCGGATGGTTGTTCAGTTCTCGCACATCCGGATTTATTGTGTCTGATTTCCCTCTCGCGCAAATACTCGTAATGCGGGAAGCATAACAATCAATAAAACGGGCAACAAAAATTTTACTTTTTTCTGCATCTGATTGTAAAACAACGTAATTACATTCGGGTTGGTTAAGCAAGCTAATTAAAAACATTATGATTTCTTGGGAGGACTTTGATAAAATCGACCTTCGGGCAGGAACCATCGTCAAATCGGAAGTTTTTGAGGGTGTTAAGAAGCCCGCCTACAAACTTTGATAGATTTTGGCCCAAATTGGGGGATAAAAAAATCGAGTGCACAAATCACTTTTTTGTACAAACCAGAGGAATTAATCGGCAAACAGGTAATCTGCGTCACCAACTTTCCACCGAAGCAAATCGCCAATTTTATTTCAGAAGTTTTGGTCACAGGTTTTCCCGATGAGGAGGGAAAAGTAGTGCTCAGCTCAATCAGACGAAAAAAGTACCGAACGGCTCCAAACTCTTTTAAGAATGTTTTTTTCAGAGCTCAGTAAAATCACAGATGGGAAAATGCTTCAATTGAAAAGCGATAAGTCAATTGAATCATTAGTTATTGATAGTCGGAAAGCTTTAATAGGCGAAGGTTCAATATTTTTGCGATCTCAGGAACCCGAAACGATGGTCATCAATACATTGAAGAGTTATATCGGTTGGGGATTAATCAGTTTGTAATTGAAAGAACAATTGATGTCAATAAATTTCCTCTAGGCAATTTTTTTCTAGCCGATTCATCGATTAAAGTTCTTCAAGCAATTGCTGAAAATCATCGGAAGCTATTCAAAATTCCTGTAGTTGGGATAACCGGGAGCAACGGAAAAACAATCATTAAAGAATGGTTGTACCAACTTCTTTCACCGGATTTTAGCATTGTAAAAAATCCCGGTAGCTACAATTCTCAAGTTGGTGTTCCATTTCTGTGTGGGCCATGCAGCCATATCATCAGTTAGGAATCTTCGAAGCAGGAATTTCCAAACCCAATGAAATGGGGCTTCTTGAAAAAATTATTCAACCGACTATCGGAATATTTTCCAACATTGGCTCCGCTCATGACGAAGGCTTCAATAATGTGGAGAAAAAGATTGAAGAAAAACTCAAACTCTTTTCAAATGTAAATGTCCTAATCTATTGCCATGATCATTCTGCGATTCATTCAGCAGTCAAAGAAAAAATCAAAACACTTTCTTGGGGCGAAAAGGGAGATGTTATTGTAAATAAAAAGGGATCAGCCTTTTATTTTCAGTTTCGTGAAAAATCGTTCACTGTTTCCATTCCATTTTCTGATAAGGCTTCCATTGAAAATGCCATCCATTGCATTGTATTGATGCTGCATCTGAATTATGATTCCGATTTAATCCAGAAAAGAATTTCTGAGCTAAAGTCGGTGGGGATGAGATTACAGTTAAAGGAGGGAATCAATCAGTCGCAAATTATTGACGATACCTACAACAATGATTTGGCTGGTCTTCAAATAAGTTTAGATTTTCTTGGTAGTCATCAAAAGAAAAAGAAGACAATCATTCTGTCCGATATTTTACAATCGGGAATGAACGAAGAGGCTTTAGCAAAAAATATTGCTCAGCTTACTTCAAAAAATGTGCAAAAGCTTATCGGAATTGGATCAATTCTAAAATCCATCAAAAAGCTGTTCACTGCTATCCCGTCTGTACAGTTTTTCGAAAGCACCGATGAGTTTTTAAAAGCATTTGACTTTGATTCAATAGACAACGAAGTTGTATTAGTAAAAGGCGCTCGATCTTTTCAATTTGAAAAAATTATTCAACGGCTACAGAGAAAAGTCCATGGCACAATCATGGAAATTGATTTAGGTAAACTGGTAAACAACCTAAATTATTTTAAATCGAAGTTAAAGCCCGGAGTTAAAATTATGGCTATGGTTAAAGCTTTTGCTTATGGAAGCGGGAGTGAAGAAGTGGCCAACCTTTTGCAGTACCACAAAGTCGATTACTTAGGAGTTGCATATACAGACGAAGGGATGAGAACTCAGGAAGAAAAACATTTCTTTGCCGATTATGGTGATGAACTCCTCTGAGGAAAATTTCGATTCGATGATGTCGCATCAATTAGAGCCAGTAGTTTATAATTTAAAAACTCTTCATGCGCTCGTTAGTTTTCTCAACGGAAGACAATGTTCAATTCACTTCGAATTTGAAACAGGAATGAATCGACTGGGATTCAACGAAATTGAGTTGTCGACCGCAATTCAATTATTACGCGAAAATTCCAACATCAAAATAAAATCCGTTTTCTCTCATTTGTCAGGAGCTGATGAACGAGAGCATGATGAATTTTCGAAATCACAGTTCGCGCAATTTCAAAAAATGTTCTCAACTCTTTCCTCCGAATTGAAAATCAATCCGATCAAACATATTTTAAATTCCGCTGGAATTTTACGTTTCGCAGATTTTCAAATGGACATGGTGAGGCTAGGAATCGGATTGTATGGAGTTGACCCAACAGAAGAAAAAAACAATCAACTTCAAATTGCTGCAACTTTGAAAACAGTAATCTCTCAACTCAAAAAAATAAAGCCAGGAGAGACCATTGGCTACGGCCGACATGGAAAAGCAAAACAGGAAATGACCATCGCTACTTTGGCAATCGGCTATGCAGATGGTTTTAGCAGAGGCTTTAGCAAAGGAGTTGGAAAAGTTTTGGTGAATGGAAAAAAAGCTCCCGTCATTGGAAACGTCTGCATGGATATGACGATGATTGATGTTACGGGAGTCGATGTGAACGAAGGTGACGAAGTAGTCATTTTTGGAGAAGATCTTTCAATACATGAAGTTGCGGGAAGCATTGGCACAATTCCATACGAAATCCTCACCAACACCAGTGAGCGTGTGAAGCGTGTGTTTGTGAGTGAGGGGATTTAATTTCTAATCCTCCAGTGTGGAGCACCAGAATTTTAGAGCCTCTTCAAAAAATTTTTTGAGACTAAATCAAAAACACCTGTCATCATTTTCCCAGTGTAAACAAAATCAAGAGGCAAATTGTGTTCATATTTCATTCTTAAAATGAATTGATCTAATTCATTTGTTCGTTTTGCGTAACCACCAAAGTGATAATTTGTTTCAATTTTCCAGTTGGAAAATTCCTTGTTCGAAAAAGAGTGTTGCAATTCTTTTACTTCATCATTCAAAAAATTTCCCTCCTTCAAAACTGAAAATCCAATTATCTTTTTTCTTCCTTCTAATCCAGCAATAATTCCTGCAATCGTTCCGCCTGTGCCAACCGGTAAGCACAGATAATCAAAATCGATTGATTGAAGTTTTTCCTTTGCAAATTCCGCACAGCCTTTTACGGCTAACATGTTTGATCCTCCTTCAGGAATCAAATAAAAATCTCGGAAATCATTTCTGAGTTTTTCAGAGAAATTGATTTTCATTTTTGAGACGAAATTCTTCTCTCGACACAAAATGCAATTCCATCCCACAATTCTCTGCGAAAGCCAAGGTCTCATTTAAGGGAAGAACTTTTTCTCCTCGAATTATTCCGATTGACTTGAGTCCTAATTCTTGAGCAGCAGCAGCAGTCGCATAAATGTGATTTGAATATGCACCACCAAAAGTCAAAAGTGTTTTCTGATTTTGTCTTTTTGCTTCCTCAAGATTGTATTTCAACTTCCACCATTTGTTCCCTGAAACTTTCGGGTGGTTCATATCTTCTCTCTTAACTAAAATTTGCACTCCAAATTTTTTCAATTCGGCATCGCTAATCTCAGTAATTGGCGTGTCAAAATAATTTAGCATTTACTAATTATTTTAGTAATATTGTGTGTGGACATTCTACTTCAAAGGGCGCGGTGCGCAAATTAAAACCACCAATAAATTCCTCAAGGCAGAGTATGTAACTGAACATACCGAAGGGCTTGATGAGCCATTGTTGGAAAATCCTCACACTCAAATTTTTTACGAAAGTCCGAAAAAGATCATCAACAAAGTTGAAAGCCCTGATGTTGGAGGAATGTATTCCATGAATCCTTATCAGGGATGCGAACACGGATGCATTTACTGTTACGCTCGAAATACTCATGAATATTATGGCTTCAGTGCCGGGTTAGATTTTGAAAGCAAAATCATTGTAAAGAAAAATGCACCGCAACTTTTAGAGCAACAACTGCTTCATAAGAATTGGAATGCAGCACCAATCATGTTTAGCGGAAATACAGATTGTTATCAGCCTCAAGAAAGAAAATTAGAAATCACGAGAAAGATGTTGCAAGTGCTTTTCAAGTATCGGCATCCTGTTGGAATGATAACAAAGAATGGTCTCATCACTCGTGACATTGATATTTTACAAGACATGGCGAAAGAGCGACTTGTGCATGTGATGATTTCGATTACAACACTGAATGAAGATTTGCGAAGATTAATGGAACCGCGTACAGCTAGTTCCATTAAACGATTGAAAACAGTTGAGGAATTGTCGAAAGCAAATATTCCGGTTGGGATTATGAATGCACCTCTCATTCCAGGATTAAATCACCACGAAATCCCGCAAGTGCTAAAGGCTGCAGCAGATCATGGGGCACTCACAGCAGGAATGACAATTGTTCGACTGAATGGATCAATCGGAAAAATTTTTGAAGACTGGCTCAAAAAAAATTTCCCCGATCCATTTGACAAAGTCTGGAATCAAATCTGTTCCATGCATGGAGGAAACGTAAACGACTCGCAATTCGGCAGGCGAATGAGCGGAGATGGAAAAATTGCAGATGCAATTCACCAGCTTTTTAGAAGCTCCAAGAAAAAATTTTTTGCTGGAAGAGAAATGCCTCCCTATGATTTGACGAAGTTCAGAAAAGGTGGTGCCTACTCACTGTTTTGAGCTTTCCTCAACATTTACCTAACTTTGTTGTTCAGTGAAAAGATTTTTGGCCATATCGCTGCTTGCATTTTACATCAACTCGAACACTGAGTTTCACGAGATGATGCGCGTGCCTGTTTTGCTTGAACATTTCTCCGAGCATAAAAAATTGGTTGGTGATATTTCGTTTTGGGAATTTTTAGTAATGCACTACAAGACAGATGTTAACCACGATTCTCACGACAACGAACTCCCCTTCAAAGATCCAGCGCACTCATTCACTGCCCCTACTCTTGCAATTCCTTTGCATAAAATTGTATTAAAAGAAACTGAATTCATCTCTGAAGTAAATCACGTTTCGGGCTACACCGAAACATTTATCGCTTCACATCTCAGCGATATTTTTCAACCACCAAAGCTTTCTTGAGCTAAGCTTCCTTTAAGCGATCAGAATAATTCAATCGCTTATTCATTTTTTCAATCGTGAAATTTTTTCATTTAATAATTTTATGCTTAGCCGCATTATTTCTTTTTCCATTAAGAACAAGGCCATTGTTGGCATTCTCACACTAGCACTTATTGCTTGGGGAAGTTACTCCCTTTCAAAACTTCCAATAGATGCCGTGCCCGACATCACAAACAATCAAGTACAAATAATGACCGTTTCGCCTTCGCTTGCCGCAAATGAAATCGAACGATTAGTCACATTTCCTGTTGAGCAAACGATGGCCACAATTCCTGGTATAACAGAAATGAGATCTTTCTCTCGTTTCGGATTGTCGGTGGTGACTGTTGTTTTCACGGAAGATACAGATGTCTATTGGGCGCGTCAGCAAGTGAATGAAAGACTTGCAATAGCGAAGGCGCAAATTCCTGCTGGCACAGGCTCTCCCGAACTAGGTCCAATTTCTACAGGCCTTAGCGAGATTTATCAATACATCGTTCGACCCGCAAAGGGATACGAAAATAAGTATGATGCAATGGAGTTGAGGACAATTCAAGATTGGATTGTGAGAAGACAACTTCTGGGAACACCTGGTGTTGCTGATGTGAGCAGTTGGGGAGGCAAACTCAAGCAATATGAAATTGCGCTGAGCATCGACAAACTGAAAAGTATGAGTGTTGGGGTCAACGAAGTTTTTGCAGCACTCCAAAAAAATAATCAAAACACTGGCGGGGCTTATATCGATCAGAAGCCTTATGCATTTTTCATTCGAAGCGAAGGTCTCGCAACAAACTTGGAAGACATCGAAAAAATAGTTGTAAGAACCAATGCTTCAAAAATTCCTGTGTTGATCCGTGATGTTGCCGAAGTTCGGTTTGGAAATGCTATTCGCTATGGTGCGATGACTTACAATGACGAAGGCGAAAAAGTCGGTGCGATTGTACTTATGTTGAAAGGCGCTAACTCATCACTCGTTATTGAAAAAGTAAAAGAGCGAATTGAGCAAATCAAAAAAACTTTGCCTGAAGGAATTATTATCGAACCTTATCTTGATCGGACAAAGTTGGTGAACAACGCCATTAGCACAGTCACTAAAAATTTAGCCGAAGGGGCGCTCATTGTTGTTTTCGTTCTTGTACTTATGCTTGGCAATTTGCGCGCTGGC
The DNA here is from genome assembly GCA_049840975.1 of Cyclobacteriaceae bacterium. GTDB lineage: Bacteria > Bacteroidota > Bacteroidia > Cytophagales > Cyclobacteriaceae > ELB16-189. The sequence continues at coordinate 73,601 of JASGIR010000050.1, read as the reverse complement.
CTAGTTGTGGCTTCAGTGATTCCTCTCGCCATGCTCTTCGCCATTTCTCTCATGAATCTTTTCGGTGTCTCTGGAAATTTGATGAGTCTCGGAGCTATTGATTTTGGATTAATAGTTGATGGGGCCGTTATCATCGTAGAAGCAACGCTTCATCATTTGAGTACTATTAATCGAACTCAAAAAATTTCTCAACCAGAAATGGATTCGGAAGTAAAGCTTGCGGCTAGCACAATGATGAACTCTGCTGCATTCGGTCAGGTTATCATTTTGATTGTCTACTTGCCAATACTCACACTTGTTGGCATCGAAGGAAAAATGTTTCGACCCATGGCACAGACCGTTGCCTTCGCCATTTTCGGAGCGCTGATTCTTTCAGTCTCATATGTTCCAATGGTCTCTGCGCTCATGCTCAGCAAGAAGCCCATGTCTTCAAAGAATATTGCTGATCGAATCATGACTTTCTTCCATCACATTTACGATCCTGCAATTTTCTGGGCACTAAAAAAGAAAGCTTTAGTCGTTTCTATTTCTGTTGTCTTATTTCTTGGTTGCGCAATAATTTTCTCAACTCTTGGTGGAGAATTTATTCCTACTCTTGACGAAGGTGATTTCGCTGTCGAAACTAAAATCATTACGGGGAGCTCTCTATCCCAAATGGTTGAAACAACACAAAAGTCTGCGCGAATTCTTCTCGACAATTTTCCAGAAATAAAGGAAGTTATCGGAAAGATTGGGACTTCCGAAATCCCAACCGATCCAATGCCTATAGAAAACGGAGATTTGATTATTGTTCTCAAAGACAAAGATGAGTGGGTATCAGCTCACTCACGCGAAGAACTAGCCAACATAATGTCGGCTAAACTTCATGAAAAAATGCCGGGTGTCATGTATGGCTTCCAACAGCCGATTCAGATGCGCTTCAATGAGCTTATGACTGGCGCGCGTCAAGACGTTGTTATAAAAATTTATGGAGAAGATTTGGACAAGCTTGTTGCGTATGCTGAACAAACTAAAAAAATTCTACGCACAGTTGATGGTGCTCAAGATATTTATGTTGAGCCTGTAGGTGGTTTGCCTCAAATCGTTGTTCGCTTCGATAGAAACAAATTGGCCATGTTTGGCTTGAGCGTTGAAGAAGTCAACACTGTTTTACGAAGTGGTTTCGCTGGAGAATCTGCTGGGAAAGTTTATGAAAAAGAAAGACGTTTTGATTTAATGGTAAGACTGAATCAACAAAACCGTACAAACATTGAAGACATTCGAAAGCTCTACGTCACCTCTGCCGATGGAAGACAAATTCCATTGGAGCAGTTGGCGGATATCCGTCTGGAATCTGGAATCAATCAAATTCAACGTGATGATGCCAAGCGTAGAATTGCGATTGGTTTTAATGTTCGAGGCCGTGATGTTGAGTCAATCGTAAATGAGATCAGCGAAAAGATCCATTCGAAAATAAAACTCGATCCTGGTTATTTTTTGAAATATGGAGGTGATTTCAAAAACCTTCAAGAGGCAAAACAACGATTGCTTATCGCTGTACCCGTGTCATTGATTTTGATTTTTGTTCTGCTTTACATTTCATTCCGGTCCTGGCGAGAAACTCTGTTAATATTTTCTTCTGTCCCGCTTGCGGCAATTGGTGGAGTAATTGCTCTTTGGTTAAGGAGCATGCCATTCAGTATTTCAGCTGGCGTTGGATTTATCGCTCTTTTCGGGGTTGCAGTGCTCAATGGAATTGTGCTCATCGCAGAATTCAATAGGCTTCGAAAAAATGATTCCACAACTCCTGTCGATGAAATTGTGATTCGGGGAACTCGAGTTCGTCTTCGTCCAGTGCTGATGACTGCACTTGTAGCTTCGCTCGGTTTCATGCCCATGGCGCTTTCGCAAACATCAGGCGCTGAAGTTCAACGTCCATTAGCAACGGTTGTAATTGGCGGACTAATTTCTGCAACCATTCTCACTCTTATCGTGCTCCCTATTTTGTACACCTATTTTGAAAAAACCTCAAAAGCTCATTCATGAAAATTCAAAAAATAAAATTATTCGTCTTTTGTCTTTTGATTCCAGTTTTTGCAAAAAGTCAAAAGCTTACACTCAATGAGGCTATTCAGACTGCTTTGAAAAACAATCCTTCTATTAAGTCCGCTGAATATCAAATCGATTATTTCAAAGAAGTCAAAAAAACGGGGACTGACATTGGCAAACTTTCAGCTACATGGATGCATGGTCAGTACAATTCCATTTATCAGGACAATAATTTGACATTGCTTCAAACTATTCCGTTTCCTACAACACTTTCGAATCAAGTTCAACTTGGACGAGAACAAGTTTTTGGTGCTCAGCAAAATTTGCAAGTCCAACAAACCAACTTGGCGTTTGAGGTTAAGTCTGTTTATTATCAATTACTCTATCAAAATGAGTTGACAAAACTTTTGCTTTCTCAAGACAGCTTGTATTCTGATTTCGTTAAAGCTTCAACTCTTCGATACAAAACAGGCGAAAGTAATTTACTTGAAAAGACAACTGCCGAAACACAGTTAATGGACGTTCAAAATCTAAAAAGACAAAACGATGCTGATGTCGAAATCTTCCGAAACACGACTTCGCGCATTGCTGAAAAGTGAGTCTACAGTAACAGCTTCAGAAGTATTGGCCAAGCGATCATTACCTAACTTCGATTCAGCTGTTGTACAAGAAAATCCATCGCTCAAGCTGGCTAAACAAGAAGTCCGAATCAGTCAAAAATTTAAACAGGTCGAGCGCAGCCGGGTGATGCCAGATATCATGATTGGTGGATTTATTCAAAGTTTAACGGGTGTTCAAAATGTAAATGGCCAAGACGTTTTTTATCCACGCAGTAAGCAATTCAACGGTTTTGAATTGGGGTTAGCTATTCCGCTATGGATTAAACCTAATCTTGCTCGTGCTAAAGCAGCTTCATTTCAGGAGGCGGCTTCAAGAAAAAACGCTGAGCATTTTGAAACAATGTTGAAGGGCAATTATGAACAATCGCTTCGGGAGGTTGAAAAAAACAACGCTACCCTAAATTATTTTGAAGGCAGTGCTTTAAACAATGCAAAACTGTTGCTTACACAAGCAAAGAAAGCTTTCTCTGCAGGTGAAATTAGTTATGTGGAATATCTCCAGGCTTTGAAAAGCTCAATTAATATTCAAAACAATTATCTACAAGCTTTAAATCTTTACAATCACTCTGTTATAAAACTTGAATTCCTTTTGGGAAAAAACTAATTCGTTGAAACATGAAATCTATTCACTTAATCATACTCTTTTCGGTCCTCGTTTTTTCTTGCTCTGCTCCAGCCAAGAAAAATGAACTCCATTAGCAAATGAGTCAACTTCAAAAAATGAAGTGACCTTGACCAATGAACAGTACAAATCAGTTCAAATTGAATTGGGCAGCCCCGAAATGATGAGTCTCAGTGGAAGTATCAAGGCTAACGGAATGCTCGATGTTCCTCCTCCAAACCCTTGTTTCGATTTCCGCTCCTCTCGGAGGATTCGTGAAGTCAACCGAACTCTACAAGGAATGCGCATTAAAAAAGGTCAAACGGTCGTTGTGCTTGAACATCCCGATTACATTCAGCTCCAACAAGATTATCTCGATAGCAAGAGTCAATTGGAGTTTCTTGAAACAGAATACAATCGTCAGCTTGATTCTTCAAAAGAAAATGTGAACGCCCTAAAATCTCTGCAGCAAGCAAAAGCTAATTATTTCGCCACAAAAGCAAAATATGAAGGCCTCAAATCAAAATTGAAATTAGTAAACATCAATCCTGCTGAAATTGAAAACGGTGAAATCAAAAGCACTGTAAATATTCCTTCGCCAATTGAAGGTTTCGTTTCACAAGTGAATGTAAACATCGGTATGCATGTAAATCCTACAGACATCATGTTTAGAATTGTGGATACTGACCACGTTCATGCCGAAGCTCAGGTTTTTGAAAAAGATATTCCAAAATTAAAAATCGGTCAGCTGGCCAGAATAACATTAGCCAACGAAAATCATGAACGCAAAGCCAAGGTGTATTTAATTGGCCGCGAAATTACCTCGGAGCGAACAGTCCGGGTGCACTGTCACCTAGAAGGCGAGGACCCGAATCTCATTCCAGGCACTTTTTTTAGTGCAATTATTGAAACGGGTACAAATATGGTTTCAGCGATTCCTATTGATGCCGTTGTCAATTTTAATGGGAAGTTTTTTGTGTTTATTGAAAAAGATGCAACCAAACACAGTTATGAGTTGTTGGAGATTAACTCTGGCGCAATTGGCAATGGCTTTCAAGAATTTTCAAGAATGACGAAAACTTCTTCTGAAAATTATAAGAACAAAATTGTAGTGAAAGGGTCTTTCGAGCTATTGAATTTGTTGAAGAATGTGGAGGATGATTAGCTTGCGCTGAAAACGATTTTTAATGTTGACTCTGATTTTAGGAAGTTTACTACTCAGCCTTCTCTCATGCTGTTATTCCAAATCATTGGCTGCCCATTTTCACGATTGGCAAAAAGGAACATTGGTCGCTTAAAGAAATACTTTTCACAACAGCTGTAGCTGGTTCTAGTCACGTGTTTAGCACTCTGATCATTGGCTGGACCTTAGTTTTTTTCGGATTTGAACTTTCGAAGTTTTTTTCCTTTGCTACTCCGTTCATTGGGCCAGCGGTTCTTATTTCTATCGGTTTGATTTTCATTTATCGTCACCATAAACACAAACATTTTCACATCGATGATCAACGACATCAGAATTCAAAAACGAAAATGATTTTGACATTGTCAACGGCTATGTTTTTTTCACCGTGCCTTGAAATAGAAGCCTTCTTCTTAGCGGCTAGTTCACAAAGTTTATGGTGGACAGCATTAATGTCAATAATTTATAGCGTTGTTACTTTGACGGGAATGATTGTTTGGGTCAACCTAGCCTATCACGGCTTAGATAAATTCAATTGGCATGCACTTGAGCACAAAGCTGGAATCGTCACGGGAGCAACACTGATCATCACAGGTATTGCCACTTATCTAATTCACTAAAAAAAATTTTGATTATTGATTCTGCGTGGCGCCAAAATCTCCCCGCAATGTTCGATACCTTTTTCGAGCCTCGGCTGCGTAAACACTTCCTGGAAATTTATTTAAAAACTTCTCTGTATATATCTCCTGAGCCTTTTCTTTGTTCTTGAGCTGATTTTCAGCGTGTAAATATCTCCTTGCAAGAAATAAGCATCATCGGCCAAAATATCATCTCCAAATTCATCAAGTATCCTTTGAAGTTTAGCTATTGACTCAGCAAATTTTCCTTGCTTCATCAAAAGATTCGCTTCAAGCCAATATACGTCATCAAGGATTCTTGGGCTTTGCTTCAGATCAAACGAATCCAACATTTTCACCGCATCGTCAAGCTTATTTTGGTAAATCAAAAGTTCGATTGAAGAAAATTCTTTTAATGCTGCTCCCGTTGTATCAAAAGTTGTGTTTTCCTTGATACGCATGCTAAGGTCCATTGCATCATTAGCTATTTCGCGTGTAGTCGCTTGCTTTAAAATGTCCAAGTGTTCTTCAGCCAGCCGTTTAAAGTCGCCAGCATAATACCACAGTTTTGCATTTCGAAGTTTTGCCTCATAACCAAGAGGAGCTTCGTGTTGCGATTTTTCTACTTGTGAATAAAGCAATGTCGATTCCCAAGGCTCACCTTTGAGCAAATAGATATCACCAAGATCAATTTTGCATTGAGCTTTTAATTGCGTTGGTAATTTTACATTCGAGATCAGCTGCGACAAGTCAACTATCGCGGAGTCAAGTTCATTCAAATAATAAGCGTTCGTTTTGCAGCACTTAAAAAGGCCTCATTGGTCGCGGACTGATTCGGATATTTTCTTTCAAATGTCTTGTATTCTGAAATTAGGTATCGAATAGAATCTTTATTAACAGGAAATGACTTTTTGACTTTTGCTTCTCTAGCTCTAATGATTCCCAAAAGGGCAGTGAAAAAATTATCTGAATTTGGATATTCTTTTGCGACAAAAGTAAAGCACTTGATCGCATTATCGTAGTCTTGATTGTTCAGAGAGATCTGCCCAATTTCCAGTGCCTTCGATTCATCTTTTTTAAAACGTTTATCAAAAGCTCTGGCTTGAATAAAGGCGTTATAAAAATTTTTTGTTGAAGGTTCACCCAAATTAAAAGGTCAGCAAAAATTTCGGAGTCCTGATTTTGCTGCACTCTTTCGAAAAGAACCCGTTCAAGCGTTTCAAGCTCTTCCGGTTTTGACAAAAGCATCTGGAGGAGATTTTTCACGTAAGCGCCATTACCTGGAGTCAGGGTAACGTAGTTTAAATATTCGTTAACCATCTCCTCGCGCCTGCCTTGCATGCGGTATAGATTCGCCAATTCTAGCGAGAACAACATTGGTCCGCCAGCAACTCTCGTTTGGAGCAGCGCATCGCCTGCGTAGTTGAGTAAATTAAATGATGACAAATAATCGGCCGTTGATTTTAGTCGGTAGATATCTTCAGTGTTGGCTTTCAGCAAAGCCTTGAAATACCGATCAGCTTTAGCTTGGTCTCCAGCCTTAACATAGACGATAAATAAATCCACGCGATATGAAAATTTCGTGTCCCGCTTAATCTGTCGCTCGATATAATCCTCCGCCTGTTTATATTTTCCAAGGCCAAGAAGAAGATTAAAATAATTAGAATGAATGGTGGAAATATTCGCCTGGTTCTTTGCAAGATTTTGGTATGCCTCGAGTGCTTTTTCTTTTTCACCCCTCGCCAAATATTCATTAGCAATTTTTACTTCCTGCAAATCTTGCCCAAGCAAAGTAGTTACCAACAAAAACACTAAGGCTAGTGTATTTATAAATCTATATTTAAAGAATAATATCAATCATTAGAGTTGTTGAATTGTGGATAATTAGTTTTGCTAACGTGCTTGACGATTCCTTGTTGATAAAATTACGTTAAAGGTTGCAAATTCATTTTGATTTGAACTGTTGACGAAGGTTTTGTGGAATGTTGGTAAGTTTTTCAACGTTTGCTCTTTGTTGGAAATACCGAAGTTTGGTTTACTTTTTCAACTAACATTTGCTCTTTATTTCCTGATGTTGGTTTCAGAGGACTTACTAACATTTTGTTAGAAGCTTATCACCAAAGGTCCCACTTCCCAATTGGCTCTTATTGGGATCGAACTTTTCTTTTCTGCGTTCTTGTATATTATAACTCTTTCGGGTTCTATTCTTTTATAGAAGTTGCCGACATCCCATCGATGGTTTTCGTTTGTATCAACTATGATCAATATTTTGTATTCGGCCGGTGGTACGTAATTGAATGTGTATTTCTTTTTGTTTCTGAAGGATTCTATGAGTTTGTCTTTTGTGTCTACTAATTGTACTTCAAAGTTTTTTTGATCCGTGTTTATCTCTACACTTAGTATGCCTGTTTCTTTACTTTTGGGATGTTGATTTTTAAATCTGCTGATTTTGTAGAATCGTTGTCGACAGTAATGAGAGCTCCCTTTCCGAATAGTAAAACAGGGTTGAGTGTTTTTTCTGAGATTTCTATGTCTAGCTTGACCTTAACAAGGACTCTTTTGTTAAGTGTGTCGAATGAGATATTCTCTTTTTTAATAGCTACGAAATTTACTGTGTCCAACTGGATGTACATGCTGTCAAGTGTAACTGTTCCAATTAGCTTATTTAGTGAAGCTCTTGCTTCAAGAGTTTTTGTATTTATGTCGAACGATGTTTGCCATTCGGAGAACTTGAATTTCTCAGAAAAGTCTTTATTCTCTGTGAATTTAATGTAAACTGTAGTGTCTAGTTTTTGGTACAAACTGTCACTGGCTTTTACTCTGATTTTAAGTGAATCAGCTCAAATCGAAATCCTTGAACACGTTGATTTCTGATTTGCTCTCGCTATATGTATATATAATTGGTTTTTCGCTAGAGACGGTGACGCTGTCTGGTAGTTTATTAAATCTTATGGTTGATATGGTACTCATGTGTTTCTTACACTTGTGATTTTTATTGGCCGAGTGTCAACATGGATTAACTCAAGGACTATAGAGTCTTTTAAGGTTTCTAAGATGATCGGTGTCGTCTTAAAAGTGAATCTTTCTGATTTACTATCAACTTTTGAGTTTTTGTTTTTGTCATCAAAAGCATAAGCAAAGTATTTTCCTCCTTTTAAGTTTCTGATTGAGAATCTTCCTTTTTTATTTGTTTTTGTAAAATAGATTGGTTTGTGCTTGAAGATGTCAAATGTGTCGGATTGGTAAAGAGCAACAGTTATTTTTTCAGGAAGTTTTTCTTTAAACATTTCAGTGACGTAACCGAAGAATTTCAGGGAGTCAATGGTTGAGCCTGTGCTGAATGCTAAGTGCAAATCTTCCGTAGGATTGCTTTCAGTTATATCTTGGACCGCTTCCCTAAATGCAATGCTATAGGTTGTGCTATCTTTCCAGTTTTCGCTAGGAGTTATAATTACCTTATTTCGCTTGGCAAGAAATTTACTTTTTCCAATGGTGGGTGTTATTACAATTTCGTCTTCTGCATTTTTAAGTTTTACAAATTCATTAAACGTTACTTCAATAGTTTTGCCTTTGAAGTTTTTTTGCCCATTGATAGGAATAGATGAAATGAGCTCAGGTGGATCCGTGTCTTTAGGACCACCAGCTGGTTGTGATTGTCGTGCGCACTGCCACAACGAAATGAGTAGTATGATATAAAAAATCTTTCTCAACTTTTTGCAATATAGATGAGGCTTGAAAAGTTTGTTGACTTTTTAGCTTTCAAATTTGATACCAAACCTGTGATGAAGGCTGAAAATAATCTTGTGATGGTTGACTTTTTTGGATATTTATATTTCTCACTTAGCAACGAGACATAGAAAGAATCTAATTTCATTGGTAAAACCTCGGTTAATTTAAACCCGTTCTTTTTGAGAAGTTCATCCATGCTTTTTTTCGAGAAATGCCAGAGGTGCCTCGGTACATCATAACCCGCCCAAAAGGATTGATAATGTATGGCATCATGAGATTCATGATTGGGTACAGCTATTATAAGAGTTGACGTATCTTTCATCAACTTTTTTAATTTATCTAATGTATCGTTTAAGTCGTGCAAGTGTTCAAGGACGTGCCACAAAGTGATGACATCGAATTTTTCATTTCCGATTTCAGAAAGATTGGGATAGATTTTTTTTTGATTGAGTTGTTCTGCTTTGGCTCGAGCTAAATCGGATAGTTCGATACCTGAAATGGACCATTCGTTAGATCTCATTTCGTTTAGAAATTCGCCTGTACCACAGCCAAAATCCAGAATTGATTTTCCATTCGATTTACTTAATACCAATTTCCTTTTCTTCTTCAACGCAAACTTTCTTGCGAGTAGATAGATTTGATCAGTGATTTTTTTTTCTCCACCGGTGTGTGAAATATATGATTCGGACAAATAGTATTTACCGATGGATAACTCATCTGGCCTCGGATTTGTGAAAGTGAAACCACACGAGTCGCATTTTTGAAGATTAAATTTTTCTTGACTTGTGGTATAATCAGTACAAGTTAAGAAATTGGAGTAGCTCTGATTTGAACAGATCGGGCAGGAGTGCAGCTGAATCATTTTCCAAGATAAACGCTTAAGACGGAAACATCTGCAGGTGAGACCCCACTGATTCTTGACATTTGACCAATGGTTTCAGGTTTAATTTTCTTTAGTTTCTCTCTTGCTTCTGAAGACAGCGCCTTGACACGATCGTAATCAAAATCGGGTTTTATTTTAAAGTCTTCAAGGCTTTCAATTTTTTCTGCAAGCTTTTGCTCGCGATCGATATAGGGTTCGTACTTAATTATTATTTCGGCTTGCTCCAGAACTTCTGGGGAATACTTATTCAGCAATTCATTAATTTCTGAGTTGAAGTTTTTCAATTCTTCGGCTCCAATAGATGGTCGTTTCAAAAGATTGATGAGACTAGTTTTTTCTTCGATGGCCGAACTCTCTAGCGCTAATAAGCCAGCGTTGACTTGCTCTGGTGAAACTTTGAAATTTTTCAGCTCTTTGGTAAGAGCTTCGACTTTTTCTTTTTTCTTCTTTACTGATTCAAGCCTTTGGTCGTCAGCTAACCCGATTCTGTGACCTAGTTCGGTGAGCCGGATATCCGCATTGTCTTGACGCAGTAAAATTCTGTACTCAGCTCTGCTGGTAAACATTCGGTATGGTTCTATTGTGCCTTTGTTGACGAGGTCATCGATTAATACACCGATATAAGCTTCTGATCTTTTGAGTATTAGTGGCTCTTTGTCATGGATTTTGTTGTGAGCGTTTATTCCTGCCATTAGCCCCTGACAAGCGGCTTCTTCGTAACCCGTTGTGCCATTAATTTGACCCGCAAAATACAGATTATCAATTAGTTGAGTCTCTAAAGTTGTTTTTAATTGGGTTGGAGGGAAGTAGTCATACTCGATTGCGTAGCCAGGTCTAAACATCCTAACATTTTCGAAACCGGGTATTTTTTTGAGTGCTTCGTACTGAACGTTTTCTGGTAAAGATGTAGAGAAGCCGTTTACATACACTTCAATTGTACTCCACCCTTCTGGTTCAACAAAGATTTGATGACGATCTCTATCTGCGAACCGATTGATTTTGTCTTCAATTGATGGGCAGTATCTTGGCCCTAAACCTTTTATCCTTCCCAGAAACATTGGAGATTGGCTAAAGCCTCTTTCCAATTCTTGATGAACATCAGCGTTTGTATAAGTTATCCAGCAGCTCATCTGCTTACTTAAAGTCTCAGTGTCTGAGAAGGAGAATTTACCTGGAGCCTCATCGCCCTTTTGTTCCTCCATCAAATTATAGTTAAGAGAGCGCCCATCCACTCTAGGAGGTGTTCCAGTTTTCATCCTCCCAGATTCAAAGCCAAGTTCAATTAATTGTTCAGTTATTCCAGTAGCAGCTTTTTCTGCAGTTCTTCCTCCTCCAAAGTTCTTTTCTCCTATATGGATTTTGCCATTCAGGAATGTTCCGTTTGTTAGAACAACTGCATCGCACCTTATTTCTAAACCTAAGGATGTCCTTACTCCAACTACTTTTTTATCCTTAACAATTAAGCCTGAGACCATTTCTTGCCAGAAATCTACATTGGGTGTTCTCTCAAGAGCCAATCTCCACTCTTCTGCGAATCTTGTTCGGTCGTTTTGAGTCCTCGGGCTCCACATGGCTGGACCTTTAGACCTGTTAAGCATTCGGAATTGAATCATCGACTTATCTGAGATGATGCCAGAATATCCACCCAGAGCATCGATCTCTCTCACAATCTGTCCCTTTGCTACACCACCCATTGCTGGATTGCAAGACATTTGCCCAATTGTCTGCATGTTCATAGTGATCAAAAGAACTTTTGATCCCATGTTCGCAGCAGCGGCAGCAGCCTCACAGCCAGCATGACCGGCACCAACTACAATCAAATCGTATTTTGGAAACATATCTTTTAAATCATGTTTCACGTGGAACAGTTCCTAAATGGTCTCTAATTATGTTTCACGTGAAACTTCTACGCCACAAAGATAAGTAGGCGTCTTCCTTTTCTCGCATAAGAATTTTATCAGGCTTGGACTTGTCTTTATAGCCGCAAAGATGAAGTACTCCGTGAATCATTACCCGAGATAATTCCTCTTGGGAATCAACTTCAAATTTATCTGCGTTCTCCTGAACCCGATCGACACTTATGTAGATTTCACCAGAAACCATCCTATCCTTAGAAAAATCAAAGGTTATAATGTCAGTGAGGGTATTATGTTTAAGAAATTGCTGATTTAACCCAAGCAGATATGTATCCGAGCAAAATATGTAGGTGATATCTCCTACTCTGCGTTTTTCTTTCTTAGTTACCGATTCTATCCACTTTTTGAATTTCAGCGGGCTTTTAAGCTTAAAGTCCACATCCTCACTGAAAAAATGGATAGCCATGAAATGGTCAGGGATTCATATAAAAGCTCAACTCAACAACCTTTCCATTTTCTTTGAAATCAACTTCATCAGATAAGTGTTTCATCAAGAAAATCCCCCGACCGCCTGGTTTTGAAATGTTTTCAGGAGCTGTTGGATCTGGGAGCTGTTGGAAATTAAAGCCATCGCCCTCATCCTGGACTTTAAATTTTATCAATCCATCTTGAAGCGATAGCGAAAGAGTAACATTTTTTGAGGAATTGTCCTGATTACCGTGCTTAATGGCATTGTTGACGGCCTCTGTAACAGCAATCATGATGTTTCCATAGATATCGTCATTCAGAAGATACTTCTCTTTTGCGTTATCAATAAAGCTCTCAATGATCCTTATGTTTTCCGAAAGGGACGGAATCTGGATGCTAATGTTTTTAACTCCTGGCACGCTACTTTATTCTTTTAAAATATTCGGTCACTTCGTTTTTATAATAAGGAAAAAGCATTGGAGGAAGTGATTTTAGCAATTCTACCTCTTTTTCCTTTAATCTTAAATACTGTTCAAACTCTTGAGGAACATCTTTTTGATGGTCTTTAGCAGTTTCGCCTTTTCTTTCTTTATCCAAGTCTTGCTCACGCATTGATTTTTCTGCTTCAAGCAATCTAGTCAGGATCTCATTTTGTCTTCTAATGGTCTGCTCGGTTATTTGCTTGTTCACTAAGTCCATTTCTGTCTGCTCCATTTTTGAAGGCAGGTCTCCACCAATCTCCTTACCTCCTTCTTTTTTCATTTTGTCTTGCATCTCCTTCAAGGCCCTTCTTATTCTTTCTTGTTCAGCTGCGAGCTTTGCCAAATCCTCAGAGAATTGTCTTCCAACTTTTTGACCACTCTTGAGTTTTTGAATTTGACCATTTATCTCTTGTTGCATTTTCCCTAAGTTGGGAGCACTTTTTCCACCTTTTCCAGAACTCTTACCGGGTTTGCCTTTACCATTTGCCATAGCATTCATCATCATCTCAAAGTGATTATTAAGCATGAGCGCCAGGTTGTTAATGTTCGTCATCGAAAACTGCATCTCAGATGATGCATTACCTTTCCTTCTCTCTTTAATGTGGCTTACCACTTTATCAACATGTTCATTGAGTTCACTGATCTCTCGAGTAACAATACTACTTAAGAAAGGATCCTTTTTTGATAGAGCTAAAAGGCTGTCTTCCAATACTTTAGAGTCATTTTGAAGACTGATTTGCCCCTGAGAAACTTGAACGTATTTTGGGTCCGACTGTTGAATGCTGTTGAATTCTTTCATCAGGTTTTCCTGATCATAAGAAAGCTTTATCAAACCGTGAACGATTTGTCTTAAACTCTCTAAGTTCTGCGTGTCCATTTCCATTTGCATGGAACTTTGCATTTGTTTCAGGCCCTTTTGGATTTCTTGCATCTTACTCAATGCTTTCTTCTGATGCTCCATCGATTTTTTAGGCTGCTTCTGGTCGAGCGATTCCTTACTGTTTTGCTCTGAGTTTTCTAATTCCTGAAGCTCTTCTTTGGATGGTCCTTTATCTTCCTCTTGGATTTCGTCACCAAGCTTCTTCATATCCTCAACGGATTTTTCGAATTCTTTCAAATCCTTTTGGAGCTGCTCTTGTTCTTTAGAAAGTTCTTCACTTGACTTTTCGTTGGAGTCGCTTTTATTTTTATCGTCAGCAGACTGCTGTGTTTCATTCAAAAGTTTTTCCTGTTTTTCCGCTTGCTTGCCAATCTCATTAATTGCTTGATCCAGTTTGTATTCATATTGGAGCTGCTTAAATAATTCTAATGCTCTTTCTAATTCTTGTTCCAAATTAATTTCCTTTCGATCCATTTTTTCCAATAGTCTCTGGATCTGTTGGGGATCAATATTTTCTTTCAATAGCTTTTCAAGTTCTTCAAACATTTTTTTGGTTTCATCATCGAGAAGCTCGTCCATCAGTTTTTGAATTTGCTCTGACTTCTCCTTGATTTTCTCATTTTCTTGAGTGAAGGTTTCCTTTTGTTGTTCTAGCAATTGATTTTGTTTTTGGAGTTCTTTTATATCACTATCCAATTTCTTTTTCTGATCAATAAGATCTTCCAAAAGTTTTTTCTCCTGCCAGTCAAGACTTGTTTTTGAGCGCAACTTTTGTTGAGCCTCGTCAATAGATTTTTTTAACTCTTTTGCTTTTTCAACGCCTTGGTCAATTTTGCTTTCAGTAAGCTGTTGCTGATCAGAAACAATCGTCTTTAGTTCTTCCTTGCTGGGTAGAGCAAAAACATAGTCCGCAGAGCGAGTTGATTTTCTTCCGTTAACACCATCGTTATCCCAAACTTCAAAATAATAATTGAGCTTATCGCCCGGTGAGAGTTGAAGAGAATCCAACTTCCATAAATGATAAAAGCTTTGTTGTACTGATTTTGCGATTGGCATTTTAATAAAATGCTTCTCTGTACTTTCATTTATCTGGTAGATTAATCGAAGTTCTGTTAAACCATAATCGTCTTTGATTTGACCACCGAGGAGAATCGATTTATATAAGATTGAGTCGCGAAAGTTCTCCACAATTATTTGAGGAAATTGGTCTTTAACAACATCAATGGAATATGATATTCTTCCATCGCTGTTTCCAGAGTTATTCTTCAAAGTAATGGAATATTGATCGTTATTTTTGAAAACCCGACTAAGCACAAACAATTGATTATCAATAATTTGCATCTCATTTTCCTTAGGGGCCTCTGAAAAAGACATATGTGCTTTATCAGCGTGTTCAGTTCGAATATTCCAAGAAACTTTGGTTCCTTCAGGAATTTCAATGTTACCAGCGTTGGTTAATGTCTCTGAGCGCTTTCCTGTGTAAACAGGAAAATCAAATTTGATTTTTATCTCAGATAATTCTGGTCTGTTAACAATGTTGATCTCATTCGGGCTAGAGAAAAATCCAGATGCTTCAATTTGAAAATGCACAGGATGTTGAAGTTTTTCAAAGACATATTGAAACCTACTCGAATTAATTTTTTCAAGCTTTAGCTTTTGAGTACCTACAACCAAAAAAGCAGATTCGGGTAAAGAGCTCCCGTCTACTTCCAAGTTCAAAATGAAATCTTCGTTAAAAAAAGCTTGAAGATTTTTATTAGAGATTTTGAAATGAAACGGAGCTTCTGGAGAAAATTCTTGATTGAATTTTACAATTCTGTTAGTGCTCTTGGTAAAAATATTACTGTTAACAAATGTAAGGATGAGAATCAATGCCAACGGAACCAACAAGTATCTCAAGTATTTTCTATTCGACTTGATATCAACGGCTTTTTCAAAAGAGACATTTTCAAGCAGCCCTGACTTTTGAAGAATGCTGGCTTTTGTTAAATCGTTATTGCTGGACTTTGATGATAGCTGAACAAGGTTCAGAAGTTTGTCTGAGATTGATGGAAAATGGTTGCCAATTATTTTGGCGCTTTCTTCTTCACTGAGGCCCTTTCCAAAGAATAACCATCGCAAAGGTTTTTTTAAGAAAATAAATGATCAGGAAGATGGCAACGGAAACGAAACTAAGCAAAATAAAAAAACGTGCTGATCGGCCGAGCCATAAATTATATTCAATCAATGAAGCCCCGAGAAAATAGATCAACAAAATAGCGGGAATAAGAATTGAACCCCGCACGAGGTAATTCAAATAGTACTTCCGCTTAAAAAAAGCTATTTTTTGATTGACACTTTTAATCCCCTCTTCCATCCTAATGTTAAAACGACTTTTCTAAAACAAAGTTCATGGAAAACTAAGGTAAGGGAGACAGACCATGAATCAAAGAGAAAAGGATATGACTGACCGTATCAAAATGCCCACCCCAAATCTTTTTCGAAATATTCGATGACGTGCATCTTTAATAGCTTCTCTTGCTCCAACAAATCAAAATGGGGTAATTTTTTTATCAGGACCCAATGTGGCCATCCTTCCTTGTCAATACCGTCAAGTCTATAATAACCAGATAAGCTCAGCACTTTACAAATAGCAATGTGCATGAGATCTTGTTTTTCCTCCTTAGAAAAATTTTTTGCGCCTTTGCCAAGCTCATGGACTCCGATAATAAATAGCACGCCATTAAGATCTTTTGGTTTTTTACCTAAGTTCTTTTCAATCTCTAGCAGCAAAGCCTGCCAATTGCGCTCAAAATCTAGATCACGCTTTAACATTTACTGGGCGGATAGTTCTTCCCAAAATTCAAACGCTCTTCGAAGGTGAGGAATCACAATTGTTCCCCCAATTAAAGTAGCTACTCCCATCGCTTCATTTACCTCCGCAGTTGTGAAACCAACCTCTTTGCATTTGCCGAGGTGATATCGAACACAATCATCGCAACGCAAAACCAAAGAACACGTGAGACCAATCAATTCTTTTGATTTTACATCGAGAGCACCTTCTTGATATGCATTTGTATCAAGATTAAAAATTCGTTTAATGATAAGACTATCCGAAGAAAGAATCTTATCATTCATTTTGCTGCGGTAATCATTAAATTGCTTTACTAGGCTCATACAATTTTTTTTGCAAAGATGAATTTATTAAAGGTCAAGTCAAATCTTGAAACGTTTCGTTCGTCCCTCTCGGATTTCACTTCACTATTTTTTCCCGAAACTTGTCTTCACTGTGCTACAGGTTTAGTCAAAGGAGAGGACACCTTGTGTACAAAATGTATTGTTCAGCTTCCTTTCACGAATGACAACTCATTCGATGAGAGCCTTCTTCTAGACAAATTCTTGGGGCGTTTAGAAATAAAAAACGCTTGGGCTTTTCTGCGCTTCAGAAAAGCTGGAGCTGTACAACAGTTGCTTCATCAATTGAAGTACAACAATAAACCTGAAATTGGAGTTCGGCTGGGAAAAATAGCAGGTGAGCAACTCATCCGGAGTGGCTTCAATATTGAGCTTGACATGATTATACCAGTGCCACTACATCCTTCAAGACAGCGTAATCGGGGGTACAATCAAAGCGCGAAATTCGCTGAGGGACTTTCTGAAGCGCTCAAGGTGCCAGTGAATCAAAAGGCTTGTAGACGTTTGACTAATACAAAAACGCAAACCAAAAAAACGAGAGAAGAAAGATGGGAAAATGTGGAGAAGGTGTTTCAAATAATAAATCCAGACCAGCTAAAAAATAAGAAAGTATTACTGGTTGATGATATCATTACAACGGGAGCAACATTTGAAGCTTGCGGTCATATTTTGTTGAAGGCTGAATGCAAAGAACTAAGTATGGCTTGCATTGCACATGCACAATAAAAAACCCCGCATTGGGCGGGGTCTTTTTTGATATTTTAAAATCTGGTATTAGTAGTTAGACCCAGCGCGTATCATTGCACAACGGAATCCAATTGTTGCAGTAGCTGAATCTTCATCCAAGAATCTGCGAGTTCCAGGAGACATCCAGTATGCTACATCTTTCCAAGATCCGCCTTTGTATACGCGAACTTTGTCAGAGATCAATGAAATAAATCCTTGAGGATTCTTAGCGTATTCAAAACCGCGTACAGTCTTCTGTGTGCCATCAGGAAGCGTCATTGTTGAATCTTTCTGAGTTTTTGAATAACGGTTTCTGTATGTCCCATGACTATCGATGAAATCATCTCTGCGAATAGGATTTAAGTCGTCAAAATCTTGGTGTGAAAGAGGTCTATAAATATCCATTACCCACTCACTCACATTACCCGCCATGTTATACAATCCGTAATCATTTGGAGGATATTCATAGATGTATGAGGTAATAAGTGCACCGTCATTCAAGCGACCAGCGATACCAGCATAGTCACCACGACCGCGTTTGAAGTTCGCTAAGAAATAACCCATTTGTTTTCCGTAAGGATTACGCAAAGCGTGACCATCCCAAGGATAAATACGTTGGTGGGTTTGCATTTCTTCCAACCATTGAGTTCCGATCAAAGCTTGAGCTGCATATTCCCATTCTGCTTCTGTAGGTAAACGGTACGCAGGAATTGTATATCCATTTTCAATTGGAACTCGACCACCGCCAGCTTCTTCAGCAGGTCTTTCTACCCCTGCCTTTTCTTGCAAGTCGAAATTCACAACAACGGTTCTCCATTTAGCATAAGCATTCGCTTGTTTCCAGTTTACTCCAACAACCGGGAAATAACGGAAACCAGGGTAACGCAAATAATACTCAACATAAGGATCGTTAAATGCAAGTTTGGATTTCCAAACCAATGTGTCAGGCAAAGCCGCATTGTATGCTTTTCCGCCATCAACTTTAGTAGAGTCAGTAGTTAAGTGATAGAGGTATTCAAGCCAGTGAATATTAGCGATTTCAGTTTCATCCATATAAAACGAGGCGACAGACACAGTGCGCTCTACGTTGTCGCGGTAAGACATCACATCTTCCTCAAAGGATCCCAACACAGTTCGGCCACCTTCGACAAACACCATATTGGGTGCGTCCGGTTGTGAGTTGTACGGCATAACCGCAAAACCCTCTGCTGGGTCATTGGTGTACTTTAGGCCAGTAGCTGTACTTAGCTGGCCAGGGTTTTGGGCAGTAGGTTTGCCCCCTTTGCGCAAGAAGCAAGAGGAAACCACCAAAGAAAGCCCAACGAAAAATAAAAATGTCTGTAGACGCTTCATTTGCTTTAAAGTTTGAATGAAAGTAACCGCTAATATAAAAAGATAAATCCGAGTTTTCCAAAGAGCAAAACTTTTTTGATATGTAAAGAATTGTCTGCTCTGTTGGGAAGTCTTAACGCTAATTGCTAGATAATATTACACAATTTCAAATTGGGAAAAAAATTCTTCTTTTGGGCCGTTGGGACCCTAATGGACCCTCCAATTCCTCTGAAAATCAAATCGGCATGATTTTGACGCCTTTGAGCATAACATAATTGTCTATTTATGATTACGCTAAAGGATTTTCAAAGGGCATCCTTTGAAAGGAAGTGTGACTGGGTTACTTGCAACTCAAATTTTTTGTCAGCACGAAGGCTTGGCGATGCAAAGGTTTACCTCTACCACGCTGGGGAATTCTTCATTGAGGTTTATTATTCACCTACCTACAAGAAAATCTTGATGATAAATGCCTTCAGTAACATTGCAAGCTTAGATCCTTATCTCGAAAAGATTTCTTTACAAGATTTAGGCATTAACCTGTAAAGGCTCCAAAATCTTCAGGGATTCTTCAACTGAAGGAATGTTTTCGACAGTAAGCAATAGTTTGCCAGCAGTGTCTTTCATTCGGCAAGTTTTTGAGTGTTGTTGTACGAATGACAAGATTCTTCCGAATGTTGCCGATTTAAAATAGTCTTCTCTATCAGAAATAAAATGAAGACGCATTTTCCCATTCTTCAAACTTATTTTTTCGAAACCGAGTCTCTCGCCAATCCATCTAAGTCTTACGGAACTGATCAATTGTTTCACGGATTCTGGAAGGACTCCAAATCGATCGGTTAATGAATTGGTAAAACTTTCTAATTCATTTTCATCTTTAATATTGTCGAGAGTAGAATAAAGTTGCAGACGTTCGGTTGTGCTATTGACGTAGTTGTCCGGAATCAGAATTTCCAAGTCAGTTTCGATTACGCAATCAAGAACAATCTGTTTTGCTTTTTCTAAAAGTTCTTCAGCAAATAATTCTTTGAACTCCGTTTCTTTTAATTCTTGAATGGCGTCATCTAAAATTTTGTGATAGGTATCAAAACCTAAATCAGTAATAAAACCACTCTGCTCTGCACCAAGTAAATTTCCAGCACCACGAATATCAAGGTCTCTCATTGCTACTTTGAAACCATCACCTAATTCTGAAAACTCTTCCAGCGCGGCTAAGCGTTTTCGAGAATCTGATGATAGCACAGAACTTGGTGGTGTGAGTAAATAGCAAAAAGCTTTTTTGTTTGAACGCCCCACTCGACCACGCATTTGGTGTAGGTCGCTTAATCCGAATAGATGTGCGTTGTTAATGATGATTGTATTTGCATTTGGGATATCAAGTCCGGATTCAATGATGTTGGTTGATACAAGCACATCATATTCTCCTTCGATGAATTTGATCATCACCTTTTCCAACTTGTCACCATCCATTTGTCCATGGGCGATACCAATTCGTGAATCAGGAACAAGTTTGAAAATGAGATTAGCTACTTGCTCGATGTCACTCACTCGATTGTGAACAAAAAATACCTGTCCATTTCTTTGAAGCTCGTGGCTGACAGCATCACGGATTTTCTCTTCTTCAAAAACATGAAGCTCGGTGGTGACAGGTTGACGATTTGGTGGAGGAGTGGAAATGATACTTAAGTCGCGAGCGCCCATCAATGAAAAATGAAGCGTGCGTGGAATTGGTGTAGCCGTGAGTGTGAGTACATCAACGTTCACTTTTAATTCCTTAAGCCTGTCTTTAGTTTTTACGCCAAACTTTTGTTCTTCATCAATTATTAAAAGCCCGAGATCTTTGAACTCGACATCCTTGCTGACTACACGATGAGTTCCAATGATAATACTTGTGTTCCCATCTTTTACAGATGCAAGAGTTTGTTTGATGTCTTTATCTGATTTGAATCGAGAAACGTATTCAATCTTAACAGGAAAATTGGAGAGCCTTTCGGAAAAAGTCCTGTGATGTTGCATCGCCAGAATTGTTGTGGGCACTAGCACAGCTACTTGTTTTCCTTCTGTAACGGCCTTGAATGCTGCTCGAATTGCAACCTCTGTTTTTCCGAAGCCCACGTCACCGCAGACTAATCGATCCATAGGGTGCGGCAGTTGCATATCTTTCTTAACATCCTCGGTTGCTTTGGCCTGATCGGGAGTGTCTTCGTAGATAAAAGAAGTTTCTAACTCAGCCTGCATGAAATTATCTTCAGCGAAAGCATATCCGGGTGCTTGCTTACGCTTGGCGTAGAGATCAATCAGCTCTTTGGCAATGTCTTTAACTTTCTTCTTGACTTTTGCCTTTTTGCTTTCCCATTCCCCTGACCCAAGTTTACTAATTGCTGGAGGTGTTCCTTCCTTACCAGAATACTTAGAGATTTTGTGAAGCGAGTGAATACTTACATACAGTAAATCGTCATCGCGAAAAACGAGCCGGATTGCTTCCTGACTTTTTCCGTTGACATCTTTCTTTTCAAGACCAGCAAATTTTCCGATTCCGTAATCGATGTGTGTTACAAAATCTCCGGGTTGCATTGCCTGCAGTTCCCGAAAAGTTAGAGCCTTTGATTTAGAAAACTTTTCTTTTGAACGATACCGATGAAAACGCTCGAAGATCTGGTGGTCCGTATAACAAACAATTTTTGATTGCGTATCAACAAATCCTTGTCTCAGCGGAAAGTCCAGTGTCTGAAATTTTAATTCAGGATGGATTTCTTCAAATATTCCCTGGAGCCGTTCGGTCTGCTTGAGTTGTTCAGCTGCTATAAAATTGGCAAAACCCTGCTGTTGGTGTTCAAGCAAATTAGCGGCAAGTAATTCAAAATTTTTCCGAAAGGAAGGCTGAACTGAAGATTTGAATTCAAAAGTTTTTAATGGTGATAAATAAAACCGTTGACCAAATTCTATGCTTGTGAATTTCTCCAACTGCTTTTCAAAATCATCTTTATTTTCGAACAGTTGCCTCGGTTCAAGTGAGATTTTTGTTTGACCACTTTCTCGAAGGATTTTATCGAAACTTTGACTGGCTTTGTCAAAACTTTTCTGAATCACATCAGCTGTCAACCCCTTGTCTTTGATCCAAACTCTAGTATGTTCTCCGATGAATTCAAAAATCGATTGGCGCTCTTCCTGAATTAAACGAGTTTGAACGTTCGGCATTAAATTGACTTTGTCGAGCACATCAACTGAAAGCTGTGAGCCCGGATCGAACGTGCGGATGCTGTCTACTTCATCGCCAAATAATTCAATTCGATAAGGAATTTCGTTGGCGAAAGAAAAGACATCAATGATTCCCCCGCGCACAGCAAACTGACCAGCTTCATAGACAAAGTCAGTTTTTTCGAAATCATAAGTGTGGAGGAATTCTTCCAAAAAATTTCGGTCGAGCTTTTCTCCCTTCTGAACCAAAAAAGTATTTGAGGCCAGTGTTTTTTTGTTGATTACCTTTTCCGAAAGGGCTTCAGGATAAGTAACGATAATATTTCCGTCCGGATGATTTCCAATGCGATTGAGCGTTTCAGCTCGCATCAACACGTTTGCATTTTCTACTTCGTCATACTCGTAAGGCCGTTTGTATGACATAGGGAAGAATAGTATTTCTGATTTTCCTAAAAGATTTTGTAAGTCGTTTAGGAAATAGGAAGCTTCTTCTCGATCGTGCAGAATGATGAAGTGATTAGCCCGAGTGCTTCGGTGAACTGCAGCGAAAAGAACAGCATCAAGACTACCGTGAACGTTTTTTAAATGAAGTGTTCCTAGTTTGGACGATACGAATCCCTTCGGCCAAAGTTTGAACTAAACTGTCCGAGCGATAAAGAGAAACAAAATCTTGCGCCTTCAAGTCGACAAAAAAAGAGGCGCAAAGATAATGAAGTTGAATAATTGAAATAGAAAGGAGAGATTTACAGAATGTATAAAGTGAGATTACTGTGTCTTTTTGTTTGCTATGCTTCGGTTTTGTTTCTCATCCTTGGACTGATCAAACCGTGGATGATGCTTTGGTGGGAAGATGTACAAAACCGTAGAAAAGTGATTAAAATTTATGGCACATTGGCCGTGGTCTTTTTCTTGATTTACATAGGGATGGGCTTTATGCCAAGCGCTTAGCGAGCACTGTGAATTTTTTTCTCTGACCGGAGAAAGCAATCAGGTAATTCTCTCCACCATCTGAAAGTTTAAATTTCTTTTTCAACTCCTCTGGAGTCATCGGGAAATTTCTTGAGATGATGTTTGCCTTTTTATTTGTCGAGAGGGGATCAAATTTTAGATTGAGGATTTGGAAAATTCTTCCCGGAAAATCATTCTTTAATTCGGCAGAAGTATAGAGATGTGTACTTGGCGCTAACTTCTTCAAACTAAATTTTTCTCCTACGGCTTTGAAAGCTCCAGCTTTTAGAATGGAAGAATTGGGTTCATACAAAAATGTCTCAGGGTCGCTAAAGTTTGAAATACAATTGTTTTCGCCCTCGATTGAAAAATGAAAATAATGTTTGGTGTCGCCATTATTTTCAAGATTAATGGTTTCAATCGATGGGCTTCCATTATAATTTTTATGTAAAAGAAATAGCAGTTCCTTACAATCATTCAAAACAGAAATGACAAAAACTTTTTTCACAAATGTCAGTTCGCTTATCCCCTTTTGGATATCAAGCAAAGGGGAAGTCTTGATCAAAACAAGATTTGCATGTTCAAAGATTCTGGGAAGAAGATTTTGAATATCGGGCTCACAATCATTTAAAAGAAAGACTTTTTTTGCTTTGAGAATTTCTCCGAGATGGATCAAGAAAAATATAATCGAATCCTTTTTTCTCTTTTAAAAAATCTTCAGCTGTTGCTTGATGATATTCTATTTTTTCATTCTCAAGTTGTGCGTGATTGTGTTTGACAATTTCAAGAAGCTCAAGATTTGGTTCGACATAATCTAAAGTCTCTGAGACTTTACTAAGAAAATGACTGTCGATACCAAAGCCACCGGTTAAATCGGCACCTGTTATTTTTTTACCATGAAATTCTTCTCGAATTATTTTGGCTTTGAACTTAGCTGTTGCTTCTGAAGAACTTTGCTCAAGATTTAGTGAAGGTGGATAGACAATTCCTTTGGTTGAATAAAAAAAAGGAAGTTTTGTTTGCGCTTTCTTTCGGGCAGCAATTTGTTGGACAATTAATTGTGCCGGGACACCAAGAATTGTTTTGTGTTTTAGCAACAATTTATTCTCATCATCATCATTCGCATGAGCGAAAATATATTCCTGTACTTCTTCAGTTGCTAAATGCTTGATCTGGTCAGCCGACATTCAGCAAAGTACCGAAGAATTATTATTCGCTTCGCAATGATTTTATAGGATTTGCCGTGGCGGCCTTCACTGATTGAAATCCCATTGTAAACCAAGCCACAAGCAAACAGAATGATCCGGCCAAAACATAAACCATCACTCCAATTTCTGTTTTATAAGTGTATCCCTTCAACCACCAATCAATAGCATACCAAGCGATTGGAGCTGCCAAACAAAATGCAATGAAGATTAGCTTTCCGAATTCTTTAGAAAGCAAAATAACGATGCTGCTTACAGACGCGCCCATCACTTTTCGAATTCCAATTTCTTTAGTGCGTTGTTCAGCAGTAAAAGCTGTCAATGCGAAAAGACCAAGGCATGCGATGATTACGGCAAGCGAAGCAAATGATGCGAAGATTTTTCCTAGGCGCTGCTCAGAAGCATACATCCTTCCGAAGTCTTCATCTAAAAATGAATATTGAAATGGTTGGCCGGGTGCCAATTGCTTCCAGACCTTTTCGATGGATTGAATTACCTCTTGTGAATTCTTAGCTTGAAAACGGAAACTCACGCTGCCATCACTTTTGCCCAAGAAAAGTCCTAGCGAAGTAATTCCCTCTTTTAAAGAAGAGAAATGAAAATTTTCAATTACACCCACCACTGTCCACGTTCTAGTTTTTGCAGGGTCAGGGGAACCGTTTGGCAGGTTGCCATCGAAAGTTGAAATTTTTTGACCAATGGGATTTGTCCCAAAACCGAATTGTGCAGCAGCAGCCTCATTGAGAACAACAGCTGAAGAGTCAGAAGGAAATTCGTTAGAAAAACCTCGACCTAGTTTTATTTTCATGCCGAGCGTTTTTAAATAGTCATAATCGACATTCCAGTTTTGCATGCTCACCAAATTCTCAATCGTTGGCTGGTTTCCTTCTTTCCAAAAAGCATTGTCATTGCGCCAGCTGTCGGCCGTTTCCACAGGCAAGAACCCAGATATTGAGGCGCTCTCAATCGAACTGATTTTTGCAGCTTCGGTTTTGAAAGATTCAACATTTGGTCTTAAAGCGTATGTATCATGAATTGTGATTACTTGATCTTTTTGAAAACCCAACTTTTTACTTTGAATAAAATTCAATTGACGATTGACTGTAATTGCACCGATGATCAAGAAAATCGAAATCACAAATTGAAAGACAACAAGTGAACTGCGAATCAATCCGCTCTTCATACCAAGTGCAACTTGGCCTTTTAAAACGTTAACTGGCCTGAAGGCTGAAAGGAAAAATGAAGGGTAAACACCAGCGAGCAATCCAACAACTAAAGCACCAATTAATAATGTCAAATAAAAAAATTCGTTTGTAAATGGAATGCTGAGATGCTTTAAAGAAAGAGAATTGAACAATGGCAAAATCAGATAAGCCAAACCAATTGCGATAACAAAAGCAAAAATTGTAATCAGTATTGATTCTGTTAAAAACTGACGAACCAAATGTGAACGAAGAGAGCCCATTACTTTTCTTACACCGACTTCCTTAGCACGATTAGCCGAACGCGCTGTGCTAAGGTTCATAAAATTCACGCAAGCAATTGCCAGAATAAAGAGTGCAACTATGCTGAACAAATACACATACGTAATGTTTCCGTTCGGCTCCAATTCTACTTTTAGATCTGAATGAAGGTGAATATCCAGTAATGGAGTGAGTGTAAACTCGTATTTGTTTCCGGCTGCCAGGTATTTCTCCATAGTAAAATCGCTTCCTAATGCAGCGACAATTTGAGGGGCAATAAATTTCTTTATAAAACCAGGCAATTTTTTCTCAAATGCTTTTGCATCCGTTCCTGGCTTAAATAAAAAATAGGTGTTGAAATTGTTGCTCAAAAAATTGGTTGACTGAGCTTCTTTTGCAACGGGCCAATCACCAACCATTGCAATTAAAATATCAAAATGAAAATGAGAAGCCTCTGGCATATCTTCGTATACAGCAGTGATTTTTGCTGTGTATTTATTGTCAAGTACAAGAAGCTGACCAAGTGCACTTTTGTTTGGAAAATATTTATCCGCAGTTTTTTTACTGATAGCTACACTTGCCGACTGACTTAGTGCAGTATTGGCATCTCCTTCTAAAACTTTGACAGAAAAAACTTTGAAGAAAGTGCTGTCAGTCCAAATTACTCGCTGCTCTTTAATGTTGTCTGTTCCATTTTCCGGTTTTACCAGATAAGATCCGTAGTTCCGAAACCGAACAGCAGTTTCTATTTCGGGATAATCTTGGAGCATTGCTTGAGCAAGTGGTGCTGGGCTCACAGCCATATGGATGTGATTCTCGCCAAATTTTATTTCAGCATTCATTCTGTAAATGCGCTCTGCATTTACATTGTATTTGTCGTAGCCAAACTCATCGATAACATAAAGTACGATCACTAAACAAGCGGCTATTCCTACCGCTAGACCAGAAATATTGATAAAGGAATAGAATCCTTGCTTACGCAAACTGCGGAGAGCAATCGTTAAGTAATTCTTCAACATGGCGATTTGAGTTTTGAATGACTTAGCTAAGACGCGATCGAGTTCGTGGAGGTTGCACTTTTTTGTCAATAATAAAAATCAGTAAATTGGTGGAATTACTGATAAAATGAAGAGACAATATCTATTCCTTGTTTTCTTTGTGATGTGGTGTATCGCCTCGACTTGGTGGTATTTGGATGGTGTGAAGGGAGTAAAGACCGATCCTACTTATTTTAATCCCCAGGCAGTCTCGGTCTCAATCGTGGAAATCCTTGTCATGCTTTTAGTGGCCTGTTTGCTTGGTTATGGAATCGCTTGGTGGATTAGAAATGAATTTATTGAGGAGCAATCGGAATCAAAGGAAAAGCTTGCTGCAGAGAACACTCAGCTTATTCATTCAGGCAGTGAATTGAAATCTCAAGTAGAGATGTGGCGTGAAAAACACCAACATGATTTAGGTGTGAGCCAACAAAAATTGCAAGAAGCATCTTTGGACAAAGAGCGACTCCAGCAACAAATCAGCGGACTCGAGTCTTCTGTGGCCGCTGCGAAACAGGAACTGATTTCAACGAAAGCTCAGTCGGGTCAAACTGAAACTGAAATAGGATCATTGCGCTATCGAATTAGACAGCTTGAATTTCAAAATAAAGAGCAGTCTGAGAATAATGATAAGCTAAAAAAAGAAGTAGAAATACTTTTATTAAAAAAAGAGAAGGCAGCGCACTCTGAACATCCTTTTGTAAGACCTGTAGAACCAGATGAAAAAGACGACCTAACCAAAATAAGAGGAATAGGGCCCTTTATTGAAAAACGCCTTAACATGATTGGTATTTATACTTTTGAGCAATTGGGTGAACTCACGCCTGAATTAATAGATAGAGTTGGGGCTGCAATAGAATTTTTTCCTCACCGCATTGTTAGAGATAATTGGGTGGGGCAAGCAAGAAGTTTTGTTAGTCGTTGATAAAAATCTCCAACTCTATTGTGAAAAACGTCTTGATTCTTTTGTTCCTGCTTATTAGTAAGCAATTATTGGCAACTCATATCCGAGGAGGAGAAATCACGTATACAAAAATACGAAGCCTTACATATGAAATCACCCTAAAAGGGTATGCAACAATTAGTTCTCCAGTGAAATTTGGCTCAGGAGTTTTGGACTTGGGCGATGGCACAACGATCAATCCTCCTCAAGCGCCAAGCTATGTTTTGACAGATTTTGTTAACGTAGGTATTTATATTTTTAAAACGACACATACCTATCCGAATGAAGGCTTTTTTAAAATCAGTTATTACGAACAAAACCTTGACGAAGGGGTTGTGAATCTTAGTAATTCAGTTGACACGCCACTTTATATTGAATCAGGAGTATTTGCCGATGCAGCTTTAAAATTGCCAGCCCTCAACTTTGGATGTGACCCAGTGCTCGATGCGGTGATGGGCACTCAAGTAACGATATCAAATGCGGTGACTGACACTTCTCAATACTTGTACGATTACCAACTAGCTGTTCCGCAATTTGTTCAAGGATTTCGACCTCCAGATAGTTTGATAATTAATAGCCAAACAGGGTTGATGTCTTGGAATGGGAGGTTTCAAAAAAATGAAACACCATTGGGACAGTATTATTTTGCAGTTAGAGTCAACCAGTATGATCTCGCTAGTAAACTCATTGGTTTCGTCACGAGAGTGTTCACGATTGATTTAAAAGAAGCCCAAACAAGTTTTTCTCTAACGGCTTCAACTAGTAATGAAAGGACATTAAATCTTCCTCCAAATACTTTTAAGTCAAGGATTATACTCTCTGATAGTTCAAGTGTCGATTCACTTCGATTTAATATTTATTTTGATTCAACTCTAAAAGACAATATCTCATTCATCCAGTACGATTCCTCAGCTAAGAATAAAAAAATTAGAGTCGGCTTATTTTCTTTTACGTCAACCGAGCAAATCGTAAGGAATATTCCTTTCAATATAGTTCTGCGCGGAAAATCATATCTAGGGGGCTTTGCATATGCTGCTAAAGATTTTTCCTATTGGATTTTTACCAAAGACAGTAATTATCCCATCATAACTGATGTTGTCTCGGATGAAGTTGCAGTTTTCCCTAACCCCTGCTCGAACGAAATCTTTGTTATCACAAAAGCTCAAGAATTCAATACGAAGCTTTTTGATTTTAATGGAAATGGAGTTTTGACTACTGAAAGTGTAAATAATAATAGAATAAACGTTTCTTCTCTAACACCCGGGATGTACATTTTGATATTGAATATCGAAGGTAAGACCACCAGATATAAAGTGATTAAAAAATAAATCACCGAAATAAATCCTTGAAGATTTCTTCAAGTTTGGCAAAAGCCTTCACTTCAATTTTGGTTTTCTTATTCTCAATTGACTTCTGGCTGAATTTAGAAACATAGATTTTTTCGAAACCCAACTTTTCAGCTTCCGATATCCGTTGATCAATTTTATTCACGGCACGAAGCTCGCCACCCAAACCAATTTCAGCTGCGAAACAAATTTTATCACTTACTGGAATTTCTTCCATTGAAGAGATAATCGAAACACACAGAGCTAAATCGATGGCTGGATCCTCTACGTAAATTCCTCCGGCCATGTTTACAAAAACGTCTTGAGTTCCAACTCTGAAGCCGCAACGTTTTTCTAGCACGGCTAACAACATGTTTAATCTCTTTTGGTCAAAACCATTGGGTGTTCTTTGAGGTGTGCCGTATGAAGCTGGACTTACCAAAGATTGAATCTCAATCAGCAAAGGTCGATTGCCTTCAATAGTCGCTCCAATTGTAGCTCCACTCAACAATCCCTCTTTTTGCGAAATCAAAATTTCAGAAGGGTTTGAAACCTCTCGCAATCCGTTACCAAGCATTTCGTAAATGCCAATTTCGGATGTTGAGCCAAAACGATTTTTTGTTGTTCTCAAAATTCGATAAGCCAAATGACGATCCCCCTCAAATTGAAGAACAGTGTCAACCATGTGCTCCAAAACTTTTGGCCCTGCAAGCATTCCATCTTTGGTGATGTGACCAACTAAGAAAACCGGAGTGTTTGTTTCTTTGGCAAATTTCATGAGTTCGCCAGCACACTGTCGAACCTGCCCAACGCTACCTGCAACCGAATCTATTATCGGTGAAAATAGAGTCTGAATAGAATCAATGATTACCAGTTGAGGTTCGAGAGATTCAATTGCTTGAAAAATATTTTTTGTATTGGTTTCAGTAAGGGTGAAAAAATTGTCGGAAGATTTTGCTGTCAATCTTTCAGCACGCATTTTTATTTGCTGCTCGCTTTCTTCACCCGTCACATAAAGTGTTTTGGTTTTTTTTAAAGCAACCCCGATCTGTAACATCAGTGTTGATTTTCCTATACCAGGCTCACCGCCAATTAAAATTAAGGATCCAGGAACGATGCCTCCACCTAAAACTCGATTAAGTTCATGGTCAGGTGTCGCGATCCTTATTTCTGAGGTAGGCTCAATTTCATTTAATGTCTTCGGTTTTATGACCTTAGTCTTAGAACCAGGGGAGCGCCATTCATTTTTGGTGGATTCGGTTTTTGAAACAACCTCTTCAACAAATGTATTCCACGAACCACAAGACGGACATTTGCCTAACCACTTTGGTGATTCAAAACCACAAGTCTGGCAGAAAAAAACGGTCTTAATTTTTGACATGAGTTAAAATGGAAATTTAGAAAATCTTCGCAATTAAGGATACTAGAGCAAATACGGGGAAAATCCCGTAGTGTAAGGCAGCACAATCTTTTATCTTTGAAGCTTCTATCCCCAAACCAATGAAAATCATACTCTTTTTGACCGCTTTAGCAGTTTCGTTAAACTCTTTTGGACAGAAGCCACCTGCGAAATTTGGCGACATCCCAATGGAGGACATGAAAATGACTATTTATCCCTTAGACTCTTCTGCAGAAGCTGTAGTATTAGTTGATTATGGTACATCAACAATAAGCTATGGCCAGACTGAAGGATTTCAGCTTTTTTATGAAAGATTATGGCGGTTGAAAATTTTAAAAAAAGAAGGATTGAAATGGGCAGACTTTAGTATCCCATTGTATCATATTGGAGACTCGGAGGAAAAAATCACTAGCCTTAAAGTCGTGACTTACAATTTAGAGAACGGGAAAATTATAGAAACTAAAAGCAAAAGTGATTCCTACATAAAACAGAAGTACGATGAAAATTTGACCTTCACTAAAGTAGCGTGGAATAACGTAAGGGAAGGCTCGATTATTGAGATTAGTTACAAAATGACTTCTGACTTCACCTTCAATTTTCAAGATTGGTCATTTCAATCTGAAATTCCAACGCGGTGGAGCGAATACAGAGCCAAAATACCACAGTACTTCAACTATGAAAGATACATGCAAGGATACGTTTCCTTGTTTGTAACAGAGCAGGAAGTTTCACATAATTCGTTCACTGTTAGTTATACAACTCGATCTGGAGGTGCTGGATGGACGCCAGTAAGCTCATCCACGAATCAACAAAGAGTTGATTATGAGGATAATATTTACCGATGGGCTGTAAAAGAGGCGCCAGCATTCAAACTGGAACCATATATGACGTCTTCCCACGATTACATTTCGAAAATCAATTTCGAACTTTCATTTACAAATTTCACTCATGAATTCTCCAACCCCGGAGTAAAGCACTACATGGGTACTTGGGGCGACATTAGCAAAGCTTATTGGGAAAGAGTTGGACCAATGATTACTGGTAATAACTCTTTGAAAAATCAAGTAGATGAAATTACTGCGGGTCTAGCCACACCTGCGGAAAAAGTAGCTTCTATTTTCAATTTTGTTAGACAAAGCATTTTGTGGAATGGCGAAAACAGAAAATATCCGAGTGATTCCCCGAAAAAAATCTTCGAGGATAAAAAAGGAAACTCCGCGGATGTAAATATTCTACTATGCTCAATGCTTGAAAAAGCAGAGATCAATGTTAGACCAGTACTTTTAAGCACGCGTGATCATGGATTCGTAAGGGAATCAATTCCTGTTTCAACCCAATTCAATTATGTGGTGTGCAATGTAAAACTTGGCGAGAAAAATATTTTGCTTGACGCAACTGATCGCCTTTTGCCTGTAGGCTTGCTTCCAGAAAAATGTTTGAACGGAAGTGGACTAGCAGTGTCAGCCGATGGATTTGAATGGTTAAGCCTATTGCCTGTCGTAAAGACTAAGGAGATTTATAATTTTGATTTGGTACTCACCGATGCAAGTGAACTTAAGGGAACTCTTAAACTTGACAACACTGGCTATAACGCGATGGAAGCGAGAAAGACTTATTTTGAAAAAGAAGAGCAAGGATATATCAAAGGGTTAAATCAAGGTAGGAGTTGGGCCATTACCAAAAGTGAATTTATAAACCTAAAAGATATTCAACAGCCTCTCCAAGAGCGCCACGAGATAACAATAAGCGAGCATATGACAGAAGCTGGCAACACAACTTACTTAAGCCCATTTATGGTTTCGAATTGGAATGAAAATCCATTCAAACAAAAGGAAAGAACATATCCAGTAGATTTTGGTCACCCATTTGACGAAATCTACATAGCAAAGATTACGATCCCAGAAAATTATGTTGTTGATGAATTGCCAAAAAGCAAAGTGATGATGCTTCCCGAAAATGCAGCTCGGTATACCTATAATATCGCTCAGTCTGGAAATACAATTACTATCGGAAGTACACTCTCAATAAACAAGAGCTTATTCCTACAAACTGAATATCCCAACCTCCGTGAATTTTACAATCAAATGATTGCGAAGCAATCGGAACAAATTGTGCTGAAAAAGAAATGAGAACCTTAACAATAGTCATCATCTTATTCTCCACCATCAAAATCTTCGCTGGAGATTTAAAATATCCAGTGAGCTCGATTTCTGACGAGCTAAAGCAAAACGTTGATGTAGTGGTGAGAGAAGATGTTATGATTTTTAAAATAAAATCAAGGAACAGCGCAAGTCATTACGTTCACGAAGTGCTGACCATTCTTAATGTAAAAGGAAATAAATCAGCCAAGAGAACTATTTTTTATGATAAACTAACCAAGATCATAGATATCAATGCATATGTCTATGACGCTTCAGGAAAACAAATCAAGCGATTAAAGAAAAGCGAAATTTATGATCAAGCTGTTTTTGATGGTGTAAGTCTGTTTAGTGACGATCGTCTAAAGAAGATTGATTTAACCCAAGCAACTTATCCTTACACAGTCGAGTTTGAATATGAGGTTGATTACGATTTCCTTTATTTCATTCCGTCATCATGGTGGGGAGGAGAAAGAATTTCTCATGAACACGCTTCTTATCAATTGATTTATCCTGAAGGCATGGAACCTCGGTACAAGCTATTCAATATTCAATCTGAACCAATTCGACAGAAAACTGATAAAGGATTTGAGTCACTAACTTGGAATTTTTCGAACCTTAAACCGAATAATATAGAGTCATTGGGGCCTCCAGTTGAAGAAATTATTCCACACATTTTGGCTGTACCCATTGAATTTGAATACAGTGGTTATGTGGGACGACAAGACAGCTGGCAAAACTTCGGGAAGTGGCAAATAGTTCTTAACAAGGGAAGGGATGTCCTTCCAGAGAAAACGATTCAAACAGCGCAGGAGTTAACTAAGAATCTTTCAAGTACTGAGGAAAAAGCAAAAGTTCTATATGAATACTTGCAAAGTAAGACCAGGTATGTTGGCATTCAACTTGGAATCGGGGGATATCAGCCATTTGAGGCTAAGGTTGTTGACGAAGTTGGTTATGGAGATTGCAAAGCTCTATCGAATTATATGGTTGCTTTGCTAAAGGCGGTAGGTATCAAGGGTTATTACACTTGGATTTACGGAGGGCTCAATAACAGAGAATTAGTAGATGGTTTGGCTTACGATGTTTTTAACCATATCGTAGTCTCCATACCAAATGGGAAAGATACATTATGGCTTGAATGTACGAGCCAAACAGATCCTTTTGGCTACCAAGGGAAATTCACAGGCGATAGGAAGGCACTTATGATTACTGATCAAGGAGGAGTTATGGTGAATACATTGAGATATACTCCTGAACAGAATTTACAATCGAGAACAGCGTTTGTGTCTATTGATGTCTCTGGTAATGCAACAGCTAAAGTTAAAACTACATCAACTGGTATTCAATACGAAAATGATGGACTAAACTGGACTTTTAGCAGCACAGATAAACAAAAGAAATGGATTGAAGAGAATACTCAGATTCCCAACTTTAATATCAATTCATTTTCAGTTACGGAAAAGAAAAATAAAATTCCATCAGCAATTGTGAATCTTGATTTGGCCTTAAACAAATATGCGTCAGTTAGCGGAAAAAGACTTTTTATGTCCCCCAATTTGATGAATAAGAATTCATCCATTCCTGAGAGATTGACAGAAAGAAAAACTGACGTGATTCGCAAAACAAACTATGTTGATCTCGATACGATAATTTACACACTTCCTGAAAATTTATATCCTGAGTTTCTACCAGAACCCGTGAAGATCAACTCCAAGTTTGGTGAGTATGAAGCTAACTTCAAATTCGATGCAGGCAAGGTTGTTTACACAAGAAGGATGAAGGTTTGGAAGGGACGTTTTCCTAAAGAGACTTACGGTGAACTAGTGGACTTTTATAAGAATGTGACCAAAGCCGATAATATCAAGCTTGTCTTTTTAAACAAGACCTGATTTATTTAATTTTTGGCGCGTTTCCCTCCTTCGCCATAGTTTTGTAAACCAATTTATCAGCCAGCTTAGGGAAAAGTCGATTGATCCAAACTGCTGCTTTACCTTGTGCTGTAAGTATTAAGAAATTTTTCCTCCTTGTAGTGGCATTATAAATGTGTTCTGCACATTCTTCTGCCGTCATCATTTTTTCTTCATCACGAGGTGATTCTACCTGCGCACTTCCGTCTTTAGTGAGCGCTTTTTTTCTGATGTTAGATGAAGTAAAACCGGGGGCCGCTGTAAGCACGTGCACGTCTTCATATAGCAACTCTGTTCGTAATACTTCTAGAAATCCATTGAGTGCGAATTTTGATGCTGAATAACCTGTGCGACCGGGTAATCCACGAAAGCCGGCAATTGAAGAAATACCGATCACACTTCCCTTGTTTTTAATAATTTCTGGTAGACAGGCTTGTGTTGCGTAAAGGACACCAAAGAAATTTATGTCCATTACTTTTTTTACAACTTTTAAATCAAGCTCATTGAATAAAGCTCGCATTGTAATTCCAGCATTGTTAATGATCACATCTATTTTTCCAAATAGTCGAACAGCCTCAGCTGCCATTCTCTTGTTGTCGTCTTCAATGCTTACATCCGCTTTAAAACTTTCTACAAGCACTCCTTTTTGTTTAAGATCGGCTACGGCCAAATCAAGCCCAGCTTGATCCCTGCCAGTGATAAGAATCTTTGAACCATTTTTTCCAAATACTTCGGCTAGTGCTTTGCCAATGCCAGACGAACCGCCTGTGATAATAACAACCTTGTCTTTCATTTTTTTGATTAAATCAATTCATCAACATTTCAATGTCTTCTCGAGTCAATGCTTTTATCACGCTTTCTTCACTTTGGATTAGATTTTCAGAAAGTTTGAGTTTGTGTTTCTGCAATTGGAGAATTTTTTCTTCCACTGTATTTCTTGTGATGAATTTGTAGGTGAATACTTTCTTCTTTTGTCCAATACGGTGAGCGCGGTCTGTGGCTTGAGCTTCAACAGCTGGATTCCACCATGGATCCAAAATAAATACATAGTCTGCTTCCGTAAGATTCAAACCCAGTCCACCAGCTTTAATAGAGATCAAAAATATTTTGAGATTTTGATCTTTATTAAATTTCTCGACTTGCTCTTTCCGGTCTGTGCTGGATCCATCCAAATAGGCGAAAGGGATTTTTCTTGAGTTGAGCAATTCTTTTACAATGTCAAGATGCTTTACAAACTGACTAAAAATTAAAAGCTTGTGGCCTTCAAGCATTGCGTTTTCAATCATATAAGAAACGTCTTCCAACTTTCCTGAACCTCCAGAATATTTAATATCTGTCATTCGAGGGTGGTTTGAAATCTGTCGAAGCTTAGTGAGCCCCTCTAGAATCATCATTCTTGAATTGTTGATTCCTTCTTTATCGATTTGGTCAAGAATTTTATGACGATAAAACGACTTCACTTCTTCGTACTTCTGCTCTTGCTCCGCAGTCATGTTGGTGTAGTGAATGTTTTCAACTTTTTCTGGCAAGTCAGTTGCTACTTGAGATTTCAATCTTCTCAAAACAAATGGACGAATAATTCCATTGAGTCTTTTTGTTTTAGCTTCATCACCTTTTTTCTCAATTGGAAGTTGATATTCATTTTTGAAAAAAGTCTGGCCACCAAGCAACCCAGGATTTATAAAAGTCATTTGAGACCATAGATCAAGCGTAGTATTTTCCAACGGAGTTCCAGTGAGTGTAAGACGGAATTTGCTTTGCAGTTGCATCACAGCCTTGGCAATATTGGATGATGGATTTTTAATCACTTGTGATTCATCCAAGATGATATAATTGAAATTGAACTTTGAAAGATTTTCAATATCAAGTCGCGTAATTCCATAAGATGTAAGTACAACATCGTACTTACTGAATTGTGAAACATCCTTATTTCTAAGCGTGCCTGTGTAAGTGAAAATTTTTAGATCAGGTGTAAACTTGGATGCTTCCATTTCCCAGTTGTAAATCAGTGAAGTTGGCATCACAAGAAGGGAGGTTCCCGCGTTACCTTTTTCTTTTTCAGATTGAAGCAGCGCAAGAGTCTGTACGGTTTTTCCCAAACCCATGTCATCGGCTAAGCATCCACCCAGATGAAATTCATTTAAGAAGCGAAGCCAATTGTATCCTGCTTTTTGATACGGACGAAGCGTACCCTGAAATCCATCGGGTAGTTCGTAATCTCTGATTCCAGAAAAGGATTGAAGATTTCTCAAGCGCTCGCTCATATGAACTTTGGCGAGCTTGCCTTCCTCAAGCTCTTGAAGCAAACTGATATGATATTTTTTCAGAACAGGTTTTTCATTAGCACCCCGCGTTTCACTGAGAGCAAATAAATCACCGTATTTGATTAGCCAAGCTTCTGGTATAATTGCGATTTCGCCATTTGGCAATTTGAATTCAACTTTCTTTCGAAGGATAAGTTTGCGCAATTCTTTAAACGATATTTCAAATTCACCAAAACGAATTTTTGCATGAATATCGAACCAATCAATATTTTCTTTTACCTCAAGTTCAATGACCGCTTTTCCTACGAAGTACTTTTTGTCTTTATTATCAGGTTGACTGACTTCAAATCCTAGGTTGAGGAGGTTAACCCGATTTTCGTTTAGCCAGGAAAATGCATGAGCTTTTTCAACTGCAGCACGAAAACCCCTTAGTGGTAAACCAAGTTTTATTAATGTTTGAGAATATTTTTTTTCAGCATCGGTATTGCGCTTGATGCGATGGAAAACATAATCGCTTTCTTTTTTTTCGACAGTCACACTCACACCCGTGAATGCATCGCCACGAAATTTATTTTTTCCGTAACGGAAGGAAAGATCAAAAACGATTTTTCCGGATTCATCATTGGCTGGAGCCTCATTTTCGTCACCTTGATCAAATAGGGTTGAAACTTCCTTTGTTGTCGCAGATGCCAACTCTGAAATCGTGAGCAATGGTTTTGGATCAAACTCGTGCTTTGCTATTTCAAAACCCGAAGCTTCGATGTCATCGAATGAGGCAATAAGCGGTGCAACAAACTTGTTGTAGTATGTCTCTTCCAAATTTTTTGGAATGACTACGTGTTTCTTTGATAAGAACGGTTGAAGTTTTTTTCCGTCAACGAATTTTTCGAAGCCATAAAGCTTTCCTTTGAAAACCATCCAAGCAGGATGACGGCATATCAAATAAGCAGCTGGATCAGGGATTTCGACTTTTTTACCTTTGTAAGTTATCGTTGGGTAATAATTTGTTGAATCGTGGCCGCGAGTAAAATGAAATTGAATACTTGCACGCTCCTCCAGGACTTCAACTTTTCTCCAAGTGGGCTCGCCATCATTTCCCATTTCGAAAAGGAACTTGCCTTTTATCTTGTCAAGAATCGCGGCTCTTCTTTTTTCCATATAAGCCTCAATTTGTTCTTGCAGCAACTCATCACCTTTTTGCTTGTGATATACTTTGCTGAAAAACTCTTCGGGCTTCATCGTTTTTTTCGAGAAATGTTTGAGCACGGCATCTTGACCCATGCTGTCCATTAGCTCGATAAGTTCAAAGTCATGCGTATCAAGCCCCTTGGAAAATTCACGAGCATTCTTAGATGAGATACTCTGGTGCTGGTAGGTTAGTTTGCCCTTATCATCCAAATGCACAATAAATGACTCAAAAACATAGCCGAGGTACTCGTGCTGATAAAGCGAGTAAATAATCTGAAATGGCTGTGCAGCTGATACTTTCATGTCCAAATCGACCTTTAGCGAGCCATTTCCATGATTTTTAATGGAATTCGCAAAAAGCCGATTGGCAACTTAGTATTTTTTTATGAATTATTTCGCTCAAATTGAGGCAAATAGGTACGTGCTCATTACGTCCTACTTAAAATACTTCTCCCAGATTAACAAAGATCCCCTGCGAGCCACCAGATCCAAAACCATAGTCGATGGCTATGTTTGTACGGGAGTATTTGTTGAACTTAATTCTTAAACCTAATCCACCTGCAGGAGCAATGTTTTTAAATGTGTTTGACGGCCAGTTAGAAAAACTTTGCGCATTGGCGAAAACAACTCCACCTAACAAACCACTCTTTGAAATTCTAAATCGATATTCAGTTTCGAAATAGATCATGTTTTTACTCCTGTATCGGCCTTGTATATATCCACGTCCCGTATTTCCATAAGTGTCCCAGCCGGTACTTGGCAAATCAAGATAGGGAGGGTTTCCACTAAGCGTAATTGAATTGTAGCTCCAGAAGGCTAGAATATTCTGACTGTTTCTAGGGAAGGGAACATAATGTCTCAAGTCCAATAACAATGATTGCCAATTTGAATCACTTCCTAGTCCAGTAAGATTTTCTCTAAAGACAATGTTCGCATAGGAACCACCAGCAGGATTTATTGAATTGAGACGATCATCATACAAGAGATTAAATAGAATGCCGGAAGACATAGATTTGTTACGGATCCCGTACGCATTAATACTGGAAATTACCATCGAATCCCCATCCAAGCTTGTAGAGTCGGTTCCCTTTATTCTCCAATGGTAATCAAGTGCGTAACCAATGCCCGCATATAAGTTAGGTCTAATGCTTTTTAAAACAGTTTGGTAAAGTCTCAGGTAGTCGAATGATTGATTAGCATAATTCTCAAGATTAGTATTCATTCCCAGACCATAAGTCTTTTGCGGGTACGAATAGAATCTCCAGTCATTGACAATATTGAACTTGTTTTGGCGTGTCCATAAATTGCTTTGCAAATGAACCACTGTTTGCTTGAGTTGAGTGTAAAGCCCATCGATGTAAATATTTGAGAGCTTCGCACCTTTTTCTTCACTTGTATAGAATGCGCCATTCGCAACCACAATTCCAGCTAAACCACTCGACAATGAATAACCAACGGAAGGTGAACCCGAGAAGTAGATTCGTCCAGATTTCTTTGTGATCGTATCCCTTTTCATCAATGGTTTCCCTAGTATCTTTTCTGCTACATCAATGATGTCTCGTTGTTTGACACTGGTAGAGTCGCTTTGTGCATAGGAATGCCAAGAAGCAAAACAGATGCTTAGCAGAACGAGAGGGCGAAAACTCATGAAACTTATCTGATAAAGGAAACGGTCAAAGGTGTCTTTAGATATATAAAACGGCCGAAAGTTTAATACTTCCAACTTTTGAGGTCAGCGCCTTTCGGAGCACTTTCACTTATTCGCTTCAAAATTTTCGGCAAATACATCGTGTTGTAACGTAAACGAGAGACATAATTCGGATTATTTTGGTCACCATTCCAACAGTGTTCGGCCCTATTTCCATAGTCTACCTCGCCCGAGTAAAATGGATTTTTTGTTTTCTTCAAAAAATCTTCCATCAAGTAAACAGCATTATTCAAATAATAGTTGTCCATATCACCACAATAAATATGAATCTTGCCTTGCAGTTTGGGCCCAAGCGTCTTCCAGTCCCGTTCAAGAATATACCTTAAGTCGTAATTCTCTTTCCAATATTTTGCAACGGCTGAATCAATTTCACCAGTTTCTTTATTAAAGATTCTTTTTGGATATCCATCTTCACCTTGCGGAGAAAAGACAGCTTCCCAAATATCCCACTGTTGGCCCGATCGTGAATGTGTTCCAAGAGCAAGTTCAAAATGATTGGTCTCTTCCATTGTGTTTTGAATTTGACCCAAATAATTTCTGTGCGCAGGCTTTGGAAGTTTTTTGAAATCGCTTTCGTACCAATAAGCATTTTTGTCTTTGTAAATGTCAACGAGGCAATAGGATCGAAAATCTACTGGATCTGGGCATGCAGCAAAACAGCCATTGAATTCATCTGGGTAAAACATTTGAACAGCCAAAGCTTCCCAACCGCCTGTTGATCCTCCATAAGTAAATCGCGCCCAGCCTTGACCAATTCCTCTGAATTTTTTTTCGATTTCTGGAAGTAGTT
The DNA here is from genome assembly GCA_049840975.1 of Cyclobacteriaceae bacterium. Taxonomy (GTDB): domain Bacteria; phylum Bacteroidota; class Bacteroidia; order Cytophagales; family Cyclobacteriaceae; genus ELB16-189. The sequence continues at coordinate 33,512 of JASGIR010000050.1, read as the reverse complement.
CATACATAATCGCATCGCCATAGGGACCCACATTAGCTGAGTTTACAGCATATGAATCATCATAGTAAGGATTGGCGTGCTGAATTTCAATTATCAAAAAACGAGGAAAATTTTTGCTCACCCATTGTTTATAAAAATTGTAGGCTTCTTGTTTTTGGAATTTTTTATAACCGTAAATTCCAAATCGATCTATGTAATCGCTTGTATCCATTTTAGGATCTGGAGCCTCAGTACTAAATCCGCCAAAGTCATCAGGAAAATGACCATGAAAAATCATCAGTGGATATTTTGCTTCGGGGTGTTCGTCAAATCCTTCTGGAATTAATACATGCGCGCCCAAGTACATTGGCCTTCCATAGAACTCTGTCAACTTTTGACTTTGAATTTTTATATGCTTCACATACTTAGTATCGACAGACTCCTTTGCAGGATCAATTTTTTGATCCATTACAATTTTGATTTCTTGAGATGAAGACGGGTCGATTGATATTTTTTGTGGTTTGCTATAAAAATTTCCAGGCTTTGTGTTCCAATGTTGCCCTTCACCTTGATCAGGCGGAAGTTTTACAGTGTGACCAGATTTTAATTTGAATGTTTCGTATCTGTTAAGAAGAACTTGAAAATAATAATCGCCTTTCGGAATATTTTTGATTGACTGGATAGGAAAACCAAAAGCACTTTCATCAATTATGGTTTCCTGCCCTGGTTGCATTCCATCTACATCCAAACCAAAGATTAATTGAGTTTTTAATCCATCATTGATCTGCATGCGTGGCTCACTCTTGTCGGTATTGGCCAGCATTAGTAAAAGCCTTCCATCTTGAGCTTGATCTGCTAACTCTTTAGTGAATGAAATCGCGAAACGTATGGAGTTGTTTTGTTTAACACAACTGATGATGAGAAAGGCAACAAGGAGGCAAAGTTTACTTTTCATAGTTCGTCCAATTATTAAAACTGAAGTTAATATGTTTTTAAAATATCGCTATAAAACTATAGGGTCATTGGTGCATTTCCGATTTAACTGGCACAAATACATTTTTTCAATAACATCGTTATCTTTGGTAACGATTACTTTTAACTATGGACATTTTTTTAGTTGAAGACGACCGGATTTATTCCGATTTTATCCGAAGGGCTCTTAGCCAAAACAAGGATTACAAAATCACGGCATTTTCTTCAGCTGAAGATGGTTTGAAAGCAATCGACAGCAAGCTCCCCGATGTTCTTATCATCGACTACAAATTGCCAGGCATGACGGGCATCAACATGTATGAGAATCTTAAACCGCAGATCACTAATTCTAACAAAGTGATCATGTTGAGTGCGATTGATGATGGCAACATGGTTTTGAGCTTCATTCAAAAAGGAGTGCGCGATTATGTGATCAAAGATGAAAATGTAATCGAGGCCCTCGAAGCAATCATCGAAGGAAAGGAAGATTACTTTTTCAATTAAGAAGCTGCTGCGGCAAAATCACAGTGAAGGTTGCACCAACACCTTCCTCACTTTCACAAATAATCTGAGCGCCCATTTTTTCTAAGATTGTTTTAGAAATAAATAAACCTAATCCAGTTGAAGTTTCTCCACCCGTTGGTTTGGCACTAAGTGTCTGAAAACGTTGAAATAATTTCTGTTGATCGGATTGGCTAATTCCTGGCCCTTCATCTTTCACAGAAAACTCAACTCCTTTATTCGTTTGGTGAAGCCGCGCTGTGACCTTTTTATTTTCTTCCGAAAACTTTACACTATTTGAAATAAGATTTTCAATGACACGACTTAAATAATTTTTGTCGGCTTTGATAATAAATGCACCAGTTATCTCAGAATCGATTTCAATTTTCTTTTTCTCTGCAATTGGCCGATAGTGTTTTATTAATGATGAAACCAACGTTGATAAATTCATTTCTGCCTCATTGAGTACAATTCCTTTTTCATCTAATCTTCTACTGTCAAGAAGATTGCGAACCATGCCCAAGCCGTCAACAGATATCTGATGGATTTTTCCGATATATTCTTTTTGATCTTCAGTAAGATTGACATTCTCCATACTCAATAATTGGGCTAGCGCAAAAATTCTATTGAATGGTCCTTTGAGATCGTGAGAGACTAATCCAATGAGTTGAAGTTTTTCTTGATTGAGATTTTCGAGTTGAAGATTTTGAGCTTCAAGTTCTAGGACATGTTTGCGAATCATTCTCCCTTGTAATCTCAACACGCGGGCTTGCCTTTTCATTTTTAAGAGGACAAAAACAAAGACAATGAGGAGAAGGATTAGTAGCCCTATAATCAAAGCCTCAAGCATGAGTCTAAGATAACAGCTTAGACTTTAGGATTGTTGATCAGCGCAATTTTATTTCCTGCTTCTGCATAACAGGAACTTTGATAGTCACGCCATGAACCGCAACACGAATGGATCCGGTGAATGTCATTTCATATTTTTTGCCACCTAAAAAACTGAAAACAGTATTGAGCAGACCGCCATCAAGAGTAAGCTGGGCAGTGAGAGGAACTGAAAAATCGGATTGCGCTGGGATTGCGAGGTCAAGATGTTGTTTTATCTCGGCAGATTTTTTTCCATCCACTAGAATGTTAACATCAACTTCTTTCAATTTCATTTTAAGTTTGTTTGGATTATTAAAAAAAGCGTTTCCTTTCACGACAGGCTTGCCGCTGTCACTTAAATCAATTGCCACTTCTTTTATCCCCTTGAAAACGATTGGTTCTTTCGGAGCACAAGAATTCATGATGATTGAAACAGCTGAGAGAACGAAAATGAATATTTGAAACTTAAATTTTTTCATGGCCGCAAAATTAACCCATTAAATTTGAGTATGAATCAGGAATTGGATTTTGAGCGAATAGCAGACTTGCTCGCAAATGAAGGGATTGCGGTGATCGATGATTTTTTGAATGAAAAAGAGGTAAAGTCAATTTGTGAAGAAGACGAATTCAAAAACGGATTGTTACATTTCAAAAAAGCGAGCATTGGCAAAGCTCAGGAAAAGCAAATCAACGAAAGCATTCGAGGAGATTTTATTCGATGGATCGATAATCAAACCGCTCCAAAATCAATTAAGATTTACCTTGAAAGGCTTTCTCAACTGAAAATATTTTTAAACCAGGCTCTTTTTTTGAGTTTGAAAGATATGGAAGTCCATATGACAATTTATCCCGCGGGAAGTTTTTATAAACGTCATCTTGATCAATTTAAAAAAGACGACCATCGCAAGCTTTCGGTGATTTGTTATTTGAATGAAGATTGGAAAGCTAGTGATGGAGGTCAGCTTCGAGTTTATTTTAAAAATGAATCAAAGGATTTTTTTCCCATTGCTGGTCGATTGGTTTGCTTTCGCAGCGATTTGCTTGAGCATGAGGTTTTACCCGCTACACGCGAAAGATTGAGTTTAACGGGATGGATGCTGGATGCCGAAATAGGACTGAAGCATTTGTAAAAGTTTCTGACAAATTCTGATAATTTTGTTCACCTAAAAAAATCAAAGCCATGAACTACCGCATTGAAAAAGATACCATGGGCGAAGTGCAAGTGCCAGCCGACAAATATTGGGGAGCTCAAACCGAGCGTTCTCGCAACAATTTTAAAATTGGCCCAGAAGCAAGTATGCCTCACGAAATCATTTATGCTTTTGCCTATTTGAAAAAAGCTGCAGCCATGGCTAACAATGAATTAGGAGTTCTTGCAGCCGATAAAAAGGATTTGATAGCTAAAGTTTGTGATGAGATTTTGACTGGTAAACTTGACGATCAATTTCCATTGGTGATTTGGCAAACGGGTTCAGGCACACAAAGCAACATGAACGCCAACGAAGTTATTGCTTATCGCGCCCACGTGATGAGTGGAGGCAAACTCACAGATGACAAAAAAGTACTTCACCCCAATGACGATGTAAATAAATCTCAATCAAGCAATGACACATTTCCAACGGCAATGCATATCGCGGCCTATAAGCAAGTAATGGAAATTACTTTGCCAGGAATGAAAAAACTTCGTGACACCCTGGCAAAAAAATCAGAAGAGTATAAGAAAATTGTAAAGACAGGACGCACCCATTTTATGGATGCAACTCCGCTCACTTTGGGTCAGGAATTTTCGGGCTATGTTCAACAAATTGATAACAGCATTCGTGCGATTAAGAATGCACTTGAAGCCGTGCGTGAACTTGCTTTGGGTGGAACCGCAGTCGGAACGGGATTGAATACCCCAAAGGGTTACGATGTTTTGGTGGCCAAGAAAATAGCCGAACTTACTGGCTATCCATTTGTAACAGCTCCAAATAAATTTGAAGCACTTGCTGCACATGATGCGATGGTAGAATTATCAGGTGCATTGAAGCGTGCAGCTGTTTCATTTATGAAGATTGCAAATGACATCCGCATGCTTAGCTCGGGTCCACGCTCTGGCATCGGTGAGATTATTATTCCGGACAACGAACCAGGCTCTTCAATTATGCCTGGCAAAGTAAATCCGACACAACCTGAAGCACTTACAATGGTGTGTGCTCAAGTGATTGGGAATGATGTAGCGGTTTCAGTCGGTGGATCAATGGGCCACTTCGAGCTGAACGTCTTTAAACCTGTGATTGCATCAAATGTTTTACAAAGTGCAAGATTGATTGGCGATGCGTGCGTTTCATTCAATGATAAATGTGCCGTGGGCATCGAACCAAATCTTTCCATCATTAAGCAGCATATGGAAAACTCATTGATGCTCGTAACCTCTTTAAATACGCATATTGGTTATGAGAATGCTGCCAAGATTGCGAAGAAGGCTCATAAAGAAAACAAAACATTGCGTGAAGCCGCAGTTGAACTAGGATTATTGACTTCCGAACAATTCGATCAATGGGTGCGCCCCGAAAAAATGGTTGGAAGTTTGGAAGGATAATGTGTAAAGCCCTCTAGAGTGAAGATTATTTCATGAGACTTGGTCTACTGCTCGTACTTTCTGTTTTTGCTTTCACCGGTAATTCCCAGAACATTCTTCTATTAAAGAATGGAGAGAAAATAGAATTTAAAAGCTTTAAAATTCACTATGAAGTCTCTGGGGATGAAATCGTAATTCAAACAAAAGTTAGAGGGAAATTAAAAATTACTCCCCAAGAGATACTAGAATACTGCTTGTTAAAAGAAGAAAAGATATATCGGCTTCTTTCAAATGTAAGTGGAGATCATGATTTCTATGAACTATACATCGAAGGGCCAATTAATATTTATAAGCTGCACGATAAAAAACTCACTTATGATAATCGTCCGGAATATTCTTATCGATTTTTTTTAAACGATAAGAATAGAACTCAAGAAATTCTCTTTGGAAACTTATTTGAGAACTACAGAAGCGATCGCAAACTGGCATTGAAATCATTTATAGGAGATGAAAAAAACCTTATAAGTAAAGTTGATGACAAAGACTTTAAACCAACTTTGGAAGAAATTTATGGTATAGTTAATGAATACAATCTCTCGAAGTTCAAAGAAGAACAAAAAGAGCCAATACTAGCCCCGGTTTTCTTTTATGTAAAAGACTTCCGAATCGAGAAACGTCAGATCAAAGCTGTTTTAAATGATAAAACGGAATTCGTCCTTTCTGAAACAAAAGAAACCTCCATTAACTTGCCATCTAACTTCTTTGCGAAAGTTTGTGTTGGCTCACATTGTGAAGCCATGAAGAGTAATGATTGTTGTAATAGATGGATTGAAGTGAAAGTTTTTGATAACAAAGTTGAGTTCAATCCTGTAAGTAAGCCGCACGCTAAATTCACTATTGGAGTTGGCAAATTGAAAAACTAATTTTTTTAGGCCGACAAGTACTATCTGTGTTAAATAGATTTAAAAGAATTTTCCGAGTTTTCCTAAATCAATATTTCCACCAGAAAGAATTATTCCAACTTTCTTGCCTTTAAATTTCTCTTTCGATTTTAAAACTGCTGCGAAAGGAACTGCTGCGGAAGGTTCAACGATAATTTTCATTCGCTCCCAAATCAATCGCATGGCGGAAACAATTTCATCATCTGTGACAGTGATGACTTCTTTTACATTTTCATTGATGATTGGAAAAGTCTTTGTGCCCAGGGTTGTGAGCAGCCCATCGGCAATGGTTTGGGATTGAGCTTGTTCAATTTTTCCGCTTTTAAGCGAACGAAAGGCATCATCAGAGCCCGCAGGTTCGCCAGCAATAACCTGAGTTGAGGGCGAAAAATATTTCGCAGCCAAGGCAGTTCCACTCAACAGACCACCACCTCCAACGGGCGCAAGTAAATAATCAAGATCATTCTCTTCTTCGAGAAACTCTTTAGCTGCTGTGGCTTGTCCGGCCATCACATCATAGTTGTTGAAAGGATGAATCTCAGTAGCTCCAGTTTCTGCAATTACTTCAGCTAAAGTTTTTTCACGGGCAGCAAGTGTAGGTTCGCATTCATATATTTTTCCACCAAAGCCCTTTACGCCATTCTTTTTTATTTCAGGCGCATTGTTTGGCATGACAATAAATGACGGAACACCCAAAATTTTTGCGGCACGCGCGATAGCCTGAGCATGGTTTCCTGAAGAATGTGTAGCCAATCCTTTTTTTCGTTGCTCATCTGAAAGCAACAGCGCTGCATTCATTGCGCCCCGTGCTTTAAAAGCGCCAACATTTTGAAAATTTTCGCACTTAAAAAAAACAGAAGCACCAACGATTTCATCAATGCTTTTACTTTTCATCACCGATGTGCGATGAACAAACGGCTGAATACGCTCGTGCGCGTCTTCGATATTTTTTTTTGTAATCATCTTAAACGAAATGCTCTATAAATAAAAGAACCAACGACAACCAGCATTGACAATAACACGACTGGAATAAACCAACTTTCGATCCCTTGCATTTTTCCTAAGCCATTTTGAATGGATGTGAAAATGATATAGAAGAAAACAAGTGTCACCAAAGTCTTGAGCACCCTCATAAATCTCACTGCATTTTTGTATTGTGTCTCTGCATTATCAACTGTGATTTCAAACGGAAAGTTAAATATGTACGGAAACCGAGCCGCTATCGTCATGATTAGATAGATCACAATAGCAATTGAAACTAAAACTATCAGAAGGGATTTTTTTCCAACAGCATTAGGTTGCCCAGACAAATTGTAATGACTTGGAATGATGTCTGGTAGATTGGAATAGAAGAGAAAAAAGTATCCGATAGTTAAAATTATCCCGAGCAGTGCAACGATTTCGAAAACCCAATCCGTTGTTGTTAGTGGAATTTTAAGTTTCGGTCTCATGCAGTTTAGAGATTAGGTCATGACGAGATCCACTTTACTTTCTCATCAATTGATTTTCTTTTTTCTTTCGGGCAATCCCTCTTTAGGCATACCCACATTAATAAAACCTAGCAGCTTGTCTTCTTTTCCCAAACCAAAAAACTCTTTGGCTTCTTCAAAGTTGGTGATGCCTCCAGTGCTTAAATAACAACCAACTCCATATGCGGCTGCCGTCAAATAAATATTCTCAATGGCGCAAAACACGGCCGCCATTTCTTCCCATTCGGGCAAACTTTTCTTCTCATCGCGTTTCATGCCTACAGCAATGATGTGCGATGACTCCATAGGTTTTTTCTTAAGGCCTTCGTATTTCTTTTCATCGAAAGAGCCACGAGCAGTAGTTACTTGCTTGTAACATTCGCTTTGAAACTCAGCTAGTTTTTTTAATCCATCACCTGAGAAAACAACGAAGCGCCAAGGCTCGGTTAATTTATGCGTTGGCGCCCAATTGGCATTTTCCAACATTTGTTTGATGATTGAATCATCTACTTTTTCGCCAGTGTAATCTTTTGGGAAAACAGATCTACGAGATCGGATAAGTTGATTGAATAATTCTGAATTGAACTTTGTCATTGAAAATAATTGTGAAAAACTGAAATATTTTCAGCATGCAATTTTACCAACACGTCTTTCGTGTCTACCACCTTCGAAAGATGCGTTCAAAAAATTATCCAGGATTTTCTCTGCTTTTTCTTGACTTATCCAACGTGCAGGTAGACACAAAATATTTGCGTCATTATGCTGCCGCGCAAGCGAGCCCAATTCTTCTTCCCAACAGATAGCAGCGCGAATTCCTTGATGCTTGTTTGCTGTAATAGCAACACCGTTGGCACTTCCACAGGTAAGTAATCCCAAGTCAAATTCTTTTTTCTCTACAGCTGATGCAACAGGATGGGCAAAGTCAGGATAGTCGGCAGGCTCTAAACTGTATGTTCCAAAATCCTTTACTGAATATCCTTTTTTTTTCAAGCCATTTTTTTAAATGCTCTTTCAGTTCGTAACCAGCATGGTCCGCACCAATTGCTATTTTTTTCATTCTGTACTTTGTTTGTCGGCAATAAGACTGGCCTGTTCTCTTTTTTGCATACGCTTCAATTCGATTGCCGATATGAAGATACTGATTTCAAATAAGAAGTAAAGAGGCAGGGCTACGAGCATCAATGTAAATGGATCGGATGAAGGAGTGATCACTGCACTGGCAATAACAATTCCGACAATGGCATGCTTACGAAATTTCCGCATGAATTGAGGAGTGAGTATTCCTACTTTCGTCAGGAAGTAAACCACGATTGGAAATTGAAACAACAATCCGCAGCCAAGAACCATGCTGACAACCGTTCCAACATAAGACGTAATATCAAACTGATTAACAATCTGTGAGCTTACAGTGTAAGTAGATAAAAACCAGATTGTCATTGGAGACAAAATGTAATATCCGAAAGCGCAGCCGAGAAGGAATAAAAATGAAATGGCGAAGACGACTCCTTGCGTAGATTGCTTCTCTTTGATATGCAAACCTGGTTTTACAAAACTCCAGATTTGCCAAATCACGTAGGGGAATGACACGATCAAACCAATAACAAATGAAGCCGTGATTGACATCATGAATTGACCAGTCATGTTGCGGCTTTGTACTTTGAAATCAAATGCCTTTATACAAAGAGATTCTTCGGCCCCCAACAACTTTCCAAGTTCACATAGCCACTTGAATGTTGGGAAATCCATGCGTGAAGGGGCAAACAAAATATGGTCAAATACCCACTCCACAAAAACAAAACCTAAAATTGAGCAAAGGAAAATGGCCGCTACCGATTTAACAACGTGCCACCTTAACTCCTCGAGGTGATCGAGGAAAGACATTTCTTTTTCTTCACTCATTAACGAAACAAAGGAAATTTTTTCATCAACGCGTTTACTTTCTTCTTCACGCTTTTCAAATGCTTTTCGTCTTGTGGCTTTTGAAGCACTTCATCAATCAACTCAACAACGCGAGCTACATCTTTTTCTTTCATGCCGCGTGTTGTTACCGCTGGAGTTCCGATGCGCATTCCTGATGTTACCATTGGCGATTGTGTATCAAATGGCACCATGTTTTTATTGATCGTGATGTCGGCCTGTATCAATGCTTCTTCAGCCAATTTGCCAGTCAGATTTTTTGAACGAAGATCAATCAACATTAAATGATTGTCCGTGCCACCAGAAATGATTTTATAACCACGATTTACAAACTCAGCTGCCATTGCTTTCGCATTTTTCGCTACCTGAACAATGTATTCCAAATATTCATCTGAGAGAGCTTCACCAAACGCAACAGCTTTTGCTGCAATCACGTGTTCGAGCGGACCACCTTGCGTGCCTGGGAAAACGCCTGAGTCTAGTACGGAAGAAATTTTTCTTAATTCGCCTTTAGGGGTTTTCAAACCAAACGGATTGTCGAAGTTTTTTCCAATCATGATCAAACCACCGCGCGGACCACGAAGCGTTTTATGTGTAGTTGTTGTCACGATGTGGCAATGTTCCATAGGGTCGTTCAGCAACCCGCGTGCAATCAACCCAGCGGGATGAGAAATATCCGCGAGCAATAATGCACCAACAGCATCAGCTGCTTCACGCAATTTTTTGTAGTCCCAATCACGGCTATATGCAGAAGCGCCACAGATGATCATCTTCGGTTTTTCGCGCTGAGCCGTTTCTACAACTTTGTTAAAATCGATAGTACCGGTTTCTTGTTCTACACCATAGAAAGATGGTTGGTAAAGTTTACCAGAAAAATTAACAGATGATCCATGTGTCAAATGGCCACCATGTGAAAGATCGAATCCAAGAATTTTATCTCCAGGCTTTAGGCACGCAAGCATCACGGCCGCATTGGCTTGGGCTCCTGAGTGAGGTTGCACGTTGGCCCACTCTGCTCCAAACAATTCCTTAATCCTATTGATAGCAAGTTGCTCGACTTCGTCAACTACTTCGCAACCGCCATAATATCTTTTGCCGGGCAAGCCTTCTGCATATTTGTTGGTAAGCACGGAGCCTTGTGCTTTCATCACTTGCGGTGACGTAAAATTTTCGGAGGCAATCAATTCGATGCCATGCTCCTGACGTTGCTTTTCTTTTTCAATCAGATCAAAGATTACCTTGTCGCGTTTCATATTTTGAATAACTCAGATTTCAATTTGGAGTGCCAAAAATAGGAAGGAGCAAGGCAATAGCCTAGCAGGAATTATTCTGTTTTTGATTCTTTTACAGGATGTGTAAAAAGAATGAGAGTAAAGGCAATGGCGTAGATTGTGTAAACGGTTGTTATACAATAAACGACAAGCGTTTTATCTGGCATTTTAATCAAAGCTAATGCGCCAATTACGAAATGGGTTAAGTTACCGACAGCGAGTGGCCGATTGTAGATTCCTCCAATGAGATTTCCTTTCGACATCCAATTAATCATCGCATAGCTGAAATACACAGCACCAACGATCTGAATCAAAATTGACGCTGATATGGGCCAGCCAATTAAAGAAGCTGCTTCCGCTGGAGCAAAAGTTAGTGGGACCCCAGTTATGCCTAAAAGAACTGCGCTTGAAAATAAGATAAACTTGGTCGGCATATTTTACGATAATTTTTACCAACCACCACTGCTTCCACCACCACCAAAACTTCCGCCTCCTCCCGACCAACCGCTTCCTCCACTGCTAAAGCTTGAGCCTCCGCTACTCCAACCGCTACCACCGCTCCACCCTCCCCAGCCTGAACTTTTACCTGATCCTTTAGATGCTTTTTCCATCCATGCTTTAGCCCATTTACTTCGCCCAACCGTAAGACGTAAAATTGGAATGGTGATGATGTATATGGCTGCAAGAATAATCGCCCCCGTCCATCCTAAAATGACCCAAGGAAAAAGAGAATAAAACGGAATTAGGAATGCATAAAGACCCCACCCAGCGCATCCTTGAACAAAAACAGCGAACACCGTAAATAAGCCTAGCACACCGAAAATAAATAACCCAAAAAATATTTTATCAGAGAAAGAAAGGTCACCACTTGAAGTGTCAACTTCATCAGCTTTGTATTCACCACCAATGGCTTTAATGATAGCATCAACGCCTCCAGTCACGCCAGCATCATAATCACCTCTTCGAAATTCAGGAGCGATTTCGTTTCTAATAATGCGACTGCTCTGCGCATCCGTAAGCACACCTTCTAAACCTTGACCAACTTCAATGCGCATTTTGTGATCATCAACTGCAATCAATAATAAAACACCATTATCTTTTCCTTTTCGTCCGAGCTGCCATTTCTCTGCCACACGAAGTGAATATTCTTCCAGCACATCGCCATCGAGTGATTGCACAATCAAAATGGCAATTTGGTTTGAAGTGGAGTCTTCGTACGTTTTTAATTTCTTTTCAAGAAGATCAGCAGTTCCTGACTGCAATATATGTGCATCGTCATGAACGCGCTGTCCCCAGAGTTCTGGAACAACCTTTTGCGCAAGGGATGCTGAGACAACAAAAAAATAAAAGCAGACTAAGATTGTTGCTCGTAAAAGTTTCTTCATTCTAAAATTCGATATCTAATTTCTTAATTCTCTCTACCAAGAATCGCTGGAGCCGCCACCGCCAAAACTTCCACCTCCTCCGAAATCTGATCCTGAATCCCATGACCCTGAATCGCGCCCGCCAAAACCACCGCCCAACAATGTTCCTGCCGCCCAATAGCCACCAATGCCACCACCACCTCGTCTACGAGAAACAACTATCAACAAAATAATGATGATGATAATAGTTGTCCACGGTGAACGACCGTTTCTCTTTCGAGAAGGAGGATCAGTATTTACGTACTGACCTTTGATTGCTTTGATGATTGAAAAAACTCCGACTTTAACACCTTCGTCATAATTTCCTTGGCGGAATCGTGGGGCAATTTCATTTCGGTTGATACGACTTGATAAAGCGTCTGTCAAAACTCCTTCCAAACCTTGACCTACTTCGATGCGAACCTTTTTTTCTTGAATGGCAATGAGCAGCAACACACCATTGTCATTTTTTTCAGTGCCGAGTTTCCACGCTTCTGCGACTCGTAAACTGTAACTGTCAACATCATCACCTTCAAGTGAAGGAACAATCAAAACTGCAATTTGATTGGAAGTAGAATCTCGTTCGGCTTTAAGGGCGTACTCGAGTTGTGACTTTGTTTCGGCAGATAGTACGTTGGCTTCGTCATGCACCCACATGCCACCGTGTTCGGGCACCGAACGCTGTGCAAACGAAAAAATCGAGAGCAGAGAAAAGATTAAAACCAAAAACTTTCTAAACACAAACTTGAATTTATTAGCCAACACAAAAAATCTTTCAGTCTTCAAACCTCAAATCATCACTTAACTCATTAACATCATCGGCTGTTTTCACGAATCCTTTTTCCAAGAGGATTTCACCACAACGAAGAATAGCAGATTCGATTCCGTCAACAACTTTTCCTACACGTATGTTTTGAATGATCCCTTGTACCATTTTATCCCATTCCTTTTGCTCTACCACTTTGCTGATGCCGCGATCGGCCATAACAATGACTTCGCGTTCAAAAAAAGAAATGAAAATCATGATGCCAGTGCGGTGACGAGTATTAAAAACTTCTTCTCGGAGAAAGGCAGCTTCAGCTCGTTGACGTGTTGCTCTATCAAGATGTTGCTGCCCAACAAATATTTTCTGAATTGGAAGCAAATAGTTTGATGCCAGGAATCCAACTAGCCCGACCATGAGTATTGACAAGAAAATTAGCAATGGATCATAAATAGCGAATGAAGGAAAATATCTATCGAAAACGATGATTAATAGAAAAGCCAGCGAGGCAGCAACACCTGCAGCTCGGTAATTGGCGATGGAATACATTCCACTTTTCTCGACAAATACAGGCACAATTTCACCTGAGATTTTGTCTTCGGCTTTGTGAACTGCGGCTTTGATTCGCTCGAGCTCTTGAGTTGTAAAACGATTTTGAAGTGACATGATGCAAATCGATTTAAAGTCGATATGCAAATTAGTCAAAGTAATGGGTAAATGCTTGACTGACCGATGATCAATTTTTTGGAATAACGAGAATAATGAACTGACCTGAAATTATTTTCGGACCAATAAAAAAGCCAATGACTTCTCATTGGCTTAATCATTTGGATTAATGACTTTGTAAAACGGAATTACCCGTTCATCGATATCAAGAACTCTTCGTTGTTACGAGTGCCCTTCATTCTTGATTGCAAGAATTCCATAGCTTCAACAGAATTCATGTCTGCCATGAACTTGCGCAAAATCCACACGCGTTGTAATTCTTCTTCTTTCATCAATAGATCTTCTCTTCGCGTACCTGAAGCAGGCACATCTATTGCAGGATAAACTCTTCTGTTTGAGAGCTTGCGATCAAGTTGCAATTCCATGTTACCTGTTCCTTTAAATTCTTCAAAGATGACTTCATCCATTTTAGAACCTGTGTCGATCAAAGCTGTTGCGATAATGGTGAGCGATCCGCCATTTTCAATTTTACGTGCAGCACCGAAGAAACGCTTTGGTTTATGAAGAGCATTTGCATCAACACCACCAGAAAGAATTTTTCCTGATGATGGAACCACTGTGTTATAAGCGCGAGCTAAACGCGTGATCGAATCTAAAAGAATAACTACATCATGACCACATTCTGTCATCCTTTTTGCTTTCTCTAAAACGATGCTGGCAACTTTTACGTGGCGCTCAGCTTGCTCGTCAAAAGTGGAAGCGATTACTTCTGCTTTTACACTACGTGCCATGTCAGTAACCTCCTCGGGGCGTTCATCGATCAACAAAACGATCAGATAAACTTCTGGATGGTTTTCAGCTATAGCATTAGCAATGTTTTTCAACAAAACTGTTTTACCTGTTTTTGGTTGAGCAACGATCATTCCGCGTTGACCCTTTCCTATCGGTGAAAACAAATCGAGAATACGCGTTGACATGTTGTCGGGCGTAGTGCTCAATTTTAATTTTTGTTCTGGGAAAAGCGGAGTCAAATATTCGAATGCAACACGGTCACGGATTTCTTCAGTAGTTTTTCCATTGATGCTATCCACTTTCAGAAGAGCAAAATATTTTTCTCCTTCTTTTGGTGGGCGAATCTGACCTTTAACAGTATCGCCCACTTTCAAACCAAATAATTTGATCTGCGATGGTGAAACATAAATATCATCTGGACTTGCGAGATAGTTGTAATCTGAAGAGCGGAGGAAACCATAACCATCTTGCATGATTTCGAGAACACCCTCATTGCTTACAACTCCATCAAAATCTCGAACATTGTTGTTCTGCCTTTGCTGGTTTTGATTTTGATTGGGATGATTTTGATCCCGATGGCTATCGGAATGGAATGGTTTTTCTTCACGTTGTTCAGGCTGCTGAGTCTGTTCATTTACGACAGGAGTTTCAGTAGGCTGATCGTCAAAACTTGGAACTGAAGGAGTAATTTCATCCATGCTTTGAAGCATTTCTTCACTCGACAGTTCTTTTTCAGATGACAATTCTTTAGCGGCTGAGGAAACAGCTGCAGCTACAGGCGCCACATTTTCACGTCTGCGAGGTCTCATCCTTCTCTCCGCTGGCGCTTCAGATTTTGGAGTTTCTCCTGATACGGCTTGTTGGTCAAGGATCTTATAAACGAGTTCTTCTTTGGTTAATTTTTTAGCGTTTTTCACGCCCATGGCTTCAGCCATTTCTTTGAGCTCAGACAAGAGCTTTAAATTGAGATCATCAATGGTAAGCATTGAAAATAATTAGTTGGTTGGAATAAAAATTTTAAAAAAGTTGGCAAATCAGGGCATCAAACACTTTAAGACTTCACAATAAAAACTAAAATGAGTAAGGCTTTATATCTATGAAGGCCGGATTGGCCGCGATTGATGATGCAATAATAGCCCTATTTGATCTATTATCCAACAATCCAGAAAAAATTATTGGCTAATTTGGCGACTTAATTGAATGACATGTTACAGTTGCAGACGCTGCGCGAAGAAAAAAACAGAGTGATCGAAGGATTGGCCAAACGCTATTTTAAAGATGCTGAAACGTTGGTTAACGAAGCTATTGAAATCGACAAGCAAAGAAGAGATATTCAAAAAAGAAGTGATGATTTAAAGGCGAAGTCGAATGCAGATTCGAAGAAGATTGGAGAGCTGATGAAGAGCGGAAAAGCGGAAGAAGCCACTGCTCTCAGGAATCAAATTGCGAACGAAAAGCAATCGATAAAAGCGGATGAAGACAAATTAGCTGAACTCGAGAAATTGCTTCAAGAAATACTTTACAAAATTCCGAATGTCCCTCATCAAAATGTTCCAGCGGGAAGAGGAGCAGAAGACAATAAAAATGTTCATGAACATGGTGCTGTTCCTAAACTTCACGATGGCGCATTGCCTCATTGGGAGTTGATCAAAAAATATGACATCATCGATTTTGATTTGGGTGTAAAAATTTCAGGAGCAGGATTTCCTGTTTATAAAGGGAAGGGAGCAAAACTTCAACGCGCACTGATCAATTTCTTTTTAACTGAAGCTGAAAGAGTAGGATATACAGAAATGCAGCCACCCATTGTTGTGAACGAAGCGAGTGGATATGGAACCGGCCAACTTCCTGACAAAGAAGGGCAGATGTATTTTGTCAATGCCGATGGACTTTATTTGATACCTACGGCTGAGGTTCCGATCACCAATTTGTATAGAGATGTGATTTTGTCTGAAGAAAATCTTCCTGTAAAAAATGCTGGTTACACTCCTTGTTTTCGAAGAGAAGCTGGAAGCTGGGGCGCGCATGTGCGAGGTTTGAACCGCCTTCATCAATTTGATAAAGTTGAAGTTGTTCAAATCACAAGACCAGAAGATTCGTATAAGGTGCTTGACGAAATGTGTTTGCATGTGCAAGGACTTCTCGAAAAACTGGAATTACCTTACCGCAAACTTTTGTTGTGTGGAGGAGATATGGGTTTTAACAGTGCGATGACTTACGACATGGAAGTTTTTTCGGCTGCACAGCAACGTTGGCTCGAAGTTAGCTCGGTGAGTAATTTTGAAACGTTCCAAGCCAATCGATTGAAGCTGCGGTACAAAAACAAAGAAGGGAAAACACAGTTGCTGCATACATTGAATGGAAGTGCGCTTGCGTTGCCAAGAATTGTAGCGGCTATTTTGGAAAATAACCAGACACCTGAAGGAATTAAAATTCCAGCGGTACTTCACAAGTACACTGGGTTTGAAATGATAAAATAAATGCTCAAAAACAAAGCACTTACTCGCCTAGCATTCTTTGGCTCTGCCATAGCTTGGTTGTTGTTGCTTTTTTCTGACATCACAGTTTTATTCAGCAGCATTCAAGGTCTTCAGCCCGATGTGCCTATTTGGTTGCCTCGCGTAATGCTGGGTGTTTACATCATCGGGCTTTATTACTATTACAAGTTTAGAATTGAACTTGACGACTCTCTCAACTTTACCGATTTACTCTGGAAAGTTTTTGCAACAGGATTAATCACCACAGTAGTCTCACTCGTGTTTCGGTTGCTGGTGTTTTTGTTGGGCAAAACATCTTTAGCAGCCAATCTTATTTTCAACGATTTTATTTGTCAGGTTAATCTTGCATTGCTTGTCAATTTCTTGATAGCCGCCCTCACTTCATGGAAGCGGTTGATTCTATATCAAAAATCGAAGTGGCTCATCAGGTCATGGACTCTATTTGAACTCATTCTTTTTGTTGTACTGATCAACGATAGTTTGGGAATCACTTTCTCTGAGACGATCAGCGCAGCAATAAATATTGCAATTGGAATTTTAGTATTGGCGCTCTCAGCAAATATGCGATGGGTTGCATATCTGAATTTCAAACAAAAGTGGACAAGCCTTTTGCTTTTGCTTTTGACTTTCTTCTATCTCGCCTATTTCTTTTATACGGTTGAGAAAACAACAGAATTAATTGGAAGTAAAACAGAGGCTTTTCTTGATTATAGAGCGCAACTTATTGTAATAGTTCTTTTTTCATTCATCATTACTTATGGAATTTTCTCTTTCCTTGTAATCTTATTCAATCTTCCTACCTCATCAGTATTCGAACAGAAATTGGAGGAGGTTGTAAACTTTCAGCGGATTAGTCAGTCGATCCAAACAGAGCAAGACGAGGAAAGCGTTTATAATATTTTATTGGAAAGTTCTGTGAGTTCAGTTTTTGCTGATGCAGCTTGGCTTGAAATCACAGGCGCGAACAATGAAAGGAAAATGTTCACCTATCGTGTTACCGAACAGGAAAGCAAAAACATTGTAGAGCATCTCGAAAAAAATAATGTCAAGGGAGTACTCGATTCTGGAAGCGAGAAGACAAAAAATCTTTCGAAACATTTAGCATCCATGCGGGGATCTCGATTCCGCTCGTTGCTAGCGTTTCCAATTGTTGTGAAAGGTCAAAACATTGGTATGCTCGCATTGCTAAAAGAGTTGCCTGATGGGTTCAACAAAGAAATGACACGTATCGTTTCGACCTTTTCAAATCAGGCAGGTATTTCAATTGAAAACTTCCGTTTGATGGAAGAAGCATTTCAAAATGCTCGCTATAAAGAAGAACTTAAAATCGCAAAGACTGTACAGCAAAGTTTGTTGCCCAATCGACTTGAAGAAGATGCTGATTTCGAAATCGCTGCATTCTCTGCGTCAGCGGATGAAGTTGGGGGCGACTATTATGATACACTTCGAATAAACGATCATCTTGTTGCGCTCATCATAGCCGATGTTTCTGGAAAAGGGACAACAGCGGCTTTTCACATGAGTCAGATGAAAGGAATTTTCCACAGCTTGGCTCAACAACATCTCGATCCAAAAGAATTTATGCAGAGAGCTAATCAAGCATTAGTTTATTGCTTGGAACGTGGATCATTTATCTCCGCCTCCTATTTCATAATCGATACAAAAGAGAAAAAGATCAGATACTCTCGTGCAGGTCATTGCCCAGTTCTTTATCTGAAAGCCGGAAGTAATGTTTCTGGATATTTAAAAGACAAAGGAGCTGCTCTGGGTATGATTCGAAGCAAAGATTATTGCAACTATGTAGAGACGAATGAACTTAAATATTCTTCTGGCGATACAATGGTTCTTTATACAGACGGAATCACAGAAGCCAAAAATGGAAAAGGTGAGGAATTTGGAAATGAGCGATTGGCAGAGGCTGTTAATGAAGTGGCCGCGACAAATGCGAAAGAAATGGAAGAAAATATTATCAAGCGATTGTATGAATTTTCAGGCTCTAAGAACCTGAATGACGACTATACGCTGATGACAGTAAAATTTCGAGGATAACTTAATTCGTTAATAAACCGTTAAAAAAATATGGTTAGCATCAAAAGATTGCAGGAGAGCGGCACGGACATAATCGCTGTAATAGGCGAGATTGACGCAAGTTCTTCTATCGAGCTAGACCTGGCAATTGCTAAAAGCGTGGGCGAGGGATTCAAAAGAATTTTGGTCGATTGTCATGCCCTGGAATACATCTCTTCCGCAGGCTTAGGTGTCTTTATGTCGTACATCGAAGAGTTTCGGGAGAAGAAAATTCAAATGGTACTGTATGGCCTCAAAGAAAAAGTGGCCAATACTTTTGAGATCCTCGGACTTGCCGATTTGTTGCACATCCGTGAAAATAAAAGTGAGGCGTTGAAACTGGCGAATGAACTATCGGTATAACATCGGCTGTAGTCTTGCCAACCTGAAAGGCATTAGAGACTTTGTGCGAAACACATTGATCGAAAATCATGTGCCCGAACTGCAAGTAAGTGCCATTGTTCTGGCATTGGATGAAATGTGCTCCAATGTGATGATCCACGCACATCATTGTAATCCAAATGACTTCCTTGAGCTCCAGATAAAGCATCCTAAATCGAAAATTTTTGTCTTCGAGATCATTGATGACGGCTCTGTTTTCAATATCAATAAATTTGAGGAGCCTGAAATGCAAAGCCTGGTTCAAGACAAGCGAAAAGGGGGGTTGGGCATACGTTTGGTAAAGTCCATCATGGACAAAATCGAATATGTTCAGGAAGGCGGTCGCAATATTTGCCGTCTCACGAAGGAGGTTTAACCTTTCCTTCAAAAAACTATCTTTGCATCCTGAAAATTCTGTGACTATTCTAATGAAGAAGAGTGTTCTTATTCCCTTGGTTTTATTTGCCTTCTATTCGTTCTCTCAGACGAAAAAAAAGGCCGAACCGGCTGTTATTTTTAGTATCGACAAAACACCTACATCTGTAGATGAATTCGAGTATCTTTTTAAGAAAAATCATGGTAACAAGCAGGATTTTACAGAAGCCAAAATTGATGAGTATCTGAACTTGTTTATCAACTTCAAATTGAAAATTAAAGAAGCTCATCAGCGAGGATATGATACTACAGTAAAATTCAATCAGGAATTAAAAACGTATCGTGACGAATTAAAGAAACCTTATCGCGCGGAAAAAAATCTGCTCGACCAGCTTACTCGCGAAGCCTATGATCGCCTTACCCAAGAAGTAAAAGCTTCTCATATTTTGATTTTATTGAAGCCGGATGCTTCTCCAGAAGACACTTTAAAAGCTTTCAATAAAATTTCTGAAATCAGAAAGAGAGTTATGGCAGGTGAAGATTTTGAGAAGCTAGCTCGTGAGTTAAGTGAAGACCCTACCGCAAAGACCAACGGTGGCAATCTGGGCTATTTTTCGGTATTTCAGATGGTCTATCCTTTTGAAGAAGCGGCTTACAAAACTAAGGTCGGAGAAATTTCTCCAGTTGTTCGTTCCCGTTTCGGATATCACATTGTTAAAGTCCTAGACAAAAAAGCGTCTCGAGGTGAAGTAGAGGTTTCTCATATATTGATTCGTGGCAAGAGCAACGATGCCAAATCGAAAAACTTGATATTCGAAGCTTATGACCAATTAAAAAGCGGACGTAAATGGGATGAACTTTGCAAAGAATATTCTGACGACACTAACACAAAAAATAGCGGAGGGAAACTTAGACAATTTGGTATAGGCGTTTTTGCATCAGTGCCAGAATTTGAAACCATGGCATTTGAATTGAAAAACCCAGGTGATATTTCAGATCCATTCCAATCCTACATCGGATGGCATATTGTTAAGCTAGAGAGAAAAATACCAGTGCCATCATTCACAGAAGCAGAACCACTTTTGAAAAAACGTGTGGCTCGTGACGAGCGCCTGAAAATTTCAGAACAAGACGCAGCGGCACAACGCAAGAAAGATTTAGGTTTCACTGAGAACTTGGATAGCAAAAAGAAAGCGCTCGCATTAGCCGACTCAAGTTTGATTAAAGGAAAGTGGAAATTTAAAGGGCCGGCTGAGTCGAGAAAATCTGTTCTGTTCAGTGCCTTTAAAAACGACTTCACAATTGGAGATTTTTTTGGCTGGTTGGAGAAAAATCAGAAGCCATCTAAGCTTTCGCCATCTAATTATATGACGCAACTCTACAATTCATTTGTAGAAGAAAAAATTAACGAAGCGGAGGATCAAAAGATCATTCAACAAAACCCAGATTTCCAGCATTTACTTTCTGAATACCGAGAAGGCATTTTGCTTTTCGAGATCATGGAAAAAGAGATTTGGAACAAAGCTTCGGAAGACACGCTAGGTCAGAAAAAATTCTACAATGAGAATATTGAAAAATATAAGGCAGGCCCTCGCGTGGAGGCAAGAATTTTCTCAACTACCGATAAAGCTTTTTTAGATGGGATTAATAAAAAGATTACCAATCATGACTCTATCACTAAAGCGGATTTGAAAAAGTTCAAGTCCGTCCAAAATTTTCGGAACTACGAAAAAGGGGAAAGTAAAATCATCGATAAAGTTGATTGGGTGCCCGGTGTGCAGCAAGCTGAAGCAGATGGAGTTTATTACCTAATAGAAGTAGCCAAATTAGTTGCCCCAGGAAAAAAGTCGTTTGATGAATCGCGCGCGCAGGTTATTTCTGGATACCAAGATTCACTTGAAAAAAACTGGGTAGCTTCGTTGAAAAAGAAATACGTTGTGAAAATAAACGCACAAGGAAAAAAAATAGCCTTCGATGATTTATTGAAAAAATGAAAAAACTTTTCAATCACGGCCATCATCTTCTGATCATCATGTTTGTCATGGGATCACTCTATTCATGCGATTTTATCCGAATGAAGAAAAATCAGAGTCAAGTTGATGGTAGCAGAAAAGCTGTGGCGCGTGTAAACAATACTTTACTTTATGAAGATGAATTGAAGGGCATCGTGCCTGAAAAAACAACAAAAGACGATAGCGCTGCCAGAATCAATGCGTATGTGAATAGCTGGGTTCGTAAACAATTGTTGATGCAGGAAGCCTTAAAGACAATTAGTATTGACGAAGCCGATGTAGAGCGGAAAGTTCAAGATTATAAGTATAGTTTGATCGGCTATGAATTTCAAAATTATTACATACGCCAACATTTAAATGATAGTGTTAGCGATACTGAAATAGAGGCCTATTATAAACAGCACCTCGACAATTTTATTCTGAAGCAGAACATTATTCGTGGTACGTACATCAAAGTGTTAAAAGATGCTCCACGCACGAAAAGGATCAAGGATCTGATGTTTTCTAAAAAGGAAAAAGAAGTAATGGAATTGAAATCATATTGTCTGAGTTTTTCTGCGGCATATCACATAGCTGATTCCTCTTGGATTGAATTTGATAAACTTACTGTCAACTCACCATTGGCAGATATACCGAACAAAATTCAGTTTTTAAAATCCTACAATTACTATGAAACCAACGATCAGGAGTATTTGTATTTTTTAAAAGTTGATGGCTATAAAATCAGCGATAACATTTCTCCGTTGGAGTTTGTACGGCAGGACATTAAAAACATTATAATTAATAAAAGAAAAGTAGAACTTGCGAAACAATTGGAAGATGAGGTTTATGAAAATGCAGCGAAACGGAAGGATTTTGAGGTTTTTGGTAAGTAGTCTATTGACGATGTTACTCTCGGTCTCTTTATTAGCGCAAGAGACTAAGGAGAAAGAGGATAATAGCTTCATCCTTGACAAAATTATTTGCAAGGTTGATAATTACATTGTTTTAAAATCTGAACTAGAATCAGCTTATCAGGCTTACCTCACAGATGGTAATATTGGATCAGATCAAGCCAAATGCGGCTTGCTCAATCGCCTTATTATGAACAAACTCATGGTTGCAAAAGCTGAGATTGACTCAATTCTTGTGACTGACGCGGAGGTGGATCAGAACACCACGCAACGTATGGAGATGATCAGACAGAATTACGGCAACTCTGTTGAAGAACTTGAAAAACAATTCGGCAAATCGTTCGATCAAATAAAACTTGAACTTCGTGATCAAGTTCGTGAACAGTTGCTCGGGAATGAAATGACGCAAAAAATTACTAAGGATCTTGAAATCACTCCCTCAGAAGTTAAAAGGTTCTATACCAAAATCCCAAAAGATAGCTTGCCCTACTATTCAGCTGACGCAATAATTGGTCAAATCGTTAGAGTCGCAAAGGTTAGTCCGAATCAGAAGGAGGAAGTAAGAAATAAACTTGAAGATCTGCGAAACAGATTGATGAACGGAGAGAACTTCAATGAGCTAGCCAGAAAATATTCTGAAGACCCAAGTGCTCAAGCCAACGGAGGCGAGATGGGTTATGTAGGGCGTGGTGCGATGGTGCCAGAGTTTGAAGCAATGGCTTTTAAACTGAGAAAAGGAGAGATATCGCATCCGTTCGAATCTCAATTTGGTTATCATATCATGCAGTTAATTGACCGCAGGGGTAATGAATATAATTCTCGCCACATCTTAATAAGAGCAACTCCAAGTCAAAGTGATGTACAGCGTGCTACCTTCTTTCTTGATAGTCTTCGCAGGAAACTGATGAAAGACAGTATCAAGTTCGAGCATGCTGCCAAGCTTTTCTCTGACGATAAAACAACAAAAGGACACGCAGGTTACTTTACTGATCCTGATGGAGGAATGAAAGTGGCTATTGATAAAACTCTAGATCCCGCAGTTTATTTTGTTATAGACACCATGAAAGTGGGTCACTATTCTGCTCCGCTCCACTATCGTACAGAGACACAACAAGAAGCCGTCCGTATTCTTTATTTCAAGGCAAAATTGCCTCCGCATCTTGCCAATTTAACAGACGATTGGCACCGTATTCAATCGGCCGCTTTGGCGGAAAAGAAAGACAAGGCAATCAACAAATGGTTTTTGAAAGCGAGACAGGATGTTTTCATTAACATTGATGAATCGTACAATTATTGCAAGATATTGGAGTAACGTCTTTTTGGGGATGAACCCTAAACTCCTTTTTTCGTGTATAGTCTTGGTTTGCGCTGGCCTTAATAAAGAACTATTTTCACAGCCAAAGATTTAATGAGCATGCCAAGAAATTTTGCGAATGATGTAGAAGCTGCCGATGCACTCGCTCAAGCCTACAAAGAATTAAAAAAAGAAATAGCCAAAGTAATTGTTGGTCAAGATGATGTGGTTCATCTTACATTGACTTCGATCTTTTGTCACAGTCATGCGCTTTTAATTGGCGTTCCTGGTCTTGCGAAAACATTACTTGTTCAAACAATTTCTCAAGCCCTGGATTTGCAATTCAAACGGATCCAATTCACACCAGACTTGATGCCTTCGGATATTGTCGGTGCAGAGACGCTCGACAAGGAAAGGAATTTTCAATTTGTTAAAGGTCCGATTTTTGCAAACATAGTTTTAGCCGATGAGATCAATAGAACTCCGCCCAAAACTCAAGCAGCACTTCTTGAAGCGATGCAAGAAAATGCGGTAACGAATGCTGGAAATCGGTATGTTTTGCCACAGCCATTTTTTGTATTGGCGACTCAAAACCCAATTGAACAGGAAGGGACTTATCCGCTTCCCGAAGCGCAACTTGATCGATTCATGTTCAACATTTATTTGGATTATCCAACATATGAACAGGAATTGAAAATTGTGAAAGGAACGACTTCGGATGAATTAGTTTCGGTAAATAAAACACTCAGTGCAGATGACATCGTTACTTTCCAACACTTGGTGAGGCGAGTTCCAATTGCTGATAATGTTGTAGAATATGCGGTGAGATTAGCATCTTCAACCAGACCCGGAAACTCTTCTGCTTTGGCGAATAATTTTTTGGAATGGGGCGCTGGCCCACGAGCTTCTCAGTACCTAGTGCTTGGCGCAAAATGCAATGCTCTATTGAATGGAAAATATTCTCCTGACATTGAAGATGTGAGAGCCGTTGCTAAGCCAGTGCTTCGTCATCGTATTGTAAGAAATTTTAAAGCGGAAGCAGAAGGTCAATCGGTTGATAGCCTAGTCACTAAATTGATTGAGCAAGTCAAATAGTATGAGTCTGCTTGAACAAATCCAAAAACTTTCAAAGCTCTTTGCACAAGACACAATTTCATGGCGGAGGCACATTCATAAAAATCCAGAACTTTCATACAAAGAATTTAATACAGCAAAGTTTGTCTCTGATTCTCTAAAGAATTTTGGACTAAATCCAACAGAAGGTGTTGCGGGCACTGGAGTGGTTGTTTTAATTGAAGGAAGAAATCCTAAATCAAAGACAGTAGCTCTACGTGCAGACATGGATGCATTGCCCATTCAAGAAATTGGGAATACCGAATACAAATCACAAAACCCGGGTGTGATGCATGCCTGTGGTCATGATGTGCACACTTCCTCTTTATTGGGGACGGCTAGAATACTGAATCAAATCAAAGGTGAATTTGAAGGCTCTGTGAAATTGATTTTTCAACCCGGAGAAGAAAAAAATCCGGGAGGAGCATCGATTATGATTAAAGAGGGTGTTCTCGATAATCCCAAACCTTCGGCAATTATTGGACAACATGTAATGCCTTTGGTTCCAGCAGGAAAGGTTGGTTTCCGCGAAGGAAAATACATGGCCAGTAGCGATGAAATTTATTTGACAGTTATTGGCAAAGGAGGTCATGGCGCTGCGCCCGAGCTTACAATAGATCCAGTAGTTATTGCTTCGCATATAATTATTGCTCTTCAGCAAATTATCAGTAGGAACGCCGGCCCCAAACAACCAACGGTCCTCACCTTTGGAAAAATAATGGCCAATGGCGCAACCAACATTATACCTGACGAAGTAAAAATCTCAGGAACATTTCGGGCGCTTGATGAACAATGGCGTGAAGAAGGGCTTCAGAAAATCAAAAAGATGGCCGAAGGTATAGCCGAAAGTATGAGTGGAAAGTGCAATGTAGAGATTTCAAAAGGCTATCCTTATTTGGAAAACAATCCAGCGCTTACACAGCGAATAAGGACAGCAGCTGAAGAATATTTGGGAAAGGAAAATGTTGTTGAAATTGAGATGACATTAGGCTCTGAAGATTTTGCTTATTACTCCCATCAAGTTCCAGCCTCATTCTACAGACTTGGCACGCGCAATGAAGCAAAGGGAATTACTTCTTATGTGCATACACCGACATTCGATATTGATGAAGATGCACTTCACATCGGCCCGGGAATAATGGCATGGATGGCGGTGAAAGAATTAATGCAAAAATAATTTCTTAACTGGCTTTTATTTTCACTCTGTCTCGCTGCCATGTGTATCTTTACAAAGCATGGAGCAATCAACTGAGTTACAACCCACGCCCGAGGAGACGATAAGTTGGAAAAACATTTTTCGCAACAGCGTCTATTTCTTGGTGGGACTGTTGGTGTTTTTATTTTCTATCGACTTATTGATTTCTTCTTTACTTCGATTAAATACAACTCTTTCTGATGCGATACTTTTAGCCACGTCAAACCCTTTTACAGGACTGTTCATCGGATTGCTTACTACAGCAATTATTCAGAGTAGTTCAGCAACAACTTCAATGACGGTTGTCTTAGTTGCATCTGGCTCACTCTCTCTTCAGGCCGCAGTGCCTATTATTATGGGTGCGAATATTGGCACCACGATAACCAGTACTATTGTTTCTTTAAGTTTTATCAATCATAAAAAAGAATTTCGCAGAGCTGTTGCTGCGGGTACATATCATGATTTCTTTAACATTCTCACAACGATCATACTTTTCCCGCTTGAATATAATTTTCACATTCTGTCTGACCTCGCTCAGCATATTGCAACGAATTTTTTTCATGAGCCTCCAAAACAAGAAATCGGCAATCTGAGTTTACTTGGTCCTGGCCTTAGCGGTCCTGCCCATTTTATTTCTGAAAAAATCTCAAATGGTTACGTACTTGTTGCTCTTTCCATTGCAACTCTTTTCGGATCGATTCTTTTTTTTCGAAAAGTAATAAGCAACACATTGGGTCTTGGCTCTCAATCTAGATTTAGAAAGTTCTTTTTAA
Source organism: Cyclobacteriaceae bacterium (assembly GCA_049840975.1). Lineage (GTDB taxonomy): Bacteria > Bacteroidota > Bacteroidia > Cytophagales > Cyclobacteriaceae > ELB16-189. The sequence continues at coordinate 6,807 of JASGIR010000050.1, read as the reverse complement.
GAATCCTTATAAATCTTTTGGGTGGGGTTTGCTTACAACAGCAGCAATTAGATCGAGCACGGTGACCACTTCTTTGGTTGTTCCTTTAGTTGCGAAAAGAGTGATCAAATTAAGACAAGCAGGTGCATTTATTTTGGGAGCAAATATTGGCACAACAATTACAGCGTTTCTTGCAAGTACATTCAATTCTAATGCCGCGATAAGTATTGCCATAACTCACTTTCTGTTCAATTTTATTGGTGTTCTTTTTTTCTTTAGAACTCCCATACTGAAAGAAATTCCATACAAGCTGGCAACAGGCCTCGGCCGCCTGACATTAAAAAATAGAATTGTCGGATTTCTCTATCTGTTATTGACTTTTTTCCTCATACCGTTTTCACTCATTTTCTTGAGTAAGTAGATACTTTCCATCTGGTTTTCAATTCGCTATATTGCCATATTGATTGATATGGATATTAAGGACTCAATTTTGAAATTCTTTCGTCTCGACAACTTGATTAAAAGTTTGTCGGGATACGTTGAAACTCGAGTAGAACTTTTGAAACTTGAGCTAAGAGAGGAAGTTGCCAAGGTTGTTTCACATGGGTTAATGTTGGTGGTCTTATTCCTCTTAGGATTGTTGTTTCTTGTTTTTTTTAGCTTCGGATTGGCGAATTTTTTTAACTCTTACTTCAAAGATTTGTATGCAGGCTATTGGATTGTTTCGGGAATTTATCTTTTGCCTTTTATAATTTTGATTTCATTTCGAGATAGGGTTATCCATTATTTCGAAAAGCATTTGAATGAACAAGCTAAACGGAAGAAGCAATAATATGGAACTTCTAGAAACACAGGACCCTGAAAAAAAACGATTGATTGAAACATCAGAGCGTCATCGCATGGAGATGGAGCGAGAAGTGGAGGATATTTCAAATAGGTCGGATCGTATGCTGAAAAATGCTCTTATAATTGGTGGGGCACTAGCGCTGACCTACGTTTTGGTTAATCAATTTTCATCACGCAAAACGAAAAAGAAGAGTTCGAAAAAACCTAAAGTTGTCAATGATGAAGTAGAGGAATATGAGGATGAAAGCCCATCCGTATTTTCTCAAATGGGAGATAAAGTAGTAAACACAGCAACTTTATTTTTACTTGATCTGGCCAAAGAGAAACTTTCGGATTACTTGGAAAATAGAAAGTCAGAGAAATGAGCTTACTCCTTTCGCTTAAAGAAAAAGTAAATCAGGAAAAAAATCAATTGCAGTATTGATAGATCCTGATAAGGTGAATGATATGAGCCAATTAGATTCACTTCTAAGATTGGCATCCGAAAGTTGCATCGATTACTTTTTGGTTGGCGGAAGTTTGGTAACAACAACCAACATTGCCGAAGTAGTTAAAACGATTAAAGAAAACACATCGATACCAGTTGTACTTTTTCCAGGGAGCGCTCTTCAGATTGAGCCTTCTGCGGATGCAATTTTATTTTTGTCTTTGATCTCTGGCCGCAATCCAGATCTGCTTATTGGTCAACATGTGGCAGCAGCTCCAATTTTAAAAAGCACTAAACTCGAAGTATTGCCGACTGGATATATTTTAATTAACTCTGGAAAGACTACTTCTGTAGCGTACATTAGCAACACAACGCCAATTCCAGAAGATAAATATTCATTGGCAGCATGTACTGCACTTGCAGGAGAAATGTTAGGGCTGAAATTAATTTACCTCGATGCAGGAAGCGGTGCAGAGCGTGAGGTGAGTCAAAAAATGATTAGCGCTGTACGAAAATCGGTTGATGTGCCACTTATTGTCGGTGGAGGCATCAACACTCCGCAAAAGGCATTTCATGCATTACAGGCAGGGGCCGATTTAATCGTCATTGGAAATATTCTCGAAAAGAATCCTGAGTTGATTACAGAAATTTCTGATAAGGTCTATGACTGGAATCAGACTGTAGCGTCAAAATAATTACTTCAACATTATTTTTTCTGGAACAAGACTAGCGGTAGTGAATTTACTTTTCAGCAGAAGTAAATCATGTTGAGCTTCAAGCCGAGTGAAATACCTACCCACAGTTACCTTGAATTTCGGTTGCTCATAGCGAAGATTGGCCTGAAGTTCTTGAACTTCCTCTGACATTTTCTTTTTCGCATTCATCGCATCCTCGCTCTTTGATCCAGAATAAATTTGGATTGTATAACCGTCAATGAATTTGCGAGTCAAATTAAATCGGTCGATGCTGTCAAGCACGACATCAACCTTACTGTTTACGGTTTTTGTAGGAGTTATGGTGGGCTTTACTCTATCTACAGGATCTTTAACCTTTAATGATTCTGCAGGTAATTCAATTCTTGGTCGAAGTCTAGAAAGATCTTCGTAATAAGGCTTGTTTTTTGGGCAAATGAAAAAAATGAAATAAGAACGAAAATAGAACTCAAGCTGAAGCATTTATAGAGCTTCTTTGCGAGCGTAAATTCTATTTCAGTTTTTATTTTCATTGTTCAACTACAATACACCTTCCGTTTTTAATGTCTTCTTCTACTTTCTTGTACTTTACATCTTTCAATACGCGACCATCAGGGTATTGCACATTTACTTTATCGTTTCGGTTTGCAATTTTTTCCGATTTAACAGGCATCACCTTTTCTTCAGTTTGTTGTTGAGGAGCATGTGCTTGGCCACCACCTTCGAGCAACGAACGTGATTCATCTTTTTGTTCACGAAGCTTCTGACGCTTCTGAGCTTGAGCCTCATGAACTTCATCCGCTTCTTGAATTGGCACTTCAGCTTTCATCAAAAATGAAACAGTTTCCTCATTTACTTTAGAAATGAAACGTTTAAACGCCTCAAACCCTTCAAATTTATAAATTAAGAGAGGATCTTTTTGCTCGTAAACAGCGGTCTGAACCGACTGTTTTAATCATCCATGTCACGCAGATGTTCTTTCCAATTCTTGGTCGATGATACTCAGGGTGATCATCTTTTCCATCGCTTTAATTAATTCAGCGTTATTGGAATTATAGCATTTCTTCAGATTTGCAGCAACACCAATTTGTTTAGATCCATCAGAGAAGGGCACTAGTATCTCTTCAATTGTTGCGCCCCTTGTTTTATAAATATCAGTAATGATCGGCTGCGATTTTTGAGCGATGATTTTGTTTTTGTGATCGTAATGTTTCAGCGTTTCTTCATACAATCTTTCGCTCAAAACGTTCTGTTCGGTTTTAGCAAACTCATCAGCTGAAATAGGGAAATCAACACCAAGAGTACTGAGTACATTTAATTTAAAGCTCTCAAAATTCTCTCCGGCCTTTGCATTGGCAACCATATCATCACAAGTGTCAAAAATCATTGTGAGAATGTCGAGCTGCAGACGTTCTCCGAATAGAGCATTTTTTCTTCGTTTGTAGATTACTTCACGCTGTGAATTCATCACGTTATCGTATTCCAATAAACGTTTACGAATTCCAAAGTTATTTTCTTCTACTTTTTTGAGCTCGTTCAATAGAATTCGTCACCATCGAATGTTGGATCACTTCACCTTCTTTCAGACCAAGCCTGTCCATGATTCGAGCAATACGCTCTGGCATGAACAAGCGCATAAGATTGTCTTCCAACGACACATAAAAGCTTGAAGTACCAGGATCACCTTGACGTCCACTTCGTCCACGAAGCTGTCTATCTACTCTTCGTGATTCGTGGCGTTCAGTTCCTATAATAGCAAGCCCGCCTGCCGCACGAGATTCAGGAGTAAGTTTAATATCCGTACCACGACCAGCCATGTTTGTTGCAATGGTCACAGTCCCAGGCTTTCCTGCTTCCGCCACAATTTCTGCTTCACGTTGATGCTGTTTCGCGTTAAGCACATTGTGCTTGATTTTTTTCAGTTGGAGCATCCTGCTTACCAATTCGGAAACTTCAACGGAAGTTGTACCCACGAGCACCGGTCTTCCTTCTTTTGTAAGACGAACAATTTCTTCAATAACAGCTGTGAATTTCTCACGAACAGTTTTATAAACAAGATCGTCACCGTCTTTACGGGTCACAGCTCGGTTGGTAGGAATAACCACCACGTCCAGTTTGTAGATATCCCACAATTCACCTGCTTCTGTTTCTGCTGTACCGGTCATCCCAGCCAGCTTATGATACATACGGAAATAATTCTGAAGCGTGATAGTTGCGTAAGTCTGAGTTGCATCTTCAACCTTCACATTTTCTTTCGCTTCGATTGCTTGATGCAAACCATCGGAGTATCTTCTTCCATCAAGCACGCGGCCAGTTTGTTCATCAACAATTTTTACTTTTCCATCAACGATGATGTATTCAGTATCTTTTTCAAAAAGTGTATAAGCCTTTAGAAGTTGATTAACGCTATGTATGCGTTGTGATTTAGTGTTGTAATCACGAATCAATTCGTCTTTTTTACTCAGCTTATTTTCTTCTGATAGCGATGGATCTCTTTCAATCTTATTCAACTCAACTCCGATTTCAGGAAGAATAAAGAATTTTGGATCTTCTCCTTCACCTGTAATCAAATCGATACCTTTTTCAGTGAGCTCAACACTATTATCTTTTTCATCAATTACGAAATACAAAGGCTCATCAGCTTTTGGCATTTCTTTTTTGTTGTCTTGCAAATAGAAATTCTCAGTCTTTTGGAGGACGGCTTTGTTGCCCGTTTCACTGAGCATTTTTATCAAAGGCTTGTATTTCGGCATTGCACGATAAGCGCGGAAAAGAGGAAGTCCACCTTCTTTGTCATCGGCAAGTAATTTTTTAGCGTCATTAATATATTGGTTCACCAATTTCTTTTGCGCCTCTACAACCTTGTTAATACGAGGTTTTAGATCGTAAAATTCATGTTCATCTCCACGAGGTACTGGACCAGAAATGATAAGTGGTGTTCTAGCTTCGTCAATCAAAACGCTATCCACCTCATCTACCATCGCATAGTGATGACCGCGTTGCACGAGTTCTTCAGGATCGCGAGCCATGTTATCACGCAAATAGTCGAAACCAAATTCATTGTTGGTTCCATAAGTGATGTCAGCTTGATATGCCTTTCTTCTTGCTTGAGAGTTGGGCTCATGTTTGTCGATACAGTCAACATTCAAACCATGGAACTGGAATATAGGTCCCATCCATTCGCTGTCGCGTTTGGCGAGATAATCGTTTACGGTAACGATGTGAACGCCACGTTTGGCAAGTGCATTCAAGAACGCAGGAAATGTCGCTACTAAAGTTTTTCCTTCACCCGTAGCCATCTCAGCAACTTTACCTTCGTGCAAAGCAATACCCCCGATGATCTGAACATCGTAATGAACCATGTCCCATTTGATCATGTTGCCAGCGGCTATCCATTGGTTGTGCCAATGAGCTTTATCTCCAACAATTTTAACGTTCTCGTGTTTAGCTGCTAGAGTGCGATCGTGTTCTGTGGCTGTTACTTCGAGGTAGTCGTTTTCTTTAAAGCGTTTTGCAGTCTCTCGAATAATGGCAAAGGCTAGGGGCAATACTTCGATTAAAACTTTTTCAAGCTCTTTGTTGCGTTCAAGCTCAGTCTTATCGATTTGAGAAAAAACAAATTCTTTTTCGTTGATATCGAGTTCAGGATGGTCTACAATTCGCTGATGAAAGCTAGCGATTTGCTCATCGATCAATTTTAACTTTGAATTTATGTAATGCTGAACCTCTAATGTTTTTTGTCGCAATTCATCGTTTGAAATAGAGACCAAACTGTTCCCCTTCTTTTTTGGTTAGTTCAACCAGGGGAGTCATCCTTTTAATGTCTTTTTCAGATTTGGTGCCGAAAATTTTGGCAATGAGTTTTAGCATAAAAAATCAATAGTAAATTAATCCCAAAGGGGGGCGAAAGTTACAGAATTTGAACGGGCAATTATAGTTCCAAGTCCCCTGAAAGACCATTTTGGCAGGGCCTATAAGGTAAATATCGGTAAACGAGCCATCATGGCTCAATTTGAATTCTACTGAGAGTTCCCCTCCCAATGTTTTCACATTTACTGGTGATTGAAAATTTTGAAAAGTTGCGGCTAAAGCAGAGGCAGTTACCCCTGTCCCACATGAAAGAGTTTCATCTTCAACGCCCCTTTCGTATGTACGAACGAAAATGGAATTGCCATCAAGCAATTCAACAAAGTTTACATTGGTTCCCCCTGGCTTGAAGTCATCGCTGTAGCGAATTTTTCTACCATCTTCAAAAACAGGAGTAGACTTTACTCCTGAAACAAATTTTATGAAATGAGGAGAGCCTGTGTTAATAAAGAATGAATCGTTATTTATTTTCATCACTTCACTGACATCGTTCATTTTCAGTCGCACATTTTCGTTCGGAAGCATATTCAGCTTCATGCAATCCATCATACGCGTTGAACTTCGCTTTGCCATTGATAATCCCCAACGATGAAGCCATTCTTACTGCCGCACGACTTCCATTTCCGCACAAACTGGCGGAGCCATCTGCATTATAATAAACCAAGTTAAAATCTAATGAAGGATGTTTTTCAACCAGCATAATGCCATCAGCACCAACACCGAATTTGCGATCGCAGATTTTTTTAATTTCGTCAGTAGAGAAAGAATATTCTTTATTGCGATTGTCGACAATCACAAAGTCATTACCTGTAGCTTGATATTTTTGAAAGGGAATTGTCACAGATTTATTATTTCACTTCTTCGTAGTCAACATAGTCTCCACCTTCGATGTCACCTCGTTTATCTTTTTTAGGAACAGAATAGGTGCTGTTCGGATTCTATCGTGTTTCCCTATTAACCTTAGCAATACGTAGCTTAGTTGAGCAAAGGAGGACA
>JASGIR010000049.1:0-14776 GCA_049840975.1 Cyclobacteriaceae bacterium | reverse complement strand
AAGGTTAATAGGGAAACACGATAGAATCCGAACAGCACCTGCCATCGGAAAAAATCTCTATTGTATTTTTGTTGATAATGGCCTACTAAGAAAAGGTGAGTTTGAGCAAGTGCTTGCTTCTTACGAAGGAATGGGTTTGAATGTGAAAGGTGTCGATGCAAAGCAAAAATTTTATTCGGCATTATCAGATTTAAAAGATCCGGAAGCGAAGCGGAAAGCCATCGGCAAAACTTTTATTGATGTGTTCGATGAAGAGTCTCATAAAATTGCAGATGTAAAATGGTTGGGCCAAGGCACAATTTATCCTGATGTGATTGAGTCCGTCTCAATCAAAGGTCCATCAGCTACAATCAAGTCACATCACAATGTGGGTGGGCTTCCTGAAAAAATGAAACTGAAAGTAGTGGAGCCGCTGAATACTTTATTTAAAGACGAAGTTCGCCTGGTAGGGAAAACACTTCATATCGACTCTGCCATTTTAGGAAGACATCCTTTCCCAGGCCCAGGTCTTGGCATTCGCATATTGGGCGACATTTCTCCGGAGAAAGTAAAGATTTTGCAATCAGCCGATCAGATTTTTATAAGTGCGTTGCGCAAGCATAATTTATATGATAAAGTTTGGCAAGCGGGTGCTGTGTTATTACCAATTCATTCTGTTGGTGTGATGGGCGATGAGCGTACGTATGAGCAAGTCGTGGCGCTTCGCGCAGTGATGAGTGTGGATGGCATGACGGCAGATTGGGCTCACTTGCCTCATGAGTTTTTAAGTGAAGTTTCTTCCGATATTATTAATAAAGTCAAAGGTATTAACCGCGTTGTGTACGATATCAGCTCAAAACCACCTGCTACTATTGAATGGGAATAAAAATGAAGTTTGAAGTTCAAAGTTTAAAGTTTAAAGTTGGAGTTAGTTTTAGCTTTTTCTATTTTTTATTATTCTTCCTGATTTCTTGTTCTTCTCTTTTAGCACAAGATTTTAAACGCGACTTCAAAAAAGCAAAGGAACTTTATAATGATGGGAATTATAGTTCCTCCATGGATGCTTTTAAATCATTGATGGTTTATGATCGCAATAATCCATATCCAGAGTACGCTTGCTTTTACTATGCACTGTCAGCACATCGGTTAGGAATTTTCTCTCGTGGCAAAAGAGATGTTCGTGCAAACAAAAAAAGTTTATCCTGAGTGGGACCAACTGAATGAGGTAAATTATTGGTTGAGCTAAAATTTATCTGGAGCAACGCGAATATTTTCATGCGTGGCAATTAGCCAAAGAGATCAAAGACCCATCAATCAAATCGGATCTAGATCCTTTAAAAAGGATGTCACTTTCAAAAGTAGATGATGTAGAGACGCTGAAAATGTTGCTGGAAGAAAATCCTCACGATGAAATCATTTCATTTGCGTTAGCAAAAGCCATTGGCAAACAGGTGATAATGGTTGATTCAAACTTACTCGATTCACTCACCACTGAATTCCGTTGGAATAAAAATGATTTCATTTCAACTGAGGCGCTCAAACCTGTATTCAAAGACCGATACAGAATTGCTTTGATGTTGCCTTTCAGAACAAGCACATTGGATGCTGGCCCTGGAAAAAAGAAAAGCCAATCGGTACTCGATATTTATCAAGGCATGAAGTTGGCAACCGATTCACTTGTCAACGAAGGAACACTTTTGGATCTTCTTGCCTATGATACTGATCACGATCCCGATGTGATCAAGAGGTTATTGAAAGAGCCAGAATTGAAAACTGCCGATGTTATTGTGGGGCCGCTTTTTTCTGAAGACACCAAACCAGTGCAAGAGTTTTCAGAATTAAATAAGATCAATTTATTTGGTCACCCATTCTCCAACAATAGTGACTTCATCGGTCAAAACCCTTTTGCTTTTCTTTATCAGCCGAGTTATGCTACGCTAGGAGAAAAATCAGCGGAGTTGCTCTCGCTTAAATCTTCCAACAAAAATTGTTTTGTGTTTTATGGAGAGAGTCCGAAGAGATTCGATCATGGCATTTAGTTTTATGCGCACGGCACTGAAACTTGGCTTGAAGATCGCCTATGTTGAAGAAGTTAGAGCTGAAACATCAAATGACATCCTGGCTACACTTGCTACGCCTACTGAGTTGACGAGTGGAAAAACCCGACACAATTTAAACTTAAGCTGGATAGTATCGGAAGTGTGTTTGTTGCCTCAGACGATGCATTGATTTATACAAAAGTGATAAATAGTGTAGAGACTCGTGGTGACTCCGTTATTTTGGTGGGACAAGAGAGTTGGCTGGAAGATAATTCCGTAGAGCTTTCAAAGTTTGAACGAATTAATGTAGCCTTGGCATCGCCAAATTTTTCCCTCCGTAAACAGCAAGTCTTATATTCAATTCAGAAAGAAATATTTGCAGAGACATGGAGTTCTTCCCAGCAGTTATGCGCAAAAAGGATATGAATTCATGATGGTGTTGGGACATTCTATGAAGACTTATGGCGTTCACTTTCAGGAAGGTCTTATGAAGGAGAGAATCCCTGGCGCACTGACTGCAGGCTACCAAATGCTTCCTACTCATGACAATGCACTTGGTGCCTTTCATCTCCTTCAAACAAGGCAGGCTGGAACCAATAAATAAGCCTTGAAAGCCCTTTTTATCAACAATAAAGGGAGCGTTTTACTTAAAATCCTTACACCGTCTGGCTGCCCTTACTGGTTTTGATTAACTTACCGGTTAAAATGTGCTATTTTTAACTGATGAAAGTGCTTTTTGATAGCTTCACCAATCGTGTTGACATGAAAGAATTGACAGTTTTTATCTTAATCCTGTTGATCGTGCCGTTTGTTGCATCAGCTCAAACCCAAAAGGAAAAGCCAGCGGTTACTTATGAAGAACTGTATGATCAGCCTTTTTCGATCAATAAGTTGTTTATAGGATTCCAGCCCATGTATGGTGAACTTTTCGCAACCAATGTCAATGCTGGTTTTGGTATTGAAGCGAGCTATTTTCAAAAAGATAAGTTTTGATATAAAAGCCAATTTTCGCAAAACCTATAGCAGCGATTTTTATGACTTTAATAGACAGGCTTCTTTAAAAATTCAGGAATCAACATCCAATACTACTGCTTACGTTTCCGACAAACCTCAGGCGTTTAATTACTACGAGCTGGGAGGAACCTATCACATTAAAGATTTTGATCAGGACTCGAAGACCAAAATGGTTCTCTATAAAAAAAGTTTTAAAGGAGACCGTTGGGCTGCGACTGTTCCGCTTCCATGCGGAAATTCCTTGCAAAGTGAGAAAAATTTATGGCGCAAGATTAGGAACAATAGTTTGGAATAGCACTGCTGATTTGAGCGCGGCTATGAGCCATCAAAAACTAACCAATGCCGATCTGAAGAATTCAAGTGGAGCGGGACTGACGCCTACGTACTATGATGATAATGGCCAACTCAAGCAATTGGATGTTTACGGAAACATTCATGCTACCAATGTATACATAGGAGGTTCATTGACTTGGATTAGAAACGTTGCTGTTAGCTTTGATAAATATGATGATGGTATTGACGATGGAATACTTACTGTGTTCTTCGATATCATGTTTGCTCCATCCCTTACACTTGACCCTGTCACTTACCAGAATCAAAAATACTCTACCGATGCCATAAAGCTTAGCACGATTGGAGTTCGTGCTGGTATCGATGGCAAATTCAACCGTACGTTGAGCTGGTCTTACGGAGGTGAGTTAGGATATCGCCCAACTATTTCAGGGCAGGGATTTTTTGCGATGTTCAAAATTTCTTTCCCGCTTTACAGTACGAACCTTGACCAAAAAGTAGAATCGTTCGGTAAATAAAATCACTTCTCATGGCCAATGATATACTCATTACTAATATCAAAGGCCTGGCTCAAGTAAGAAAGTCTACTCAAAAATTTCTCGCAGGAAGTATGATGGGCGAGTTGCCCGTCATTACCAATTCATATTTACTGATTTCCGATGGCGTGATCAGTGACTATGGAAAAATGGAGAACCTTTCATCTACCGTTGCAAAAAATACAATTGATGCATCGGGTCGGTTTGTTTTCCCCAGCTTTGTCGATTCACATACACATTTGGTTTTCGCGGCAAGCCGCGAAGAAGAATTCGTAATGAAAATAAAAGGAGCAACTTATGCAGAGATAGCTGCCAAAGGAGGTGGCATATTAAATTCTGCAAAGAAATTGAGAGCTGCTTCTGAAGATGAACTTTTTGAAAAGACGCTGGACCGAGCTAACGAAATAATAAAGTTGGGAACAGGAGCTGTGGAAATAAAAAGCGGATACGGATTGACTTTAAAAGACGAGCTAAAAATGTTGCGGGTTGCAAAGAAAATTGGAAGAGAGACTCCGCTGACGGTGAAGACAACTTTTTTAGGAGCGCATGCTGTGCCCACCGAAATGAAAAAGCAAGATTATGTAAAACTTGTTATGGAAGAAATGATTCCCGCAGTGGCGGAAGAGAAGCTGGCTGACTATATCGATGTGTTTTGCGAGGAAGGTTTTTTCTCGCAAGAAGAAACAGAACAAATTGTCGAGCAAGGAAAAAAATTCGGGATGAAACCTCGCCTCCATGCTAACCAGCTTCATTGCTCGGGAGGAGTGCAAGTAGGAGTGAAGACACATGCACTTAGTGTCGATCATTTAGAAAATATTGGCGAAGAGGAAATCAACTTACTGAAGAATAGCCAAACTATGCCTACGGCTCTTCCCGGTGCGGCATTTTTTTTAAACCTTCCATTTCCGCCAGCGCGAACCATGATTGATGCAGGTTTACCCTTAGCGATTGCGAGCGACTACAATCCTGGAAGTTCACCATCGGGAAATATGCAAACCATGATTTCTCTGGCTTGTATTAAAATGAAAATGACACCCGAAGAAGTTTTCAATGCTACCACCATCAATACGGCTTATGCTTTAGAACTTTTATCTACACACGGCAGTATCACAAAAGGAAAGGTGGCTAATGTTTTTATCACCAAGCCTGTTCCGTCACTAGCTTATTTGCCTTACCATTTTGGAAATAATTTTGTTGATCGTATAATTTTAAATGGACAACTGATTAACTGATAAATATGCACTTAGAGGAAGAAATAAAACCACTTTTGCGCGATGTTCAGGATTTTCCAAAACCAGGAATCCTTTTCAAAGACATTACACCTTTATTAAATAATCCTTCAGCAAGAAGAAAGTAGTTGAGATGGTGGCGAAGCATTTTTCGGCAAAAAACATCCATGCTCTAGCGGCCGTGGAAGCGCGTGGATTTATTTTTGGCTCGTTGATCGCGCAAGAATTAAATATTCCTTTTATACCTGTGAGAAAAGCAGGAAAGCTTCCGTATAAAAAAATTACTGAAGAATATGCGCTTGAATATGGTCATGCCACTCATCGAAATGCACACCGATGCATTTCCTGCTGGTTGCAGAGTACTTCTGCACGATGATTTGTTGGCTACCGGTGGAACGGCTTCGGCAGCAGGACGCATGGTGCAGCAACTCGGAGGTGTAATTGCTGGCTATTCTTTTATAATTAATTTATCTTTCTTACCAGGCGAGCAATTATTAAAACAACGATTTGATCTTGATCCTCATTATATAGTTAAATTTTAAACTGTAAGAAGCAATTGAAACATTCTTAAGAGGTTTACTGTTTAAAGCTAAATGTCGGAATTGATAAAAATACCAATGTTTCCGCTTTCCATTTTTCCGTTGCCCGGAGAAATGGTACTCTTCATATTTTTGAACCACGCTATAAACAACTTCTTGTTGACGCTGAAACTAAAGATATTTCTTTCGGAATATTTTTTAGCCATGTTGCTAATACTGAAAAGATCGGTTCGTTGGTTAAGTTGGAAAGTGTAATCAAGAGACATCCTCAAGGAGAATGCGACATCATTGTAAAGTGTCAGGATTTATTTTCTGTTGAATAAACTTTACCGTACTTTCCGAGACAAATTATATCCGGGTGGCGAAGTAAACTTTTGGAATATTGATGTAACAAGTCCCATGAGTAAACGTCTTCAAGATGCTTTCAAAGAGTATCTTCTTTATTTTCAGATTCGCAACAGTGATGACGCGCCTTCTCTTTTTACAATTGCTAATGAAATCAATCTTGATTTTGATGAAAGACTACGATTTGTAAAAAGTAATGACGATCAGAAAGAAACTTTTTTCACTCTCACACTTAAAGTATCAAACTCAATTGCTTTATCAGGCTGAAAAGGCCAAAGATGTTTTTCATCTCAACTAAAGTATTTTCTACTGCAACTTGAGAGAGTTCCCTCTTGCTATATACAGATAGAAAGTTGCGCTAAACGTTTGAATTTATTTAAGATTTATTAACGATCTTTTGGCAACTATTGCAATCGTGTGCTCGTCATAATTATAAAAAAAATTATGAAAAAGATTTTAGCACTTTTCGTTGAGTGTCTATGTGTACACTTGCGTTCGCTCGTGGGATTGATATAATCCGATTAAAAGATCATCATCGGTATCTGTTACTAATACTGCAGATTGAACGCTTTATAAAGTATATTATAAAGCTGAGAGACCTGGCAAAGTTAAAGTTTCAATTATCGATGAAAATGGAAATACCATTTTTGATGAGATGATGAAAAAAGTTGACGGGTTCCTTCGTCCATATAACTTTACGACTGCCCAAGGACAATACACTATAAAGGTGGAGGATGAAATGGGAAGACGGTAGAGAAGGTAAACTACCAATCACAAAGAATGGAGAAATTAGTGCAGGTGCATAAACTGGCAGGCGAGAATCAAATACCTGACTTACCATTTCATCCTCAAAACCTGATGATGTTTTTATTAACATTTTTGATGGCAAGAATAATTTGGTACACAATGAGATTCAATCCATCAACGGAGATTTCGCCCAAGTTTACAATTTGACAAAAGTGAAATCCTTCACAATCGAAATCTCAGATAAATCCGGTGTACTGAAAACGGTTACGTTTTAATATCATCTAACTTCAATTCAAACTTCCCTCAACCCGAGGGAAGTTTTCTCATTACGCAATCGATGGCGTAACAACAATTTTTAAAAATCAGCTTTTTAGTTGTGTACGTTGCAATGCACACGGTTTCGGTAGTGCTATAATCCTGCAAACGATTTTCTATTTTAAAAATCAAGTTTACTTACAACTTTCGGCCTTGGGTTGTTCTATGCGCGTTATTTGTGTCATAATAAAAGCGAAAAGAATAAAACAATAATCTTATGAAAAAGAAAAAAGTAGTATTGACAATGATGGTAGCGATGATAGCAAGTGCTTTCACGTTTGCTGCAACTCCTACTCCTGCTTCTAAAGTAGCAGTAGTTAGCCAGAACAACTCAGTATACAAGTTGATCTATGAAGGAGCAACTGCAGGTAAAGTGACATTGAAGATTTATGACAATAGCAGCAATGTTATTTTCACTGAAATCAAAAAAGGAATTTCTAAGTTTATCCTTCCTTTAAACTTCACTGGCTTAGAGCAAGGTGAATATAGCATCGAAGTTACTGATGAGACTGGAACACAAATCCAGAAAGTAAATCACTCAGTTGAAAATATAGCGAATGCAGCTGCAAAAGGAGTTCATATCTCAAAAATGAAGGATGGCAAGTATCTTGTTTCTGCAACAACAAGTGGCAATATCAATGTTCAAATATTTGATGGCAACGATAACTTGATCCACAGCAAAAATTATAACGTAAATGGTGGACTTGCCGTAGTTTACAATTTGAAAAATGTTGAAGGTCAACCAAGCTTCTTGGTAAAATAAGAAAACAGTTGTGGGGTTGAATAAAAAAAGCCTTTCGAAAGAAGGGCTTTTTGTTTTGATACTATCAACATTTACATATTTCTTCTGATACTGACCACCCACTTCAAACAAAGCCTTGGTAATCTGTCCAAACGAACAAATTTTACAAGCTTCCATCAGTTCTTCAAAAATATTTTGATTTTGAATAGCTGCTTGCTGAACACGGTCAGTAGCTCTGAAGACTTTATCCTTATTGCTTCTGATGCAGATTATGAAGCATTTTGATCTGGTATTCTTTTTCTTCCGTTGTAGCACGAATAACTTCTTGAGGAATAATAGTAGGAGATCCTTTTGAACTTAAGAATGTATTTACTCCGATGATTGGATATTCACCAGTATGTTTTAAATGTTTCATAATACATACTTTCTTCCTGAATCTTGCCACGCTGGTACATTGTTTCCATCGCACCTAGAACACCACCACGTTCAGTAATACGATCAAATTCCGTCAACACCGCTTCTTCCACAAGATCGGTTAATTCTTCAATGATAAATGATCCCTGTAAAGGATTTTCATTTTTAGCCAATCCTAACTCACGATTAATGATCAACTGAATTGCCATTGCCCGACGAACACTTTCTTCAGTAGGAGTAGTGATCGCTTCATCATAAGCATTTGTATGCAGCGAATTACAGTTATCATAAATCGCATACAAAGCCTGTAAGCGTTGTACGGATATCATTGAAATCAATTTCCTGCGCATGCAATGATCGTCCGGAAGTTTGAATATGATATTTCAACATCTGACTTCGCTCATTGGCATTGTATTTATTCTTCATTGCTTTCGCCCAAATTCTTCTCGCAACACGACCGATCACGGCATATTCAGGATCGATACCATTACGAGAAAAAGAACGATAGATTAGGAGCAAAGTCATTGATATCCATTCCACGGCTTAAATAATATTCAACATAAGTGAAACCATTGGAAAGTGTGAAATGCTAATTGTGTAATAGGATTGGCACCTGCTTCAGCAATATGATAACCTGAAATAGAAACAGAATAAAAATTCCGGACTTTTTGTTCGATGAAATATTGCTGAACATCACCCATTAAACGAAGAGCGAATTCAGTAGAGAAAATACAGGTGTTTTGTGCCTGATCTTCTTTCAAAATATCAGCCTGAACAGTACCACGCACTTGTGTCAGTGTTTCAGCTTTTATCTTTTCATAAACATCGGCAGGTAAAACCTGATCACCTGTCACACCAAGCAACATCAAGCCTAATCCATCATTTCCTTTAGGTAAATGCACCTTGATAACGCTGGACGTATAGTCACTTTCTTTTTAAATCTCATCAATCTTCTTACTCAATCATGCTTCCAGTCCATTCTGTCTTAATATAAATCTCGCATTGCTGATCGATAGCAGCATTCATAAAAAATGCCGCAGAGCATAGCTGCAGGACCATTAATGGTCATGGATACCGAAGTTTTAGGATCGGCAAGATTGAAATCCGCTATAAAGTTTTTTAGCATCATCCAAACAACAAATACTTACACCTGAATTACCGATCTTTCCATAAATATCCGGACGATAATCCGGATCGTTTCCATAAAGTGTTACTGAATCGAAAGCTGTACTCAAACGATGCGCAGGCATTGCCTAACGACACATAGTGGAAACGTTCGTTGGTTCTTTCAGGTCCACCTTCACCGGCAAACATACGCGTAGGATCTTCGCCTTCTCGTTTGAATGGATAAATGCCTGCAGTATATGGAAATTCTCCCAGGAAAATTTTCTTCCAAGCCCATTTCAATAAATCACCCCAAGCTTCATATCTTGGAACAGATACTTTTGGAACCTGTGTATGAGAAAGAGATTCGTAATGTGTTTTAATTTTAATTTCTTTATCACGCACCTTGAAAATATAATATTCATCTTGCGTATAGCTTTTCTTTTCAGACCACATTCCAGAATCAGTTTACATTCTTTGGATCCAGTTTTAATTCAAATTCGAGATAGGCTCTGCATGTAAACTTTAACAACTATCTTTATCTTCCAGCTTTGCCAAGTGCTTTAATGGTTTTGTTGAATCGAATAAAGTTTTTGTGCAATCTCCGCTTGATCATTTACCCATTGATCATAAGAGCGGTTGTTTTCCGAAATTTCACTGAAAGATAACGTGTGCGATGAGAGGAATGATAAAAATTTTCTCACTCATTTCATCGTGATATGAAAAGTGAGATTTCAAATCAGCATTTGTTTTTTCCACAATCTTGATCCATCACTGCTTTATAAAGCTGATTCATTGCCCGGATCATTGAACTGTGAAGCAATGGTTCCGAAACACCGGCATCTCTTCCGGTTTTTTGAGCTCCAACAACTGATGATTGCGTTGGTATTGTTTTTTCACATCACGCAATGCATCCAATGCTCCTCGTTTATCAAATTTGTTTAGCGCAATAATATCTGCAAAATCAAGCATGTCAATTTTTTCGAGTTGTGTAGCTGCACCGTATTCAGGAGTCATCACATATAAAGCTGCATATTGCTGTGCTCAAGTAATCTCTGTATCGCTTTGCCCGATACCTGAAGTTTCAAGAATGATCAGATCAAATCCAGCAGCTTTTACAACATCAATTGCTTCTTTTACATACTTTGACAGCGCCAGATTGCTTTGACGAGTAGCGAGTGAACGCATATACACACGGGGGTTGCGGATTGCATTCATGCGAATACGGTCACCTAATAATGCTCCACCTGTTTTACGTCTTGCTCGGGTCTACAGAAATAATCCCAATGGTTTTATCTTTAAAATCAATCAGGAATCTTCGCACCAATTCATCCACCATGGAAGACTTTCCTGCGCCTCCTGTACCCGTTATACCTAATACCGGAGCTTTGGTTCTTGCTGCCTTCTGATTTATTTCTTCAAATATCTTTTTATCTTGTCGGAATAATTTTCAGCCGCAGAGATAAGTCGTGCTATCGATTTATATCTTTGTCTTTTAGATGCTTTACTTCTCCATTCAGATGCAATCCGGTAGCAAAATCGCATTGTTCGAGCATATCATTGATCATTCCCTGCAAGCCCATAGCACGACCATCATCAGGACGAATAGATCTTAGTATACCATAATTCTCCAACTCCGCAATTTCTTCAGGAAGGATCACTCCGCCACCACCACCAAAAATTTTGATATGGCCGCAGCCTTTTTCTTCTAACAGATCATACATGAACTTGAAATATTCCATCATGCCCACCCTGATAGCTGGTCATGGCAATGGCATTGCGCATCTTCCTGGATAGCAGTATTCACCACTTCCTCTACACTGCGGTCATGCCCGAGATGAATCACCTCACAACCGCTGGCCTGGATAATCCTGCGCATGATATTGATGGCAGCATCATGGCCGTCGAACAAGCTGGCTGCAGTTACAATCCTGACTTTATTTATAGGTTTATAAGGTTCAACCGGTGCGTGGCCTGCCAAGGCCGATTTCTTTTCTGATTTAGCTGGTGCGGATGCGATACTCATGAAATTCTTCTTGAATGCCAAAATTAGGCATTCACAAAAAATTAAGCTAACGCTTAATAGGTTAGATTATACCAGCCAATCTGTTTAAAAAATCAAGCTATTCCCGCTCAAATAAATAATCGATACGCTTTTCTCCGGCAGAAATCGTGGCTTTTAATTTTTTCCATCCAGATGGTATTCAATCTTCTTGGGAAAATCATGGTCAGGATTTTCGCAAACAAAACTATTGGAAGTAAGTGATGTGAATTTAAAAAAGACTTGTCCTTTATTTTCCGGCACATCGGCCACATAAAATAACTCTCCATTCTTGGCGATTAACTTTAGCTTTTCGACAAAAGTTGTATCCTTACCCTGAAGGCTGACGCCAAAACCGATCCATTCCGTTTTGAGATTTTTTCTCCCAGCTCTCGACACCGCTTTTTCCTGGTTTCGTATTGAGGCGATGCCATTTACCCAACAGCCATTCAACTGATTTGAGCGATTGTGATGATTGAGCTTGACTGCTTTGGCAATAAATCACCAAGAGAATAGAAATGATTATTTTTTTCATGACTTGAATTTTTCCTGAAGGAAATCAATTACCTGTAGCCAAAATTGTATAAACCCGACTTTGTCAATCGTTCATTAAAAAAAAATTAGCTAATGTCTTTTTTGAAAAATTATAAGCTGATGGATCTTCGCCGGTAAATGCTTTGAAGTTGCGAATCAAATGTGATTGATCGTAGAACCCGGCTTCGTTCATCAAATCAATCCACTGCGGATCATTTTTTTCGATCAGGCTAAAAATTTTGTTGAACCGAATAATGCGCGCGTAGAATTTAGGCGACAAGCCAACGTAAGTTCGAAAAATCCGTTCGAATTCTGCCGCTCGCCCAAATGCAGTTCATCACTTAGTTTTTTACTGTGATATTTCCTCCTGCACTGTGGATAAGGTTGATTGCCTTGTCGGCCGGATGAGTTTCTACATGAATGATTTTCGATTGGATAAATTTTCAGCGAACGCGACTCGATCTTTCAATGTTGTACACTCCTTCATTCCACTCGATAATTCTTTCTGGATTTCGGGCAGTTCGTTCAGATCAACAACTCGATTTGTAAACTTATGAATGGAAAGTTTAAACAAGTGAGTGGGCGCGGTAGGTTTAAGTTTAATTCCAAATACATCACTCGTGCCTGTGTTTTCAAGGAAAAAGAAATGCTTCAATTGGCCTCCGAACAAACTCTTGCTCTGAACTGACCAATGTTTGGTAAAGCGAATCCGGTAAGGATCGCCAAAGTGAAAAATTATTTCAGGGAAGCCATCCGGAATAATCTTGACACATTCCGGCTTTGATTCATTTGATTCGGCTTGCCAGAAGCACTCAACAAAAGAAGTTAATTCATTGGCCGGTGCAACTCTTTGAAATTCCATACCGATTTACATGAAGGAATCTCACTTATTAAAATGATAAAGAAAAATAATTGTAGCTGTGAACGCTGGCTTTGCATTGTCTTTAATTTCCATCACAATGTCCATTTCGGCTTTGGTGATTCCACGCAGATCGGTCAGTGATTTTAGGCTTACGCGCAGTCGCACTTCGTTGTTCACTAACACCGGTTGATTAAATTTCATTTTTTCAATGCCATAGTTAACCAACATTTTTACGTTTCGGATGTCGGCAATTTCTTCCCATAAATAAGGAACCAACGACAAAGCGAGGTAACCGTGAGCGATCGTGGTTTTGAATGGACCGCTTGCCGCACGAACCGGATCGGTGTGAATCCATTGATGATCAAGTGTAGCATCGGCAAATTTATTGATCTGCTCTTGTGTTACTTTTAGAAATTGAGAAGCACCTAATTCTTTGCCTACATATTGCTGAAATTCAGCAAAGCCATTAATGATCAGTTTTGACATTCAATACAGTTTGGTGGTGTAATTGCAATCTATCTAAAGGTAAAATTTAATTATCTTTCCTTCAATAAAAAAATCATCTCATGATCTCACGAAGAAACCTCATCAAATCACTAGGCCTCTCGGCATTTACACTTCCTTCCATCAACAGCTTAGCTAACTCGCATTCAGAGAAAGATGTTTTACTAAATCCCGATGATCCTGATTTTTGGAAAAGTGTGCGTAACCAATTTCCACTTGATAAAGACACGGTGTTCTTCAATCCCGGAACAGTAGGTGCAATGCCAAAAGTAGTGGTGGAGAAAATGACTGAACATTTGAAATACATCGCGAGTAGCCCTGCGAACTGGGCTTACAAAGACGACAACAAAGAAGAGTTCATCAGCGGTTATAATAACCTGATGAGCATACGAACCAAAGTAGGTAAGTTGATCAACGCCAACGCACTTGAAATTGCGATGACGGATAATGTAACGAATGGTATGAGCTACATCGCGAATGGATTGACCTTACAACCCGGCGATGAAATTCTCACTACTGATCAGGAACATCCCGGAGGAAAGTCAGGATTTTTGGTGAAAGAAAAAAGATAGTGTGGTTTTCAAAACGGTTGCTGTTCCAAAACCAGCACACAGCGCTCAAGAAGTGTATGAATATTGTGAAGGGCTTCACACCAAAAACAAAAGTGTTGATGCTTTCACATATGATTTCAGGAAGTGGAGCGATTTTGCCTGTAAAAGAATTATGTGCTGAAGCCAGTAAGCGTGGGATTTTTACTCTTCTAGATGGCGCGCAAACTATTGGTCAAATAAAGGTGGATGTAAAAGACTTGGGCTGCGATGCGTATGCCGGATGTTTTCACAAATGGATTGGCGCACCACACGGATCTGGATTTCTATATGTGAAGCAGGATCGCATGAAAGACATTTGGACTACTATCGCCAGCACACAGTGGGACAATCACCAGGACGATGGTTTTCGATTTACGCGAAGAGGAACTGGAAGTTTTCCGATTTTGAAAGGTGTTGATGCCGCACTTGATTTTCATTTTGAACTTGGCCCTGATCGTGTGTATGAACGAATTAAATTTTTAGGAGCTCGTTTAAGAAAAGGATTAGCGGAGAGCAAGAAAGTAAAATTCTTTTCGCCGAGCGATGAAAGCATGTGTGCCGGCATTACAGTTTACAATATTGAAGGATGGACAGGCACAAAACTTCAGGACACTTATTGGGAAACTGCGAAGATGCGTCCACGCTCACAAGGCGATATCTTTGGTGTTCGTCACTGTACGCACATTTTCAATTCGGAAGAAGAAATTGACAAAGCAATTGCTTTGGTAAAAGAGTGGACGAAATAAAAACATGGCATTGATAAATATTTTCTTTGCGTTCATCACCTGGAACGTAAACCCTGATGCGTTTGAACTTCCTGTTGTCAACTTTCCAATACGATGGTATGGACTTCTGTTTGCTTTATCATTTATAATCGGTCAACAGGTAATGACTTTCATTTAGGTGCTGTTGCGCGATTCTATCGTGTTTCCCTATTAACCTTAGCAATAC
>JASGIR010000048.1:0-12293 GCA_049840975.1 Cyclobacteriaceae bacterium | reverse complement strand
TGTACTTGGTTCAGTTCATGCTAAGGTTAATAGGGAAACACGATAGAATCCGAACATAGTCTCTGGCCCACCACCTGTTAAGGTCGTGAGAGATTGACTGTACCAAATCTCACCCAGTCGGTAAAGTTTAGATACATTTTCAACTTTTATAACTACATCTGACATCAGTGTCTAATTTTCATTTATTGGATTCCGTCAAACCGAATCCATAAAAGTTTTTTCCGTTTTGTTAAAAATAAGAACACCAAAAAAAAGTATGACAACAGAAAAGCCAGCGCTATATGCCAGCGACTCCCATTGAATTGAACCTGTGCCAACAGAATGCTTCTGAATGTTTCAACAATGGAAGAAATTGGATTTGCTCTGATTATCGATTTATATTTTTCTGGTACAGACGACATCGGATAAATAACAGGTGTTGCGTACATCAGCAGTTGTACTCCGAACGCCAATAAAAAAGTAAGATCTCGATATTTTGAAGTCAAACTTGTAAAGATGATTCCCGCACCGAGACCAAGGATCGCCATTATCAAAACCAAAACTGGCAACAATAAGATTGAAATATTTAATGAAATTGATATTCCAGCGAATCGATAATAGATCATCACCACAACCAAAAATGAAAATTGAATCAAGAGCTTGAGAAGTCCAGAAATTATTTTAGAAAGCGGTGATATTTCCGTGGAAAATAGACTTTTCCAAAAAGTACTTCATTCTCTTTAAAAGTATGGAATTGAGTTAGTGGAGTCAGCAAAATAATTCCAAATAATAATTCCACTTAGGTAAAAGAGAATTCTTGGCATTCCATCGGACGAAAGTTTGGCGATTGCACCAAACACAATTACGTAGATCAGCGTTGTTAATATGGGTTGAACGACAAACCAGATCGGCCCAAGAATAGTCTGTTTGTAAACGGTAACAATATCCCGCTTCACAAACATCATCAAGAGATCGCGATATCTCCAGATGTCCTTCAACTGCAGTAAAAAGAGATGCGATTTTCGTTTGATTACCAAATCCCAATTTTCTGCTTCTGAATTTTCTTTTTTCTCTTCTGTCATTAATAACTATTTACAGCTTCGCCTCCTCAGTCCCAGTGAGTAAGCCATGTATAATCCCTTTTTATATACTAACTCTTCCAAATCAACAAACAGCCTTTGAACTGCTCATGCTGTTGAGCAAATTCGGTTTCAGTAAGTTGTTTTGTTTTTATTTCTCTGTGAATCAAAGCTTGGGCTTTAATCACCAGGTTCTTTAAATAATCTTTGTTGATGTCTCCTACCAAAAGCAGCTCGATAGTGCCTGTGTCTTTGCCTTTGGCATAGTCCCCAATAATGTAAGCCGACTGCAGATCCCCGAGCTTGCTGACAATGTTTTCAATAATTTTGTCAATACCCAGATAATTGTGAACAAGTCCCTTGATCTCGTTGAATAATGGATGAGCCACATTTGCCCTGTACTCAATCGTTCTTCCGTTCTCATTTGAAACTAAATAACCTGCCCTAGATAAGTTGTTGAGTTCGTGTCGGATAGCGTTTGTTGATTCTCCAAACTCATCGGCAAGGCCACGCAGATAGGCGGTAGAGAGTCTCTGTTGGTAAAAAACTTCAACAGCATCCTTATTCTGGTCTTAGATGTGATCAAACCTTCTAACACAACTCAAAATTAGCACAAAGAATTTAATGAGTAAAATTTTTACTCATTAAAATATATTCGTTTTTGATGAAAAATGAGAGATACTGAATGCGTATTTGCGGTCAACAAACTATTGTCATTAATGAAAAAATCACTCGTTCAATTTTTGAACATGATCGCAAGGAATAATTTTCTCTGGAAACTATTCAAGCCTATAGCCACTGTTGGCTTTATACTTCACAACTCTCGTAAAACTTTTGAAAAATCGGCTAAACTATCTAATAAAAAGAGCATGGTTTCTTTCAAATCATTGGAGGTAAAGAATGGACCTTTCAAGGGAATGAAATATCCAAGTCTATCTTCGTTTGGAAGCACTTTATTCCCAAAGCTATTAGGATCATACGAGACGAATCCAATGACGATTGAAGTTTCGCTCACAAAAATTATACAGAAATAATTGACGTTGGTTGTGCAGAAGGATACTACGCTGTTGGTTTTGCACTTAGAAATAATACTGCTAAAATATATGCTTACGATACTGAGGCTGAAGCAAGAAAACTTTGCGAGGGAATGGCCAATTTGAATGGGGTCATAAGCCGAGTACAAGTTCGCTCTACATTCACTCCAGAAGAACTCCTTAACTTTCCATTTACTGGAAAAGGACTTATTATCTGCGATTGTGAGGGCTTCGAACAAATTATCAACAAAGAGAACATTAAGAACACATTAAACTGTGATTTTATAATTGAAGTCCATGACTTTATTGATATCTCGATCTCAACTTATCTTAAAAATTTGTTGTCTCCTACCCACGAAATAGAATCAATAAAAAGTGTGGATGACATCCAGAAGGCTTTGGAATACGATTTCCCTGAGTTGAATGGTTTAAGCCTTAACGAAAGAAAAGAATTACTTGCAGAAGGTCGGCCGTCAATTATGGAATGGCTAATCTGTACCAGCAAGAATTAGTATCACATGTCATCGACAGATGAATGAAGGATTCAGTAAGTTTTCTTTTGTTGTATGAAAGCTCTTCCTTAGAGTCTTTTTGATAAACCTTTATTCCAATTTGATTTAGTATTGCGTGTGGTGCTGCGGTGTCCCATTCCATTGTTGGAGCAAAACGCGGATAGACATCAGCTTTTCCTTCGGCTAGAAGCATAAACTTCAGGCTGCTTCCTCTTGAAACCAAAACAGGTTCTTTCAATGACTCAATAAACTGAGAAGTTTCTTCATTCAGATGTGAACGTGAAGCCACAACTCTAATTCCTTTCGCAATGGTAGATGAAGAATGAAAATAAAGTTGAGTCGCTTTATTATTTTCATCTACAAATGCTTGCCCTTCTGCCCCATAGAAAACTTTGCCTTCCACGGGAACAGCCACAACTCCCAAAATTGGTTTTCCGTTTTCAACCAAAGCAATGTTTACAGTAAACTCCCCGTTGCGTTTGATAAATTCTTTCGTGCCATCCAATGGGTCAACAATCCAAAGATGATTCCAATTTTTCCTTTCATTAAATGGAATATCTTTTCCCTCTTCACTTAAGATTGGAATATTGGTTTGTTCCAAAATCTTAACGATGCATTTATGTGATACTTTATCAGCTCGGGTTAATGGAGAATGATCACCCTTAGATTCAACATCAAAATCATTTGAGTTATAAACGTTCAAGATTTCAACACTTGCTTCTTTAGCGGCTTTGATCGCAAGCTCCAATAAGTTTTTCAAATCCATTTTTAAATAATCATTCCTGCGCCAACCGTTTCATTTGTTCCTTCATCAACAAGGATCAGGCTTCCTGTAATTCTGTTTTTGCGGTAGCTATCAAAAAACAAAGGCTGAGCTGTTCTAATTTTCACGCGAGCAATGTCATTCATCACCAACTGGTCAGTGTTTTCAATTCTCTGCAAACTGTTGATGTCCAATTTGTATTTTATCTCTTTTAGAATTCCCTTGACTTCACGCGTTGTATGCCTGATAAAAAATTTGTCGCCAAGTTTCACTGTCTTCTGATTCATCCAACATATCATCAAATCTAAATCTTGTTCTGCCTGCGGATGATTGTTTGGTTTGGCAATAACATCTCCCCGACTAATATCAATTTCATCTTCCAACGTTAGTGTCACCGACATTGGCGCGAACGCTTCTTTCAATTTGTCGTTACCAGAAAATATTTCCTTTACTTTCGATTTGAAACCAGAAGGAAATGAAACTATTTCATCTCCCACTCTAAAAATCCCTCCAGCAACACGACCAGCGTATCCTCTGAAGTCATGATAGTCTTTAGATTGAGGACGCACAACATATTGCACTGGAAAACGACTGTCGATATGATTCTGATCACTTTCGATGTGAACTGTTTCGAGCATATGAAGCAACGTTGCTCCTTGATACCAATCCATTATCTCAGAACGATTCACAACATTATCACCTGTAAGCGCACTGATCGGAACAAATTGTATATCATGTACATCAAGCTTGGAAGAAAACGCTTTGTATTCTTCCATTATTCTTTCAAAAGCTTCTTGATTAAAATCAACCAAGTCCATTTTGTTTACACAGACAATGATGTGAGGTATCTTGAGTAATGAAGCTATATATGAATGACGATAAGTCTGTTCAACCAAACCTTTTCGTGCGTCAATCAAAATAAGCGCAAGGTTAGCTGTTGAAGCACCTGTAACCATATTTCGTGTGTACTGAATATGTCCAGGTGTATCAGCAATAATAAACTTTCTCTTAGGTGTTGCAAAATATCTGTAAGCAACATCAATGGTAATCCCTTGCTCGCGTTCCGATTTCAAACCATCTGTAAGTAATGAAAGATCAACATAATCAAACCCTTTTTTAGCACTTGAGTTTTGAATAGCTTCGAGTTGATCTTCGAATATTGATTTACTGTCATACAGCAATCGTCCGATCAGTGTACTTTTTCCATCGTCAACACTTCCTGCCGTAGTAAAACGTAATAACTGGTTCACTTTCTTTCGATTAAAAATATCCTGATTTTTTTCTGTCCTCCATTGCGGTTTCAGATCGCTTGTCGTCAGCACGAGTACCTCGTTCTGTTTTTCTGGAAGCTGCAACTTCAGCTATAATTTTTTCCATGGTATCAGCATCTGATTCAACCGCGCCAGTTATCGGCATGTCACCACATGTCCTGAACCGAACTCTTTTAATCGTTGGTTTTTCATCTGGTTTTAACTTTAGCCACGGAGATGTTGAAAGAATCGCGCCATCACGTTCTATCACTTCTCTTTCATGAGAAAAATAAAGCTTAGGTATTGGAATATTTTCAGTGTACAAATATTGCCACACGTCCATTTCTGTCCAGTTGGAAATTGGGAACACTCTGAAATGTTCACCAATGTGTTTCCTCCCGTTAAATAAATTCCAAAGTTCTGGTCGTTGATTTTTTGGATCCCATTGTCCAAACTCATCGCGATGTGAAAAGAATCTTTCTTTTGCTCTTGCTTTTTCTTCGTCTCTTCGCGCTCCGCCCATGGCTGCATCAATCTTGTTCGCTTCAATGGTGTCCAAGAGAGTTACAGTCTGCAGAGCATTTCGACTTGCATTAAAACCAGTTTCTTCTTTTGCCCTTCCTTTGTCAATACTTTCTTGAACTGAACCGACAATCAAATTCACACCCAGTTCATTGACAAGCCAATCTCTGTATTCCATCGTTTCAGGAAAATTATGACCCGTATCAATATGAATGAGGGGAAATGGAATGCGAGCAGGATAAAATGCTTTGCGTGATAAATAAGACAACACAATGGAATCCTTCCCACCAGAAAAAAGAAGTGCTGGTTTTTCGAATTGAGCTGCAACTTCACGAATTACAAAAATCGCTTCAGACTCTAGTTCTTTTAAATGACTTAAATAATACTGACTCATAGCTTAATTCTTTCTTCAACTTTCTCGAGCAGCAAACTAGTCGCCTCTTCTGCGCTCACTCTATCCGTCTTAACCACAACACTGGGGCGTTCTGGCTTTTCATATGGAGAACTAATCCCAGTAAAGTTTTTCAATTCACCAGCGCGCGCTTTCTTATATAAACCTTTAACATCGCGTTGCTCACAAACTTCAAGTGGCGTATCCACGAAAACTTCAAAATAATTTTCTTCACCCACAATTTTCTTAACCATCTCACGATTTACTTTCAAAGGCGAGATAAATGCTCCCAACACAATGATTCCCGAATCTATCATAAGCTTAGAAACTTCCGCGATCCTCCGAATATTTTCGATTCGATCTTCTTCAGAAAATCCTAAATCACTATTCAAACCTGTGCGAATAGTATCGCCATCCAATAAGTAAGTCTTATATCCTTTTTCAAAAAGCAAGCTTTCAAGTTGAACCGCTAAAGTTGATTTACCAGAACCTGACAAACCTGTAAACCAAATCAACTGTGAAGTTTGGCCAAATGCCCTCTCCCTATCTTCGTGCGAGATTTTCGATTTAACAGGGTACAGTTCCTTTAGTTCGGACATCAGAGATTAATTTGAAATATTAAAGATTGCAAATAACGGTGTATGGTGTGGTAAATGGAAGTTGAACTTTCACAAATTTAAAACCTTCCACCTTCGGATGCCATCGATTTGGGAGCTTTTGCCTTTTCCTTAGCAATTATCTGATCAGCGATGTGCATTGCTTGTGCCCGGATTTCTCCCATAGCTGTACTTTCCCACAAGAGTCCACGTAACAGACCTCCCAAAGCAAAAAAAGAACTTACTATTTCATGCTTCTTGTTTTTAACTTCCAAAGTTTTTGGGTCGGCATCAAGTCCCATCTTTAATGGATCAGAAATTATCATCCCTGATGCAAGCAAATTGTTGAAAAGCTTATCATTCATTTTGCCCAAATCTATTTCGGGGCCAGTACAGTTAATCACTCGACCCACGGTCAAAGATTTTGCTTCTCTTGTTTTTTTATCAAAGAAGTCGACTTTCACTGAGTCATTCAGTTCGGCCATGTTGATCAATTTCCCAGCCCAGACTTTTAATTTACCATCAATCTTGAGTCGTTGAATTGTATCATACGTTTGGATTGGCAGACGATGACGTGCCACTCCCCACAAATGGCGCAACCTCGCCATAAATTTTTTCTTTTCATCTACTGTAAATGAAATCCAAAGAGACTGCGTTCTTGGTCGAAGTGAATCAATCACAGGCTCCGCTGAAAGACCCAACCTTCTTATTTTTTTTATGTGCTTATTAAATAAGTTGACTAGCTCGTGCAATGAATGAACATCTTTCAACTCACGAATCAAACCATTGTAGGGAACACCATTGTGTCGATGTTGAAGTATTCCAAATCCATGAGGTGAGATTGAGTGAATGGTGCCCTTGTGTTTCTGTTCTACGAGTGACAAAACTGTGTCGGCCATTGTAAGACCGTTTCCAATGATAAGTACGTCTTGAGAGTGATCCAGATTCTCAACAGATGAATGCCACCACGGATTATTAAAATACTTTTTGGATTGGTAGAAACCCATGTCGGCTATGGCCGGATTTCTAGGAGCTGCATTTCCTGTCGCCAAAATAATATGATCAGCTTCAATTTTTTTCAAATCGATAAGCTGAATTACGAATTTATTGCTTGATGTCTTTTCGATATTCAATGCACGGTTGGCGATCATTTCAACAGTAGTCGTTTCCGATTTTTGTTCTAGCGCTTTTTGCCAAACCCGAGTCAAGTATTCACCATAAATTCTACGGGGTAGATAAGTACTGCTTAGAGTTTCAATCTCAATATCAGAAAAGGAATGTTCTTCAATAAGCCACTTCACAAAATGGTTGGGGGCATCAGGAAAAACGCTCATCTTCCCCGCCACCACATTGAGCAAATGTTTGTCTGATGCAGAATGATATGCAACGCCTGTACCGAAATTGCTTCCAGAATTAATGACAACAATCTTTATCGGAATATCACAATGGCGCAATAGATGCGTGGCTGCAAGCATGCCGCTCGCACCGCCTCCTATTACTGCAACTACTGGCACTTCGTTCATCAATCCTTAATTTGCTTGCAATTTATTTCAAAAGTTTCAGAACTGTTGGGTCTATGTCAATCATTATGTTCTGTTGAATTGCTTCCAAGGCAACAATCAACTTATTTCCTGATGAAGATCTTAGAATATTTCCTTTCAGACCTTTTAATTGACCATCAATCACCTCCACACTATCACCTTGATTCATTATTTGGAACGGGCCCGTTTCCAAAAGCAAACCTGATTCTAAAAATCGCTTTATCGTTTTCAATTCTTCATCCCTGAGCACAGCAGGTCTATCATTATAACGCAAGTTCCAAGATATCCCAGGTGCTTGCAGAATCTCTTGGATTTTATCTTCCGTTTCTAGAACAAAAATATAAGAGTTGAAAAGAGGTGTTTCGATCTTCTTTTTTCTATCGCTCCACTGGCGAACTACTTTTTGAAGAGGTAGAAAAACCTCATATCCTCTTTCAATAAGAAATCTCGAACTCTTTTCTCATGACGGCTTTTGGTATAAAAGACAAGCCATTTTTTCATGCAATGAATTGAGAATATTATTCAGTCTGTCTGTAAACCTTATGTCCCTTCTGAATTAGATGCAGATCACGTTTAAATAATTCGACATCCGCTTGAACCATTTCTTTTACTAGCATCGGCAAATCATACTTCGGCTTCCAATTAAGTTTTTCTTTTGCCTTTGTTGCATCACCGATGAGCAGATCCACTTCGGTAGGTCTAAAATATTCTTTATCAATTGCAACCAGAGTATCACCTGGCTTAGGCATATTTTCAACAGCAGGCGCTAAATTTTTGTCTATTGAAACAAGACGACCAACCTCGTCATTACCCTTGCCTTCAAAACGAATGGCGTAACCAACTTCTGAGAAAGCCATGGTGATAAAATCTCGAACGGTTGTAGTTTTTCCAGTTGCAATAACAAAATCATCTGGTTCATCTTGCTGAAGGATTAGCCACATTGCTTCGACAAAATCTTTAGCGTGCCCCCAATCTCTTTTTGCGTCTAAATTGCCTACGAACAATCTCTTTTCAAGACCAAGTGAAATTTTGGCTACAGCGCGGGTAATTTTTCTCGTAACAAAGGTTTCGCCTCTCAAAGGAGATTCATGATTAAATAAAATTCCATTGGAAGCAAAAAGACCATAAGCTTCGCGGTAATTTACAGTGATCCAATAAGCGTACAACTTTGCAACAGCATAAGGCGACCTAGGGTAAAAAGGAGTTTTCTCATTTTGAGGAACTGCCTGCACCAAACCATAGAGTTCAGAAGTAGACGCCTGATATATTTTGGATTTTTTGGTCAAGCCGAGCATTTTTACTGCCTCAAGAATTCGGAGTGTACCAATCCCGTCTGCGTTCGCAGTATATTCCGTGTATCAAAACTCACCTTCACATGGCTCATCGCTGCAAGGTTGTAGATTTCATCGGGTTGAAGTTCTTGGATGATACGAATCAGATTTGTTGAATCTGTCAAATCGCCATAATGAAGCTTCAGCTTTAAATTTTTTTCATGTGGATCTTGATATAAATGATCGATCCGATCTGTATTAAAAAGCGATGATCTACGTTTGATGCCGTGAACAAAATATCCTTTGTCTAACAGGAGCTCTGTTAAATAAGCTCCATCCTGCCCAGTAATACCAGTAATAAGTGCCGTTTTCATTGCTGCGAAAATAAATATTTTATTCTAGGGCGCTAAAAATCATTTAGCATTCAATTTGCCAAAATTGCATCAGCTCTGCTCAGAAAATCTTTATATGAAAGTTGAATTCCTTCTTTCAAGTTGATTTTGTGTTTCCAACCCAGGGAATGAATCTTAGTCACATCAGTAGCTTTCGCGGTGTGCCATCCGGCTTTGATAAATCATTTACTATCTCTCCTTTGTAATCAACTATCTCTGCAACAAGATGGGCAAGTTCTTGAATTGAAACGTCTGAGCCGGTCCCCACATTAATTATGTTGGGCGATTCATAGTTATTCATTAAAAACACACTTGCTTCTGCCAAGTCATCGGCAAACAAAAACTCTCGCAAGGGTTTGCCTGTTCCCACAAAATAACGGATGGTTGATTTTTTACTTTCGCTTCATGAAACCTCCTGATCAAAGCTGGAAGAACGTGTGAGTTTTGTGGATGATTGTCTCCTATGCCATACAAGTTGGATGGCATCACGCTAATAAAATTGGAACCATACTGTTCATTGAAAGATTGGCAAAGTTTTATACCTGCAATCTTTGCGACAGCATAAGCATCATTTGTTGATTCCAGTGCACCTGTGAGAAGAGATTCTTCTTTGATGGGTTGCTCCGCGAATTTGGATAAATGCAAGATGAACCGAGCAACATTAATTTCTTAACTCCGATCGAATGAGAAGCTTTAATGACATTGGCTTCAATCATCAGGTTATCATAGATGAAATCGGCTTTGTAAGTACTATTGGCAAGGATTCCTCCAACCTTCGCTGCCGCTATGAAGACATAGTCAGGTTTCTCTTCTTCAAAAAAAAACTCAACCGCTTCTTGATTCCTCAAATCTAGTTCAGAAGAAGTTCGTCCAATTACTGAAGTGAAACCTTGTTTTTTTAATTCTCTGGAAATAGCAGACCCCACCATTCCACGGTGTCCAGCTACGAATATTTTAGAAGATTTTTCCACAAGTCAAACACGTGTTAAGAATAATAACCATCTCCCGCTTTCTTTCTTCCGTAGCCATAGCCATAACCGTAGCCATAACCATAGCCATATCCCTGTTTTTGTAGATATCATTCAAGACAATACTGATGTTCTTCAATTTACCCCCATGATGAATAGGAAATCCTGGAAGTCACGCAAAAAGCCTTTCTCTGTGTAATTCTGGCGAACTACAAATACAGTGTGATCTACATACTTGGCTAAAACAAAAGCATCCGTAACAATTTCTAAAGGTGGTGTGTCAACAATTACATAATCATAAACTTAAAACGCTTCCTTGATCAGATTTTCAAATAACCTTGTGAGCAAAAGTTCAGAAGGGTTTGGAGGAACGGACCTGCCGCTGATTTAAGTCAAGGTTTTCAATTGATGTTGGCTGAATGATCTTGGAGAAAGAATTCAGTTGACTTAAATAACCACTAAGACCGCGTGAATTATCCAGATTAAAATCTATATAAATCTTAGCTTGCGCATATCAGCACCGATGATCAAAGTTTTTCGACCCGACATCGCAAACACGGTTGCCAAGTTAATTGTGGAAAAAGTTTTCCCCTCACCACTAACAGAACTGCTGACCATAAATACCTTCTTCAGCCTCTGATATACCGGTGAAATAATTTAGGTTAGAACGAATTGCTCTAAAGGATTCTGCAACTGCTGATTTCGGTTTGAGGTCAACCACTAAATTGTCTTTAGAATCATGATGCCAAATTCCTCCGATAAACGGAATGCTCGTATGCTTATCAATATCTTCCTTCGATTGGATTTTTTGATTCACTGCCTCCAAAAGGATAAACGAATCCAATAGGAATAAGTAAGCCCATGAAGAACCTAAAAAATAGTTTCTTGAAACATTAGGGGAAATAGCCCCTCCTTTCATCGGAGGATTTACAACAGATATATCAGAAACATTAGAAGCTTTTGATATTGCCGCTTCGGACATTTTCTGCATCAGAAAAACGTACAAACCTTCCAGCAAACCATAGTTACGTTGTATTGAAACAAATTGCCTTAATTCAACCGGAAGAGCATCAATCTGTTTTTCAACTTCCTTGATTTGAAGGCTTATTTGATCCAACCTGTATTTATCCGAAATTCTTAGCTGTGTGATAGCCTCAAGCGTGTTGTGCTTTAATTCTCCAATCTTTTTTAAACTAGTTTGAACGATTGGGTTCTAGCCCAATCCTTTCTCTAGTTGAATTTTTGCCTCGAGCTGTAGGTCTATGATACGGTCAACGATGCCTGAGAGTACATCATCTTGGATTCCTAGAGAGGCAGGGAGAACAATCAAGTCAAGTGTTTTATTGCTCTTCACGTATTCTTCCAAGTAGTCAAAATAATTCGATCGAATTATCAGCTCAGCCTTTTGACCTTGAAGCGTAGCCAACTCTGAATAAAGGCGCGTGGCTACATCATCAGACATGTCTGTTGTTTGCCCATTGGTGGAGCTCATCTGTGAACCCCCGCCAGTGACTGAAGAATTCGTTGGCGGTGCAAATGCAGATGCAAATGATAGCGTAAAAGATGCACCGTACGAAGAGTTCTGGATTTTTAATTGCAAGAGCTTTCCTTCTTGCGTGGTTAATGAATCAGAGATTTCAAGCAATTGTTGCTTAATAAATTGAATAGTTCTTTCAGCTGTCTGATTTTTCTTTTCAAGATCAAAGTTTTGGTATTCTTCAATCAGTCCATTCATGAAATCAATTTCTTTAGCAGGATTTGATCCAGTTAAAGTCATATTCAACACCCCTGCTCCTTCTTCTGCCCAATCGATCTTTAGTCCACCAACATAATATCCGGTGACAGATAATGGGTTAAGAAAAGTGAGTTTAAAAGGCTCACCCTTTATGCTCGATATAGATTGAAAAGGATCTTTGTTAACTATGAAATGATGACCACGGAAATTTACGCTATCATTGAATCGAAATATTTTTTCATTCTCTAAGTTATTATCGT
>JASGIR010000047.1:0-15407 GCA_049840975.1 Cyclobacteriaceae bacterium | reverse complement strand
AAGGTTAATAGGGAAACACGATAGAATCCGAACAGCACCTAAAACCTTCCAAGATTCAGTTAATATTTATCCATCGCCAACTGCGGCTTTCACAAATTTGCCAGCTTGTATTAATCAGACAACACAGTTTACTGACGCCTCTACTGGTAGTATCACATTTTATCAATGGTCAATTCAGAACAACGTGCTTCAAGGAACCGCTCCGACTTATACTTTCAATTCAGCAGGAAGTTTTCCAGTCACGTTGACAGTCACGAGTTCCAACGGCTGTTTAAATCAGATAACAAAAAATATTGTCGTACCTGTCCTTCCTGTTGTTGATTTTTCTGTTCAAGCTCCATGCACAGGTCATCCATCCACTTTTCAAGAAGTAAATCCAGGGGGAAGTGATCCTGCTGTATCCTGGAATTGGAATTTTGGATCAAGTAGCACCACTGGAAAAATTGTGAGTTATCAATTTCCCTCCGAAAATGGATACACTGTTACTATGACTTCAACCAGACAATCCGGATGTGCCTATTCTACTTCTAAAAATATTTCAATCGTCACAGGACCCGTTGCAGATTTTACTCCTTCTACATTCGCTGGCCCAGCGCCATTGTCAGTAACATTTCAAAATAATTCGACAGCCGATAGTTATTATTGGCAGTTCGGTGATGTCGCTGGCAATACAAGTGGTGCTACCTCACCAACTTTTATTTATAATTCTCTTGGCACTTACTAAAGCGTTACTCACAGCAAGCAATACCGTTGGTTGTAGTGATACGCTTAGTACTGAGATATATGTTGTCGTTCCACGCATCGATCTGGCAATGAGTAATTTTTCTCTAACCAACGACCCTAATACAAATTCATCCAAAGCAGTAGTAACTATTTTGAATTATGGGAATATTCCTCTTATCGATCCCATTGTTGACATCGATTTAGGCGGTGGAGCTTTAGTCAAAGAAAATGTTTCTGGAATGATTCGCCCGGGGCAATCGCTTACTCAAACTTTAGGGTTAGAAATTGTCCCTCAATCAATACCCTATATCTGCGCGATTGTCGAGGCAACTTCTGATGTGGACATTGCTAACAACAAGCAATGCGTTTCCCTTTCATCGGATAATATTGTGATGGAACCTTATCCCAATCCCGTGCACGATGGAATAGTGAACTTTGATTGGATAAACAATAATCAAGAGGACGTTGAAGTGCTCGTTTATAAATCAAATGGTGAGGTCGCATTTCAACAAAACTTGAGCCAGCTACAGATCGGGTTATCCCACATGAGCATTAATACCTCTGGTTTTTCAAATGGATTATATTTGATCCAGTTTGTAGGCGGCTCAACTAAAAAGACCTTTCGATTCATTGTTGCCAATTAAACGTGTCTCTCGAGAAATCACTCAAACTCTTTGGCAAGCTTCTGAAAAAAGGAATGCTTGTCGAATCCAACTGGAAGGAGATTTCCTCCCACGTACTATCCATCCCTACGGAGTTTGTACAACATCAAAGAATCAGATCGTGTTAGTTTGCTGGCAGTCCATGGGATTTACCAAGGCAGGAGCGAAGGAAGGTTATCGCAATTTGCAGCTAGACAAAATCGTGGAGATAGAAATTTTGTCAACGCACTTTCAAAAGCGAGATGATTTTAATTCAAAGGACTCACAATACAAAGATTGGGTTTATTCGATTTAGATTTTTGCTGATCGAGAAAGCAATAAAAAATCAGCCATCACCAACGCTGCCATTGCTTCAACAATTGGAACAGCGCGCGGAACTACGCAAGGATCATGGCGACCTTTACCTGAAACAGTTACTTCATTCCCAGATTTGTTAACGCTCTGCTGATCTTGCATTATAGTAGCGACTGGCTTAAATGCTACATTGAAATAAATATCTTCACCATTGCTGATTCCACCTTGAATTCCTCCGGAGTGATTGGTTTTTGTGCGAACTCGTTCTCCATCATTATAGAACTCATCATTGTGTTGAGAGCCGCGCATCTTTATCCCTTCAAATCCACTTCCATATTCAAAACCTTTTACTGCATTGATACCCAGCATAGCGTGACCAAGCGCTGCATGAAGTTTATCAAAAACAGGCTCGCCCAAACCGACAATCGAATTTTTAATTACACATGTTACAATTCCCCCAACTGTATCTCGCTGCAACCGAACCTCATCAATCAGTGCAATCATTTTCTCAGCTGTAACCGCATCAGGACATCGAACAATGTTGTCTTCAGTTTTAGATAAATCCAAATCAGAATAATGTGGGGATTTTATCTCTCCCACTTGTGATACGAATGCTTGGATTTCAATTCCAGATTTCTTTAAAAATAATTTTGCAATTGCCCCAGCAGCAACACGAGCAGCTGTTTCGCGAGCCGAACTTCTTCCTCCGCCACGATAATCGCGAACTCCATATTTTTTTTCATAGGTATAGTCCGCGTGCGATGGGCGAAAACTTTCAGCAATGTGACTGTAATCTTTACTACGTTGGTCTTGATTTTCGATTACAATCGCGATTGGTGTGCCCGTTGACTTACCTTCAAAAACACCAGATAATATCTTGAACGTGTCGTCTTCTTTTCGTTGGGTTGTAATTTTCGATTGACCTGGTTTTCTACGATCAAGTTCAGTTTGAACAAATTCTTCATCAATTTCCAAGCCCGCAGGACATCCATCAATTACTACGCCAATAGCAACTCCATGTGACTCACCAAAAGAGCTTATCGAAAATATCTTACCAAAACTATTCGCCATAAGGCCATGAAGATAGTGGCTGAATCTTTTACGCCCAAACTTCAGTTCTTTTTAAAAAGGAAAAATGCGGAAGCAGCAAGAACCAAAGCCATAAAAATATTGATTGACCATTTCATCCAGCGATTGTCAGAAAATGATTTCAATGAATTGTCAGTCGAATCAATTCTATCATAATAAGAACCCAAATCGTTACTGCCAATGGATTGATTTTTAAAACTTTCTCCGGTTACTTGAACAACCTGTTGTGATTTTAAAGTATCGTATTTCTTTGTTTGAGGATTAAAGAATATCCACTGAAAATAATCGCTTAGTTTATATTGACCAGGCTCTTTGGGAATCATAAAGTAGCTGAAATTCTTTGTGCCCGTAACTCTCCCAGCCTCACGTGTTATATTTTGGTGCACATTGGGTTCATAAAAATCGAAAGCAGTTGAATTGCCCGTATTCGGCTTTGCAATTGCCGAAATATTGCCTTCACCATAGACATTGAAATCGTAAGAAACACTTTGTCCCGTTTGAAGTTCAGTGCGATTAATTCGCTCATCCAGCTTATAGTTTCCTACAGCTACAGCATCCCGCAGAGGATGTGGTGGCAGTTCTTTAACCTTTACAGTTTTTGTTTTTGAATAAAAAGTTTTGAAATCTTCTTTCCGATTTTGCCCGAAGAATGAAGGATTTTTAGCGACCTTAAATTTGATCATCTCCAACCCCACACTCGGGAAGTTTACCGGCTGATTGTTTAAAGGGAAAAAAGTAGCCTGATAAATTTTGTATTGCATATAGCTTTTGTTGCCAATTCTGATCGGCTCGCCTTCTATATTTTCAATGTTGAAATTCTCTTCCCAACAGTTTCCAGGTTTCAATTTTTTCAATATCTCAGAAAGCTGTTTCCCGATGTCATGAAATTGCAACAGCGCTCGGTTATTTTCAGCGACTAAAAACGAAAGCGTTGTTGTAAATCCTTCGCCCACATAAACCTCATCCTTATTGGTAGTAAGCATGAGCAAAGCATCCTCCTTTACATCAACAAATTCTGTTGGCTGATTTCTTCCAAAAAAATCATTCATCGGATCACGATCAAAAAAACTTCTGAAAGGATCGTTTTGTTGAGCTTGAATAGGCGGTCCAACTTTCACTTTTTTTCCAGTGACCGAAAAAACCTGGTCATTCACTTTTATTTTGAATGAGGGAACGTTGATCAATCCCTGCTTTGTGGGAACGTAAGTTTGAATTATACTTTGCGAAGAACTTATCTGGCCGTTGATGATATTGGTTTGAGATGATGACGAAGTTCCTCGTTTTTGAAATCCATCGATGTCCGGAAAATTGTCATAAGTTTTTAAGCGGTCATTATTTACTGTGACCGTTATTGTCCACGCTTGATTTTGACCAATCTGATCAGGACCTAATTCAATCTGAATATTTTGAGAGTGCCCAAAATTGAACGCTAATAGACCACTTACCAAAAAAAATATCTTTTTCATCATAATTTTCAATGCAACTCGTTGTGCAAATAATTGCGGTCACAAAAATAAGATTCTTCTTTTTTGTTGTTAAACCGTTTTGTTACCTTCATCGTCTAATTGCGACAGGCGGTTGCAAAAGTCTACACAAATTTTTTAAAATGAAGATGCTTAGTTATGTCAAAAAAATTCTCACACGCGTGAGTTTTGACGCGCTGCTCTTTGAGAAAGAGTTGCGAAAGGCGATTAAAGTTTTAATTGCCGAAGAAGTACAAGAACTCAGAAATTGGTGCTACACCAACTATGGGAATCAATACGAGGCTATTTTAAATAGATGCTTCGTGCTCGCGTAAGAAACAAATTCGTTTAACCCATTAGAAAACCCGCCCTGAGCGGGTTTTATTTTTCTAGGAATTCAATGTTTCGCTTAAGGCCAGAAAACTTGGTTCTCTTCGCTGCAGATTTTTTAAAAAGATTTTGAAAAACTTCTTCTGTTATTTCTTTCCAGTCGCTCGTTTTCATTTTCTCCAATGCTGGATGTGGATTGAATTTTGGTTCATTGTGAGGTTTTGAAAAACGATTCCAAGGACAAACGTCCTGACAGATATCGCATCCAAAAATCCAATTCTCAAATTTTCCTTTTTGTTCTTTAGGAATTTCTTCCTTCAATTCAATAGTGAAATACGAAATACATTTACTCCCATCGACAACATACGGCTCAGGAATTGCATCCGTTGGGCACGCATCCATACAAGCCGAGCACGTGCCGCAATAGTCTTTTATCGGTCCGTCATACTCTAGTTCAAGGTCGATGATCAATTCTGCGAGAAAGAAAAAACTTCCCATGCTTCTGTTCAACAACAGTGAATTCTTTCCAATCCAACCCAAGCCTGACTTTGCAGCCCACGCTCGCTCATGTACCGGAGCTGAGTCAACAAATACACGACCATTTACATCACCGATTTTTTCTTGAATACGATCAAAAAAAATCTTCAATTTATCTTTCACTACAAAATGATAATCTTCGCCATAGGCATATTTGGCAATTTTCAACTCAGAAGATTCTGCTAAATCCTTTTTAGGAAAATAATTATAAATCAAGCTCACTACCGATTTAGCTCCAGGCACGAGCAATCGCGGGTCAAGTCGTTTATCAAAGTTTTCATTCAAATAATTCATTGTACCGGCATAGCCACGCTTCAACCATTCTTCCAATCGCGATGCCTCCTCTTCTAAAAAATCAGCTTTTGAAATTCCACAGAAGCTAAAGCCAAGTTCAGTGGCAACTGATTTTATCCAAGTTGTTTGTTCCTTCCTGTTCACAAAGGGAAAGTTAATTCCTTATTGGTTAATCACTAATTGCAATATGAACTTAACGATTAACAATTCACCTTTAACAATTAACTTCGCCCCGCATGACTTCCGATAAAATAAAATCACTTCAAGACGCGTCTCAGCAAGTGAAGTCCTGGCAAGCGGCTGGGCAAAAAGTGGTGTTCACAAATGGCTGTTTTGATTTAATTCATCTGGGCCACGTAGATTATCTTGAGAAGGCACGAAACCTTGGAGACCGCCTTGTAGTAGGTTTAAATACAGATAGCTCTGTGAGCCGATTTAAGGGGCCAGAAAGGCCTCTTCAAGATCAGGTTTCCAGGGCGCGTGTAATGGCCTCTTTTCAGTTCGTGGATTTAGTGGTCTTTTTTGACGAGGACACCCCAAAAAGCTTGATTTCGGAACTAGTCCCTAATATTCTCGTTAAAGGAGGTGACTATTTGGCAGAAAATATCGTTGGCGCAGATGTTGTTAAAAACAATGGAGGTTCGGTAAAAACTATTGATTTTGTGCCCGGTTATTCAACCACTCGAATCGTAGAAAAAATTAAAGGAACGTAACAAACAAAAGTATGATGCCTATAATAATTGGTTTATTTTTTATGCTCATCGGATGGATGGTGAGTTCGAGATTGAAAAGCAAATTCAAGCAGTACTCAGAAATTCATTTGAGCAAGGATTTGACTGGCGCTGAAATCGCCCGCCTTATGCTTGCCGACAATAATATTCGCGATGTGCAAGTGACTTGCGTTGAAGGTCAGCTTACAGATCACTATGACCCTTCAACTAAAACTGTAAATCTCAGCCAAGAAGTATTCTATGGTCGTAATGCCGCTGCTGCTGCTGTTGCATCTCACGAATGTGGTCACGCTGTTCAGCATGCACAAGCTTATAGCATGTTGCAATTCCGGTCAGCCATGGTGCCAGTTCAAAATTTGACATCACAAGTGATGAATTTTATTTTCATGGCTTCACTTTTTGGTGGATTTATCTTCCATAGTTTCTTACCATGGAATACCGTGATCTTGATCATGATTGCGTGTTATGGAGTGTTTGCACTTTTCGCCTTGATTACACTTCCCGTTGAGTTCGATGCCAGCAATAGAGCTTTGGCATGGGTGAGAACCAGAAATATTGTAACACCCGGAGAGTATGATATGGCAAAAGACGCGCTCAAATGGGCTGCAATGACCTATGTTGTAGCTGCAATTGGTGCCATCACCATGCTGGCATATTATATCATGCGATACATGGGCAGTCGCGATTAATTTTTTAAGAAAGAATTTATCTTTGCAGGCCAGAGCTAACCCTCTGGCCTTATTTTTTGCTTTAATCTTAAAAACAGCCAGACATGAATTTTGAACTTACCGAAGAGCATTTAACCGTGCAGAAAGCCGCCCGTGATTTTGCTCAAACTGAATTGCTGCCCGGAGTAATAGAACGTGATACTGAGCAGAAATTTCCGACTGAGCAGATCAAAAAAATGGGAGAACTCGGTTTCATGGGGATGATGACCGACCCTAAATACAATGGCGGTGGTATGGATACAATTTCTTATGTGCTAGCCATGGAAGAAATTTCAAAGATCGATGCGTCTGCATCTGTATGCATGTCCGTAAACAATTCATTGGTTTGCTGGGGATTGGAAAAATTCGGTACAGAAGAACAGAAAGAAAAATACCTAAAGAAACTCACTACGGCTGAATCTATCGGTGCATTTTGTCTATCAGAACCAGAAGCCGGAAGCGATGCAACATCACAACGAACAACTGCCGAAGACAAAGGCGATCACTATCTGTTGAATGGAACTAAAAACTGGATTACGAACGGAAAGAGCGCAAGCGTATATTTAGTAATTGCTCAAACTCATCCAGAAAAAAGACACAAAGGGATTAACGCGCTGATTGTTGAACGTGGGATGCCAGGTTTTGTCGTTGGAAAGAAAGAAGACAAGATG
This sequence comes from Cyclobacteriaceae bacterium, assembly GCA_049840975.1. GTDB lineage: Bacteria > Bacteroidota > Bacteroidia > Cytophagales > Cyclobacteriaceae > ELB16-189. The sequence goes on along the minus strand of JASGIR010000047.1, from coordinate 7,906 downwards.
GGAATCCGTGGGAGTGATACACATTCTCTTATGTTCACCGATGTGAAAGTTCCAAAAGCAAACCGAATTGGAGAAGATGGATTTGGGTTCACCTTCGCCATGACAACACTAAATGGTGGAAGAATTGGAATTGCCTCACAGGCGCTGGGAATTGCTGCAGGAGCTTATGAACTTGCTGTCAAATATTCTAAAGAAAGAAAAGCTTTTGGTAAGCACTTAAGTGAGCATCAAGCCATTCAATTCAAACTAGCCGACATGGCTACAAAAATTAATGCAGCTCGTCTTTTAATATGGCAAGCGGCTTATTTAAAAGATCAAAAGAAAGATTTTGTAAAAGCAGCTGCAATGGCAAAACTTTATGCTTCACAAATCGCACAAGAAGTAACTACAGAAGCGGTGCAAATTCATGGAGGATATGGTTACGTTAAAGAATTTCATGTGGAGCGCCTAATGCGTGATGCAAAAATCACGCAGATATATGAAGGCACTACTGAGATCCAAAAAATGGTTATATCTAGAGAGCTGTTGAAGTAATTGCGACTTGGGCTAGTAAACATCCAATCACTTAGTTCTGCATTGATAATCCCAAAATCTTTACCTTTGTCAAACCCTTTTTGACTTTGGTTCGAAAGTTTTTTCCATTGGACAAAAACTACTTGCTTGAAGAAGCTCAGCTCTCTCTTCAAGAAGAATTGCTCACTGAGTTAGTTGAAATCGTAAAAGATGCCTTTGCTCGAAAAACTAATCCATTAGGCTTGTTGGATGATTTCGGTTTGAAAATCAAAAACTACCAAGTCAGCAATCTCAAACCGCTGAACAATTTTTATCAAAATGTTTGTGGAGTTTATCGATTCAAAAACAGCGATAACCAACTTGAATTTGCTTGGGATGGCCGTGAGCACTTAGAAAAATATAAAGAAGAATGGACGAGAGTTTTTCTTAATTGGGTAGTCAGTTTCTGTAAGCAAGAGCTCTTTGTTCAGGCTGTCTTAGATCTAACAGTCTTTCTACCAGAAAATCGTCATGCTGACTTGGCAGAAAACCGTATGAACAATTTTATGCTTCGCCAATTCGAAGTTAAAATGCACAAAACAAAAGGTTTAGTGGAAATGAAAGTAGCTTAAGCTGATGCTTCTTTTTCTAAAAGAGAACTGATCTTGTATCGCTCGTCATTAGTAGTTTCAAAGACTGATTTTAGCAACTGATAAACGTTTTTAACACCTATTTTTTGGCACCACTCAAATGGACCAAACGGATAATTTGTACCCAGTTTCATTGCAAGGTCTATGTCCGTCCTTGAAGCAACATTCTCTTCAATCGTAAAGTAAGCCTCATTGATAATCATACAAATAATGCGGGGCGTAACCATGCCAACTCGATCTTCAACAATTTTAAAATTCAGACTCAGATCACCTGCAATTTTATCAAGCGGAGATTTAGATTCTTCATTGATGATCGTGAGTTCAAGAATTTCTCTGTTCAAAAAAGTAGGTAAACCACAAAATCCAAAAAAAGTGGTGTCATTTTTAGTTCCAACAATTTTTGATAAAGTTGTTTGATTTGAATCAACAAAAACGCACCGACTATTACCTTTTTGAAAAGTGGAGATTTTGTCTGAGTGCTTAGATAAAATAAAATCAAATACAATTTTGTTTTCGTTGAGTCTATCAATCGCTTCTGAATAATTCGCTGCAAAATCATAACTATGACCATCTCCGAATTTAGTTTTACACTCATTCAAGTTGACTTCGTCACCGATCACCAAGATTTCCATAGTTGCTCCAAAAAGTTTTCAGATATTTGGTCAAAAGTAAAAAAGATTATGGCAAAAGAAGTTGTTTATTCAGCAAATGCACCAGAGCCTATTGGTCCTTATAGCCAAGCGATAAAAGTTGGTAACATGCTTTTCATTTCGGGTCAAGTTGCCATTCAAAAACCATCGGGAAATCTGGTAATTGATAACATTATCGATGAGGCTCATCAGGTGATGAAAAATCTTTCAGAGATTTTGAAGGCTGCAGGAATGGATTTCTCCCATATAGCAAAGAGCACCATTTTCCTTAAAGACATGAACAACTTTCCGAAAGTAAACGAAGTATACGGCTCTTATTTTAAGGATATGCCCCCTGCGCGCGAAACTGTTGAAGTGAGTCGCCTACCTAAAGATGTAAACGTAGAAATTTCGTGCATTGCTATAAAGTAGCTTGACAGAATCCACACTTTTGTCGCTGCTGATTTATACTCCAAAAATTTTTCCAATGGATAATCAAAGTTAACTTTGACCTCATTTCAAAATGATGAGAGAGGTTAGAGTTCGTTTTGCCCCAAGTCCTACCGGAGCGCTTCATATTGGCGGTGTTCGCACTGCACTTTACAATTTTTTACTGGCAAAAAAGCATGGTGGTAAAATGCTTTTGAGAATAGAGGATACCGATCAAACTCGCTTCGTGCCTGGAGCAGAAGAATACATTTTGGAATCACTAGCATGGGCAGGAATAGAAATTGATGAAGGTGTTGGAAAGGGGGGACCGCACGCTCCCTATCGACAAAGTGAGCGAAAATCCATTTACAAGAAATACGCACAGCAATTAGTTGATGAAGGGAAAGCATATTATGCGTTCGATACCGAGGAAGAACTCGAGTCCATGCGCAACCAACTAAAAGCTCAAGGGTCATCCGATCAGCAATATGGAAGCGGCACAAGAATGAAGATGAAAAATTCGCTTACCCTTTCCATGGATGAAGTAAAAGCGAAAATTGATTCAGGTGCTCATTATGTAATTCGATTAAAAGTCCCTGCTAATGAAAATATTTTTCTAACCGATTTAATCAGAGGCGAAGTTCAGGTGAACTCATCACAAATTGATGATAAGGTATTAATGAAATCAGATGGAATGCCAACGTATCATCTGGCTAACGTGGTTGACGATTATTTAATGAAAATATCTCATGTAATTCGTGGCGAGGAATGGTTGCCAAGTGCACCGCTTCACGTTTTACTTTATAAATTTTTGGGATGGGAAAACGACATGCCGCAGTTCGCTCATTTGCCCTTGTTATTGAAAGCCGATGGAAATGGTAAGTTGAGTAAGCGTGATGCCGACAAAGCTGGCTTCCCAATTTTTCCATTGAACTGGACCGACCCAAAGACAAAAGAATTCTCAAAAGGCTTTCGCGAAAATGGTTATCTACCCGAAGCTCTTCTGAATTTTCTAGCATTTCTTGGATGGAACCCTGGCACAGAACAAGAAATCTTTTCAATGAAAGAATTGATTGATGCTTTTAGCCTCGAAAGAATCGGAAAAGCCGGAGCTAAGTTCGACATTCACAAAGCTCAGTGGTTCAATCAACAATATCTTCGTTCAAAAACCCCTGATCAACTTTCGGATCTTCTTCTCGTTTCTTTGAAAAAAGAAAATGTCACATGCTCCAAAGAAAAATCACTGAAGATTTGCGAAGCCATGAGAGAGCGTATCACCTATCCACAAGATTTATGGGAACATGGCAAATTCTTTTTTATAGCGCCAAAACAATTTGACGAACAAGTCATTAGCAAAAAGTGGAATGATGATGCCGTAAAATTCTTTTCTGCGTTCTCAGAGCAATTAAAAAAATGTCAGCAATCGATACATTGTTGGCCAAATCTATTGTTGACAATACTTCTCAAGAAACAGGAATACCCTCAGGAAAAATAATGCAATTGCTTCGCGTTATTTTGACTGGTGGAGCATCAGGTCCTGATTTAATGATGACTATTGAGATCATTGGAATTGAGGAAACGATCAACCGAGTTTCGTTCGCACTTCAAAATTTTAAAGTCAAGGTTTCATAAAATAGAAAACTATGGCAAAAAAAGAAGGTAAATCTAAAAAGCAGGCAAAACCTAGAGTCCATCAAGAGTTAAAGGGCTTTGAAGTATCTATCGATTCTTTTGGTGAATTGAAATCCAATTTGCCAATCGAAAAGCTCAACCAATTTTTAGACGAAAACGTTGATGACAAAAAACTAGCCGAACGAAACGACTACGAGGAAATTAAAAAGACAAAAAAGAAAAAATAATCATGCCCAATTCACACGAAATCGATTATCAAATTAAAGGCGAAAGCATTCAAATTGTTGAAGTTGAACTCGATCCAATGGAAACAGCAATTGCCGAAGCTGGTGCAATGCTTTTCATGGAAGAAGGGATTCTTTTTGAAACAAAAATGGGCGATGGTTCCAATCCAAATCAAGGCTTATTTGATAAGCTGCTTTCTGCTGGAAGTCGCCTGCTTACTGGGGAGTCATTGTTTATGACTCATTTTACTAATCGTGGAAATAAAAAAGCAAAAGTCGGTTTCTCCGCGCCATACCCTGGCACAGTCATTCCTGTTGAACTTTCAAGATGCCCAGGTCAAGAATTAATTGTTCAAAAAGACGGGTTTCTTTGTGCCGCATACGGAACAAAGCTTTCAATATTTTTCAATAGAAAAATCGGTGCGGGATTAGTAGGCGGTGAAGGTTTTATACTTGAAAAACTTCAAGGCGATGGCAAAGGCTTTCGTCCACGCTGGCGGCACAGTGATAGAGCGCACGCTGAATAATGAAACTCTTCGCGTAGACACAGGTTGCGTTGTTGCTTTTGAATCTCAAATCGATTTCGATGTCGAAACATCGGGAAGCTTGAAGTCAATGGTCTTCGGAGGAGAAGGTATTTTCCTCGCCACACTTCGAGGTACTGGTCGTGTATGGTTACAATCCATGCCAATCAGAAAATTAGTTCAAGCTCTTTCTCCATATGGAAGTAACAGCAGAAAAGAATCAAGCTCTTTGCTTGGTGGCCTATTTGAAAGTTAATTCCTTACCAAATGAAACCTGTCACCATTGGCTTGATTCGGGAGGGAAAAGTCCCACCCGATAAACGCGTGCCCTTTACTCCGCTTCAAGCTGAAGAAATTGAACAGCGTTATCCTAACGTCAAAATTATTTGCGAGCCCAGTGAAGTAAGGGCCTTCAAAGAAAGTGAATACAAAGATCGAGGCATTCAAGTTGGAGACGTAAAAGATTGTGACATCCTAATGGGTATTAAAGAAGTTCGAATTAAAAATCTGATTGAGAATAAAACTTATTTGTTTTTTTCTACACGATGAAGAAGCAACCTTACAACCGTGGATTGCTTCAAGATGTTTTGAAAAAGAAGATAAGACTTATCGATTACGAAGCATTAAAAGACACACAAGGAAATAGGTTGGTTGCGTTTGGAAGGTTTGCTGGAATAGTCGGGGCATATAATGGTTTGTGGGTCTACGGAAATCGGTATAAAAAGTATTCTTTGCGAAGAGCTTTTGAATGCTTCGATATAAACGATCTGAAAATTGAATGAAGAAAGGTAAAATTACCTCCAATTAAAATTGTCCTTACAGGCGCAGGTCGTGTGGCCAAAGGTGCTATGGAAACGCTTGATACTGTGGGGATTAGGAAGGTCAACGCAGAAGAATTTCTAAACAACCAATTTCAAGCACCTGTATACGTGCAACTCAGTAGCACAGATTATCATGTTCGAAAACAAGGCGGCCATTTTAATCGAGATGAATTTCATCAACGCCCCGAATTATACGATTCTGACTTTGTCAAGTTTACGAAAGTAACTGACATCCGACGGCCAATACTTGGGTTGACAGTTTCTAAGCTTTTTCAGAAAGAGGACACAAACAAAGCTGACTTCAAAATCAGGATCATTGCTGACATAACATGTGATATTGAAGGATCTGTACCCACGACAAAAAAACCTAGTTCAATCACCGATCCTCTCTATGATTATGATCCATCAAATGACTCGACCATATCTCCACTAAGTGGGGGGCACCAATAACCGTAATGGCCGTTGATAATTTGCCATGTGAACTTCCCAGAAGTGCATCCGAGGAGTTCGGTCGCGAGATTATTGATAAAATTTTAAAGCCGCTTCTGGTTGAAGATAAAGAAGGAGTTATTGATAGAGCCACTATTGCCATCAATGGTCAGCTCACTAGTCATTTTTCATATTTGAATGAATACATAAACGAAAAATAAAATGGTCTTCCTTTACAATGTCACTATTGGTGTGGATAAAGAGATCGAGCTGATGGTTCATGATGAAGGAATATTATTTGCCGAATGCCATGAATTCAGGTGCTTTCGATCGAGTACAAAATTTACAAGGTACTAACCCACTAAATAGGAGATTGTATTATACATCATATTTCTCCGATGCAATCGAAAAAATTGTACAGTACTTGAATAATGACGGGAAAATATTGGCTGAGGAGCTAAGGAATCGATACAAAGAGAGGCACATTGTTTTTAATACTCTTCTTCAAGAATCCTAATTTTTAGCAATAAATCGAGTAATTCAGACTTGAGTAAATTATTTTCTATTCAGAAAGTGTTCAATTTGCGTTCTTTCTAGGTGACAATTAAGCCATTCATCATCGACCCTCGAGCCATACTTCTTGTAAAACGAAATAGCTGATTCATTCCACTCTAACACTTGCCACATCATTCCAGTGCAATTCTCACTAAGAGAAAATTCAAGGGTTCTTTCAAAAAAGCAACTTTCCAAAAACCTGAGCCTCTCTCTTTTTCAGTAACGATGATATCCTCCAAATAAAGCCGCTTCCCTTTCCAGGTTGAATAGCGGAAGTAGTAAAGAGAAATTCCTACAATCAAATTATCTTTTTCTGCTACGAAAAAACCAAACGTAGGATTAGGTCCAAAGCCATTCTCTCCATTCGCGTCACTGTATTCGACACTTGATCAAGTGCACGCTCATAAAGGGCAAGTTCTTTAACTAGCTCAAAGACCCTAGGTAAATCTTCTTTTATCCCTTTTCTAATTTTTACGCTCATATTCCAAATTGTGTCTAAACAAAAAAGGCTCCATTATGGGAGCCTTCCTTTTGAAAGAAGTTTTATATCAATATCTCCAAAGGTTGTGCTCCTTCTCCATCAAAATCATTTCCTCTTCCCAACGAGAGACTGACTCAGAATAAGAACGACCATTGGATTCAAATACTGACTGAATTGTTTCATCATTAGGGTTCTCAACTTTGCGAATTATACCATGGAATAAGCGAAGTTTGAACGCATCCAAGAAAGTCTTCCCTTCTGATGGATTGTACATGTTCTGCCACATCACTCTCCTTCTTTCGTTCAAATCTTTGCTATGAGCTAAGCGATCGATTTCCTTTTGGCTGAATCCTTGGCACTAAAACCAAAAGCGGTAAGAAAGCTTTTCAGAAGGGTTATTTGGGTCTTCCAAAACAACTCCAAATGCTAAAATATCATAGTAAAGTCTAGATCTTCTCTTATCGAAAATCACGTCTTCAATTAAATCAAGCCCTACAATCTTAGCTGCGTTAAGAGTTACATTCATTGGTCCCTGATCTTCCCACTGCACTGAATTAGCAAGCGGGTTAGGATTAGTAGGCGCACCTTTTCCAGGTGCCTGAATATCACTTCTCAATTTAAAGGCATGAATCTCTCCTTTATCATCAGGGTACATAACCATATCACCTGCTAAATAAGATCTTGTTCCATCCCAGTTTCCTTGAGTCTGTGATTTTACAAAGTTCACATCCAAGTTAAGTGCTGTTGTATCCGCCATTGCGTTCTCTTTCTGAAAATCCGCTGGATCTCCAAAAACGTTTCCATAAGGACGAATCTTCCCTTCTTTAAGAAGGTCAATAATTAATTTAGAAATTGAAGACTTCTTTGAGTTGAATCCAGAGTTTTGCCTCTCATTCAAATCAATCACCCTATTCACCCTAAAACGATACAATCTTGTTCGTAGTAAGGGATTTTTTCAATTGAATTAGGGTTGGCTATAGTATCGTTCTGCGCATAGGAATTCACTCGCATACCAGCCAAGCACAAAAAAATAGCCCAGC
>JASGIR010000046.1:0-18385 GCA_049840975.1 Cyclobacteriaceae bacterium | reverse complement strand
ACGTATTGCTAAGGTTAATAGGGAAACACGATAGAATCCGAACAGCACCTAGCTTGATCCATCGCTTACACAAAGCGCATGGCACGACTTCACAAAAGAAGCAGGTCTCGTTGCATATTTTCGGCCATTAACAGATGCCAAGCCAATGGGCAAATGGAAATTCGAGTTCTCTTTGCTCACTACGTCTACGAAAATAAATGATAAGAAATCGGCATGGAACGATACGTTTGTTCACCCTGATTCAACACATTGGCTAAAAGAAGGTCCTCCGGCTTGCCATACCCGGATTGACTGCCCGAGTTGGCATTACCGACAAAATTGATGTAGCTGTGTATTGGACAAAAAGCCCTGGCGCTAATTATGGATTTTGGGGTGGACAGGTTCAATATAGTCTCGTTAATAATGTGGAAAAGAAATGGGCAGCTGCAGCGAGAGTGAATTTTAACTCCATCTATGGTCCTGATGATTTGAAATTCTATACTAGCGGTTTGGATTTACTGGCGAATAAAGAGTATAAGCTTTTTGCAAACTGGTCCTCAATATCGCCATATGCTGGTTTGTCAACTTATGTATCACATGCTCATGAGACATCTGCAGTCGTAAACCTCCATGATGAAACTGTGTTAGGTTTTCAAGGAATGGTAGGCGCTGTCGCAAAACTGTCCAAAGCAAGAATCGGGGTAGAATACAATTTTGCGAGAGTGAGCACGCTATCCCTGAAAATGGGCATCTCTTTTTAAGAGTACTTCCAGAAGGAATCATGAAGCGATCGTGACAAATGAAGTTACGGTCGCTTATTATAATCTTAAGATGACTTAGTGCTAACTCTTTTAAGCTCCCATATTTCCAGTCTTGACTTCGCCAGCTCTTTTGTAGTTGGCGAAAATAACTCCACTTGGTGTAACTGTGCTTTCAGCTAAAGTGAATGCCGCGGGGATCGGACCATTCGCGTACAAATTCTTTCCTTTGCCAAGGGTTAATGGATAAATCTTGAGCATGAGTTCATCAACGAGATCATTCTTAAATAGTAATTGAACTAGCTCACCACTGCCCCAAACTTTAATAGCAGAACCGTTCGAGTTTTTAAGTTTTTGGATATCCGCTAAACTTGTGATCACATTTGAGTTTTTCCACTTTGTTACAATTGGGTCCGACTGCTTTAGAGTATTTGACAAAACATATTTATTGACATCAATAATACCGGGCCAAACGTTGGCATGCTCTGGCCAGTAGTTCGCAAAAATCTCGAATGTCTTTCTACCCAACAGAAGATCTGCTGGTGCCATTTGACCCAGCATCAGCTTGCCAGTAGCTTCATCAGCAAAAAGGAGCTGACCATCCACCGAATTTAAATCCACCTGATGTATCTTCCTCTGGTCCCCCTGGTGCTTGCATCACTCCATCTAGAGTAATGAATTCTAACACGATTATTTTTCTCATATAATTTTTGATTCCGTTTTTTTAAAATTCAATCACTCCAAAATTTCGCACTTGTGATTTAATGAGGTTACAATCCCAATTATTTTTCGCTCAACTACATCGTTACCTTGAATTCTCAAAATCTTATCGCAGTCGGATAAGTCAAAGTTTATTTTGTGCTTTGGAAATTCCTCCGCAAGTCTCTGAACGATAAGTTTTGCTTCGCGAGTGTTTCGAACATTGGTTTTAAAAACTTCGACCATAAACCTGAATTTAAAGTTTGTTAAATATCACTTTGAAGCTTCAGCTCCATACCGAATTGCTTCTTCAAGTATATCAATGTTTATATCTTTTAAGGCTTTGAACCGAATGCAATAACCAGTCACGCTTGCTTTGCCTAGTTTTTTTCCAAACGTTTTGGCTAAGTATGTTTTATCATCTAAGCCAAGAATGTAAACTGAGATTCCTGTCTTATTCGCACTCAATCCAATTTGATAAAACTCTCTTGTGGTTCCATCAGCGTATTTTATGGTGTAAAAACCATATCCAATATTAGGATTGGCAACAACCTTACCTTCATCGTTTTTTCCATCGTTGAACCACAATTTACATCCAGGTAAAGTTTGAATTGTACGCAAGTGTAATGCTTGCAAGTCAGCGCGTTTTGCCTCAGGTTGACTAGCGATATACTCTTTGATTTGTTCTTTTACATTCATAAACTAATTCTTTGGTGTTCTTGGGTCGATTCCCTTTTTTGTATTTTTTAATTGCGACAAAATTTTTTCCAGTTGATTAAATCGCTCTTCCCAGATTTTTCTTAGCGCTTCCAACCATTTATCAATCTCCTTCATCTCTTCAATTTGAAGCTTCTGATTTAAGATTTTGTGTTTTGAGAGTTAACCATCCAGTTGATTCCGAACTTATCGGTAAACTGGCCAAAGTATGATCCGAAAAACATGTCTTGCAGTGGCATGCTAACATTTCCACCTGCAGACAATTCGTCAAAGATTCTCTTAGTTTCTTCCCTCGATTCAGGCTCAATGCAAATGTGCATGTTGTTGCCTTGGGTCAATGTGAATCCCATTTCTTTGGGTGCATCGGTCGCCATTAAAATATGGTTTCCCATAATCGGCAGCTCAGCGTGCAATACCATTTTCTTTACGGCTTCAGCAACTGGCGGATAGCCATCGCCTTGAGGTATGTCGCCAAAGCGTTCAATACCTTTTCCTAAAAATTCTGTTTTGAAAACAGATTTGTAAAACAACATTGCTTCTTCAGTATTGCCTGGAAAATTGAGGTATGTAGTGACTCTTGTTTTGTTGCTTGCCTTATTTTGCTGGCGAAGTTTGAATTGTGCCGCAATGTATTGGTCAAGATTTTCAAGACACATTCTAAATCCTCCCTCAAAGCCCATTTCTAGTATCTTCTCCAAACTGGCAAGAGTATCATGAGTAATAGAGATGCTGACTTTTGAACCTCGATGGCCATCATGACCATTTTGTTCGCTGAAATTCAAATTCCATTGAGAGGTTAATTCCGTATTGATTTTTTGATCCTTGTCGCTAAAAGAATCGCGCATTTTGAAATTAGTTATTGGGCTGATGGAAGTAAATTCCTGAACCGACCAAAACTCCTGTCCCTCTGGACTTACCATCGCATAGAACCTGCGGCCACCTACTTTGAAGTCCATTAATTTTGTTCTTGACATCCAAGGTTTAGGCGCCCACCACTGATCAAGAATTTCGGCTTTAGTGAAAGCATCCCATACCAGTTGAAGGTCGGCATCAAATTCTCTGTTTACGAATACCGTTTTCTTCGCTTTGTCAACGGTGAAATCAAATAGTAAACTGCTTGTCATTTTTTCTGTTTTTTAAGTGTTGCTAATACGTTGTCGAGCTGATTGAATCGTGTCTCCCAGATTTTTCTGAATTGATCAATCCATTTATCAATCTCTTTCATTTTTTCTATCTCAAGCGAATAGTAAATCTCTCGGCCTTGTTGCTCTTGTTTTACCAACTCACACTCGGTGAGTATTCGCAAGTGTTTGGATACAGCTTGCCGAGTAGTGTGGAAGTTGTCGGCAATGGCATTGGGTGTCATTGCTTGTAATGCAATCAATGTGATGATCGCTCTTCTTGTGGGATCTGCTATCGCTTGAAAAATATCGCGTCTCATATCGTTGTTTTTAATTGAGCAACTAATCGGTTGCAAATATATATGCAACTAATCGGTTTCTCAAAATTTTTTAACTTGATTTTTAAAATAATGGCGGAATTGCAACCAGATGGGCGTTTTTAGATAAGACTGCCAATCTTATTTAAAAGAGTTCTTCTTTAAGATCGAACCAACGAATACTAAACGGCTAAGAAAATAAAAATCGTGAGCTTGGTCTAAGCCCACGATTTTTAAACGCGAATATTAATCATTCATACTTGAGAGACTGAACTGGATTCGTTCGTGCAGTTTTCAAAGAATGGAATGCAACTGTGAAAAATGCAAAGGTCAATGCTAATAGTCCCACAACAACAAAGGTGAAATAATTCAACTCTGTCTTGTAAGCAAAATTACCAAGCCATTGATCAATGATGTACCAAACAGCAGGAATAACAATCACCGCAGCTATAATCACCAAGTACATGATGTCTTTGAACAGCAAATAAATGATGTGCGGAATAGTTGCACCATGTACTTTGCGAATGCCAATTTCTTTGGTGCGTTGCGCAGCGGTAAACGCAGATAGACCGAGCAACCCTAACAACGAAACGAAAATGCAAATAGACGAAAGCCCAGAGAGCAGTTTATATTGAGTTTCGTCTGCTTTGTATTGTTCATTGAATCGCTGATCAAGGAAGAAATATTCAAATGGATGGTTGGGATCAAATCCACTCCATTTCTGGCAAATGTAATCCATTGTTTCAGGAAGATGATCTCCCGCTACCTTCAAGTAGAGGAAACCGCCCTCTTTACGCGACTTCACTAAAATCAATGGCTCAATGGCATTATGAAGTGAATTGAAATTAAAATCTTTCACCATACCAATAACGCGACCATCTTCTTTACCATGAAACCATTTTACTTTTTTGCCAACGGGATCATCACCCCAGCCCATGAGTTTAGCTGCGGCCTGATTGCACATAAAAGTATTGTCAACATCAATATTGTCTCCAGGTTGAAAACCACGGCCCTTCACAATCTCAATGTTCATTGTTTTAAAATAATCATCAGCTACCGCCATCAAACTAAAAGCTTGTTGTTTCATACCGCCTTCACCTTCGGCCCACATCACGGGCCCGCCAACACCCATGCCAGGAACATCGTAAGCTGTAGTGGAAGCTACGATCTTAGGGTTTTGAAGAAAGGTACTCTTAATGGACGCCAATTGATTTTGCACTAGTGTATCCTGTACCGGAAGAATCAAAACATTTTCTTTACTAAAACCTAAATCAATATTTCGGATATAGTTAATCTGATCGCGCATAAAGAATGTGCACACCACTACAAAAATTGAAATCGTGAATTGAGTTGTTATTAAAACTTTGCGTAGCACATGACTTGATGCCCGATTTTTAAATTCACCCTTAAGCGCACTTAGTGTTGGCACCGATGGCAAATAAAATGCTGGGTATAGTCCTGAAAGAATTCCAATTCCCAGCGCGACAACAAATGATCCAATCAACAATAATGGATTATGTACAAAATCTGGAGAGAGATCTTTGCCAATAAGTGAATTGAACGAAGTAGCCTTCAACACAAAAAACACAAATGCAATTGCGAGCAACAAAGAAACTAGTGAAAGGAAAATTGATTCACCTAAGAAAGACAACACCAAAGAACGCTTACCTGAGCCTAAGGTTTTCTTCATTGCAATTTCAGCAGCTCTCTTCATCGATTTCGCTGTTGAAAGATTCATGTAATTGATGCACGCAAGCAAAATGATAAACACGCCAATGCCGGTAAATGCGTAGAGATAAGACAAGTTCCCAACGGGTTCATCTGATCCAAGATCGGAATGAAAATGAATTTCGCTAAGCGGCTGGAGAATGGGAGTGTATTGTCCACCCACTTGGTCACCAAATGATTTGTAATACTTGTTGTAAATAAATGAGAACTTGGCGTCAAAACTTTTCGGATCGTAATGTTCTGGCATCACCAAGTATGTGTAAACGTCAGGATTCCAAAATGCCTCTGATTTAATCTGACCTTGATCAACTGTCCACTCACGACTTTTGCTTAAACCAGATAATAGGAAATCAAATTTCAAGTGCGTGTTTTTGGGAAGGTCTTTGATTACCCCAGTTACTTTCCAAGATTGGCCGTCAATGAATAGCTCTTGGTTGAGGGGATCATCACTTCCAAAATATCTCTTGGCAGTGGTCTCCGTAATCACAACACTGTTTAGAAGGTTAAGGCATGTCTTTTCATTTCCAGATATGAATTGGTGTTTAAATACTTTGAAGTAAGTCGAATCGGTGCGAACCACATCTTCTTCATATTGAGCAGCCTCCTCTCCTTTCTTTTCGCGCTTCACTAATGTATGGTCCCAATTATTGGCGCGAGTTACTTGTTGCACTTCGGGCAACTCAGATTTCAAAATCTGGCCAAGCTCACGGGCGCTTCTCGCTACTCTAAAATCGACACCAGTAGCTTTCAGGTGTCCACCTAATCGGTAAATACGATCATAGTTCGCATAGTGCTTATCGAATGTCAGGTCGTGCTGGAGTATCAGCAACAACAAAATCCCAACGCCTATGCCGAGGGCAAGGCCAAGTATATTGAGCACTGAAAAGAACTTGTCTTTCAGAAATACACGGATAAAAAATTTGATGTTAGTGAGCAGCATAAGGACAGGTTTTTATGTATGATGAATGAAAGTCTAAAAAAGTTATATCCGAGTTCAAGAATAATGCCTGATTAAAATAATTGGATTGCAGGGTCTGGGCGCAACCCTTCAATGAAGAAGTGGTCAATTCTGAACAGTTTTGTTCGATTAACCAGGTCAAATCCAGCACGGGTCACACAAAGAAGTTAGTAGTCATTTTTTGGAAAGGTTTTAACTTCGACCAACCATGAAGTTTTTAATACCCCTGCTTTTTGTATGCAGTCTGGCATACAGTCAAAAACGCGACAGTTTACTGCGGGTCTATAAAAGTAAAGTGGCACGCGATACCAATTTTGTTTCTTTATTAAACAGCCTTAGTCGTTCGTATCGCGCCAACGTTCCCGACACAGCTATCATCTTTGCTAATGAAGCGTATGATCTTGGTGTCAAACTTAAGTTTGAAAAAGGCATTGCAACTGCACTCAATTTCATTGGCATAGGTTACTTTTATAAAGCTGATTATAAAAAAGATCAAGCGTATCAGGAGAAAGCGCTTGAATATGCCAAGCAGCATCAACTGAAAATCCAAACCTCCAATGCATTCAATAGTCTTGCCATCTCTCATCAATACCAGGGAAATTATACACAGGCTTTAGAATGTTATCTCCAAGCGCTTCAGTTTGAGGAGCAGACCAAAAATTATTCTGGCCAAATGAAGGTGCTTGCAAATCTCGGTACCTTCTGGCGGAGACAAGGAGACTATCCCAAAGCCATTGAATATTCGGAAAGAGCTTTGCGTCTTGCCGACTCAGTGAAAGATTCAAAGCCTGCTCAAGCAAATGTTCACACAACACTAGGAAATACATATATCAACTTAAAGCAATTTGAAAAAGCGCTTCCTCACTTTGAGCTTGCTCTTAAGATTAATCGGGAGATTGACCAGAAGCTTCCCGTGATTAACTCTGTCAACAATTTAGGTTTTTGCCATTATAACATGGACAATTATGACAAAGCAGAATCCTATTTTCTCGAAGCAATAAAACTAAGTGATAAAATCTCTGCTCCTCTTGAAAGAACACTTTCTTTGATTGATCTAGCTGAAGTTTATCTCGCTAAAAAAAATCCTGCGCGAGCACTGCCATTGGCTAAAGAAGGATTTAGCTTGGCTAAGAGCACAGGTCACCGGGAAAATTTGTTAACGGCATATAAAACTCTTGCTTCTATCTATCAGGCGCTAGGAAACTCTTCAACAGCCTTTGATTATCTCAACAAGGCAATGACTTTGAATGACAGCCTTCGAAGCGAAGATGTTACCAAGAAGGTTAGCGATCTGCAGAAATCATATGAGCTGGAGAAGAAAGAAGCCGAGATCACACTGCTCGAGAAAGATGCTGCACTTCGAGCTTCAGAATTAAAGCAAGAAAAAAACTTGCGTTTCGGATTATTTTTCCTTGTTGGCGGATTAACGATTGTCGCGTTAACAATTTTCTACGCCTTCCGGCTAAAGACGTCTTTAAGTCAAAAACTACAACATCAAAATGAAGAAATAGTTTCTCAGAAAAACTTGATTGAAGGGATCAACGAAAACCTTCGAGCTCAAGCTTTGCGAGCTCAGATGAATCCGCATTTCATATTCAATTCGCTGAACTCAATCCAATTTCTGATTTTCAATTCCGAAAACGACAAAGCATTTCACTACTTATCAAAGTTTGCGAGGTTGCTTCGCAAAATACTTGATCACTCACAGGAGAATTTGATTACACTTTCATCAGAAATGGAAACATTGGACTTTTATCTTCAGTTGGAATCACTTCGTTTCAATGATGGGTTTCATTATGAAATTGTTTCCAAATTCACTGCAGAAGAAAACGAAAAAATAAAAATTCCTCCCATGATAGCTCAGCCTTTTGTTGAGAACGCAATCTTACACGGCCTCATGCAAAAGAAGAAAGATCGTAGACTACAACTCGTTTACTATCGCGAAGGCAACTTTGTGATTTGCGAAGTGATCGACAATGGCATTGGTAGGGAGGCAGCCCAGGAAATCAAAAACCAGAGAAATTCTGCCCATGAATCAAAAGGATTGGAGCTTACCTATGATCGTATCAAAGTATTGAACAATCGCAAAGCCTTGAATTCAAAAATAGAAGTAATGGACCTCAAGGATGAACAAAGTATTCCAACAGGAACAAAAGTGAAAATTTGGTTTAGTAACGAATCGTATGTATAAAGTGCTAATCATTGATGATGAAATCCGAGGACGCGAGATGGTGCTTGCCTTGTTAAAAAAATATTTTGACACGGAAATAGATACGGTTGCTGTTGCTGAATCTGTTGATGAAGGTGTAAAAGCCGTAACAATCCATCATCCAGAAATTATTTTCCTTGACATTGAAATGCCCAATGTTTCGGGTTTTGAATTGTTCAATCGCATAAGGCAAGTGGACTTCGAAGTGATTTTTGTAACAGCCTTTAGTGACTACGCGATCAAAGCTTTCAAAGTCAATGCCGTGGATTACATTCTAAAACCATTGGATGTTGAAGAATTTAAGGCTGCCGTTTCAAAAGCTATTAAGAGAATAAAAGAAAAGCCTGCTCAAAATGATTCTCTTATTAAGGTGCTCAAAGAGTTTTCAAAACCAACAAGAATCGGACTGCCACTAAGTGAAGGCTCCTTATTTATAAGTGTGAGTGAAATTGTTCGTTGCGAATCTTCGAGCAACTATACCAACATCTACCTTGATGATGGAAAACATTATCTAATTTGTCGTACGTTGAAAGAAGTTGAAGAATCCCTCAAAGGGCATAAATTTTTTCGGGCTCACCGATCACATCTAATTAATCTTGAGAAAGTGAAAATGTACAGCAAGAGCGATGGCGGTGTGATTACTATGTCCGATCATACGAAGATTCCTGTGAGTCGGCAAGAAAAGGAATCGTTAGAGAACATTCTAAGCTCTATCTGATCTCTGCTAAGTGAAGTAATACCTCCGCACAGTCATAGTCGCTTCTCACTCAGTGGCTATTATTAGCATCCTTTATAAAAAATAGCTTTGATGCGCTTAAACCCAATCTTATGCGCACAAAATTTAAAATCGCATTCAGTGCAATGCTGATTGCAATTGTTTCATCTTGTCACGATGAAGCCAAACTCGCCCCAACAGTCACTACAGGGGCAGTCACCAATGTTACCAAAACCTCGGCTTCGATTGCCGGTAATGTAACAAGCGATGGTAATGATGGCATTAATGAACGTGGGATTTGTTGGTCTACTAACTCTAACCCAACGATCACAGATAATAAGAACACAGCATCTACCAAGACCACAGGAAATTTTAATGTTGACATCATCGGACTCACTGCAAATACTACTTATCACGCTAGAGCCTATGCCGCAAATTCGAAAGGCACTAGTTACGGCACAGACATTTCATTTACTACAGATGATGTTCCAGGAGTGACAACAGGAACTGCATCAGATATTTCACAAACGACAGCAACAGTTGCTGGTACAGTCACATCTGATGGAAACACTACGGTAACCGATCGTGGGATTTGTTGGTCCGTGAGTCACAATGCAACTATAACCGATAGCAAAGTATCGAGCGGTAATGGAACAGGGGCTTTCAATGGAAACCTGACTGGCCTTACAGGAAATACAACCTACTATGCAAGGGCATATGCAACCAACAGTCAGGGCACAAGTTATGGAAGTGAAGTTACCATACTTACACTTGACTTGCCGATAGTTGTCACTGCTGGCCTTACCAATTTAAGATCTGTGTCTACAACTGGCGGAGGTAATGTTACTTTCGATGGAAACACGCCTGTAACGGCCTATGGTGTTTGCTGGTCTAGCACTAATGGCACTCCCACAACTGCCGATAGTAATACAATGATGGGTTCAGGCACGGGAACATTCAGTGGGCCGATTACCGGACTAGATCCTCTCACTACTTATTTTTTCCGCGCATTTGCCACTAACAGTGTTGGCACTTCTTACGGGCTAGTTGTTCAGACCACTACTCCAGATGCTTATTACAATATGATAGCCAACTTCAAGTTTGATGGACTCTACAACGATTCTCAGGGAATCAATTCTGATTTAAATCACGGTTCGAGTACAACTTTTACTACTGACCGAAATGGTAATGCAAACTCTGCTCTCCTATTTTCTGGAAATGCAAATTCTTATGTAGCCAGCGCTGGGGCGCTTAATTTTAATAACACATCAAAATTCACAGTATCGTTCTGGTACAATTTAACTCCAGGTTTCCAAGCCGGTTTTTATGGAGGCTCTTCCCCTATTGGTGCTTACATGATTCGCACTGCCAACTATGATGTTAACTTTTATTACGGTGGCTCATCAGCAAGTAAAATTAATTTTGATCTTACAGATGGCACAAACAGCAATACTTATTGGGCCTCTGGTGTAGGCTATTTTTCTGGGTGGCATCATGTGGCCATAGTGTATGATGGAACCAAACAATCGATGTACATAGATGGCGCAGGTGGACCAATAACTCCTTCACCAAGCATCAATGTAGTGCTAGGTATGCAGGATTTTGTGTTTGGAAACAATTATTTTTCTAATTGCAAATGCACAGGGTCTTATTACTATGGTTCACTTGATGATTTAAAAATCTTTTCACGAGATCTATCAGACACAGAGGTCAACTATATCTACACGCACTAGTTGGTTTGTTTTCAGTTTTTTCGCCCTTGCTTTGAAATTAAGCAAGGGCGATTTCTTAATCTTTAATCAAGATACTTGGGCGCTTTTGAGCCTGATACCTTTTATCCATAACCAGAAAAGAACCGCCAACTCACCCAAGCCTGTCATCAATACTACCAGAAAATTGATTTTGAAATCAGGATATAAAAGTGGTTGCAAACTGTGAACCAGCCAGCCGAATCCAGCTAGGATTAGAAATACTCCGATCCATTTTGGAATAAAGCCAGACCGGAAGATGAGATATCCCAACAAATTCAAATACAGTCCAAAAAAGATATACGCAAACTTCCAGCCATTATTAAAGGCACTGAGTAAAACCAAAATTTGATTTTTGAAAAACGAAGCGTCATAAAATCCAGGATTACTGAGCAGTGTCAAAATGGTTATCAAGTTGAGCAAAGCACTAAAGCTGATTAACGTATAAATCAATCTCAACCAACAAGCCAGCAAAGACAGGGTGCTATGCACTGGTTTGAGTAAAATGTAAAGAGCCCATGCAGCGAGAATGTCTCCAGCAAAATTGATGAGATATCCCACGATTCCCATGCGAAATAAAAACTGCTGCTCCATTAAGTTTTTTACTGTTGCCGATCCATCTCCTGGAACAATTAATTTTGAAAGAACAGCAAATTCGGAGAATGGTGTGACCATCATCATCAGATAGCCTATGCCAGCAAGGAGCGCAGCCTTGCTCGGACTGATTTCATTGATCTTCATAATATCTGGGTTTCGAGTTGGAGACGATTAACTAACTCATTAGTTACGTCATAGGTGTTACAAGAAATTCTATGGGCTGGATGATTTACTCCAAATCCTTTATGAACTAATTCAGCTTGTAAACATCTTCATAAGTCTGGTAATCCTTTCTACTGATAGTAAAAAGGGGCATGCCATGTTCGTCTTTCAAGAGTGCTAAAGTTTCGTCATCGCTTTTCGGGAAATAAACTTGGTAACCGCGTCCATCTTCTAGACGGATGCCGTAAGTTTCTACTGAATTCTCATAATGATAGGAATTCTGTGTGTACGAATAACGAGTAAGTTTTCCGGTGCTGTCTTTAACTGAGAAGCTATTGGGAGAAAATTCAATTTCAAATTTATTTCTTTTTGAATCCATCGCTTTCCATTTGCCTCGATATTTATCGGATCCACTGCAAGCATAAAGGCCAATAAGAAAGAAGATCAGGAAAGAGTTGATTTTTTTCATTGTTTGGTTTTTCATTTGATTAAAATAATTCACACCTTCTTGTTTATCACGAAGAGCATTGCAGAAGAAATTGCACACATCACCAATGCACTTATAACAAGTCCATTCTCTTTTTGTACAATTCCAATTACCAGATCACCAATAAACATAACTAAAAAGAAGATGTACGCTATGGTAAGCATAGGCCCTGATTTCTTTAATGTAGCAAACGCAAAAATGAAACCAAGAGCAAATTGCCTAGCTGACCACATTTGAGCTAAGTAATCAACACCTTTTGCGCTAAAATCAACACTCTCTAAAACCGATTGGGGAGAAATACATATCGATACGCTCACACCAAGTTCCATTAGTGCAAAAAGTGCGGATACGATTAATATCCATACTGGGAGAGATTTTTGGTATCTGTCATAGTTAGTTGGGTTTATAATTTACTTTAAAAGCCAGACAAAATAAGACAACTTATGTGAGCCCAGGAATAGATTGAATTCCATAGGGCTAGCGTCTTCAAATTCATCTGCCTTTAAGTCTTCAAAAATCTCTTCGGGTGTTGAATATCCAGCTTCATGGAATTGCAAGTGGCGTACTTGTTTTGATCCATCCTTTTCAATTGTAATCTCTGTTCCTTTCAGCTGAATAGGATCCACCTTTACCATAACGACAAAGTCATCAAATCGCTTTTTGAAATATTGATGGACGATGTTACTTTCTTTAGCCATTTATTTTTAGATCAAACTTATAAAATCTCGAATCTATTCATCGCAAAGTGCCATACACTTGCTGAACTCTTGTTAAATTTAAGAAATGAATTCTCAAGATTATTACATCGGGTTCTATTCAATTTTTGCTGGCGTAGCGGGCACTGGGTTAGTGGTTAATTGGGTAAAGATTCTGAAAGACTATCCGGTGAAAAAAGTGAGCTGGTATCAATTACTTTGGTCACTTCAATTCTTTATGTTGCTGACGTGGGAATGGTACCGACCGATAGGTATTGACGCAATAAAATCACCAGGAGCATTGATTCAAGTTTTAATCAGTCCAATTGTTTTATATGCTATATGTTATTTGTTCTTGCCTCAAAATGATGAAGAATACAATCACCCACTCGAAAATCAAAAAATAAAAATTGCCGTTCTCTGGAATCATTTGGTGTTTGAACAAATACATTGACTTCTATATCGTCCGTGAAGAGATTTACTAGCACGGCCACAAATTCAATTTTTAGTTAGCCTGATTATGTTCTTGATTTTAGCATTTGATCGGAAGAAACTTACGTGGGCCGCAGGTTCAATTGCAGATTTTATTTATTTGTTGATCGTTTTTTCTTTTCCATTAATTGGTGCTGAAACATCGTTCTATGCCTCCGTAATTTTCATGGGTTGTGTCTTCGTAATTTATTTTTTGAATCTATTCAGAAATAGAGTCTTATCGAAGACTTAAATTCCGAGTCGCATTTCAAGCATATGACCTTTGAATCCTATTTTTTCGTATGCTTTTTTAGCAACAATATTTCCATCAAGAACTTGTAGTCGAATTTCGTGAACACCTTTTGTGTGGGCCCATTCATTTAATTTTTCAATAATGGCTTTGTTAACTCCTTTTCCCCGATGTGCAGGTCTCACATACATAAATCCTAAATAGCTGAATTGGGTGTGCTTTACAAACGAGTCGACTTCCTGCTTGATAACAGCATATCCAGAACCTATAATTTCATTGTCAACTTGAGCAACCACAACTTCGGCATTTTCACTTTCAATTAATTTTTGCAAATCATCAAAGTGAATTTCTCCATCTTTCAGCGTGCAGTTGAAAGGACGCTCAGCCTGAATTACTCCCTGCTCAAATTCGAGTAATACAGGCAAATCCATTTTTATTGGCTGACCTAATGATCATGTTTTTTACTTTTAGAAGTAGATATTTTAAGTATTGTTGTTCTCGGAAATAATGAATCACAATTATCAAATTACTTTGACATAGTAATAGTAATGGCGAAATAATATTCTTTACTCATCTTTTTGTGGCAAGCATAAAAACTCAAACAGCAAATGCGAAACAAATTTATTCTTTAATAGTTGATGAAGTCGCCAACATGTAGAATTAAAAATAAAAGCAGAAGTGCGGTCAATGCAATCATATTCGGAAATCGACTGTACGCATAACTATATCCGTATCTAATAGGAAGCCAGAGAAACATCAAAACTGCAACAACAACTATAAGCCCAATGACTGTAAGTTTTTCATTTGAGTTTTTAGAAAGCGCGGCATCAATCATCAGGATTGCAAAAAGTATAAAAGAAACGACAGCTAAAATCGCAACTGTCTTATCGTGATATTCTGGAACTTTATAGTCCGACACTTTTCCTTCGGCATTAAAATTAATTATTGTCCTACACAGCGGACATTCCAATCTCTCAACTCCATCAGCCTCTATCGACCGATGACAATAGGGACAATTAATTTCGATTTCTCTTTGTCGCAGTTTCATTTGACGATCACTTCTTCACAAATTTCAATACAGTGTTTGCGCATCGAACCAAATACATTCCTTGCTGAAAATTATGAACGTCTACTGTCATCGAATTTGAAGACATCACTTCTCTTCCCAGAATATCTACGATAGAAAAATCTTTTCCACCAACATTGACAAACAAGAATGTTGAAACCGGATTAGGATAAAGCGAAAACTCCGAAGAAAAACCTTCTTCGGAGTTTTCGCTTTATCCTAATCCGGTTTCAACATTCTTGTTTGTCAATGTTGGTGGAAAAGATTTTTCTATTGTAGATATTCTGGGAAGAGAAGTGATGTCTTCAAATTCGATGACAGTAGACGTTCATAATTTTCAGCAAGGAATGTATTTGGTTCGATGCGCAAACACTGTATTGAAATTTGTGAAGAAGTGATCGTCAAATGAAACTGCGACAAAGAGAAATCGAAATTAATTGTCCCTATTGTCATCGGTCGATAGAGGCTGATGGAGTTGAGAGATTGGAATGTCCGCTGTGTAGGACAATAATTAATTTTAATGCCGAAGGAAAAGTGTCGGACTATAAAGTTCCAGAATATCACGATAAGACAGTTGCGATTTTAGCTGTCGTTTCTTTTATACTTTTTGCAATCCTGATGATTGATGCCGCGCTTTCTAAAAACTCAAATGAAAAACTTACAGTCATTGGGCTTATAGTTGTTGTTGCAGTTTTGATGTTTCTCTGGCTTCCTATTAGATACGGATATAGTTATGCGTACAGTCGATTTCCGAATATGATTGCATTGACCGCACTTCTGCTTTTATTTTTAATTCTACATGTTGGCGACTTCATCAACTATTAAAGAATAAATTTGTTTCGCATTTGCTGTTTGAGTTTTTATGCTTGCCACAAAAAGATGAGTAAAGAATATTATTTCGCCATTACTATTACTATGTCAAAGTAATTTGATAATTGTGATTCATTATTTCCGAGAACAACAATACTTAAAATATCTACTTCTAAAAGTAAAAAACATGATCATTAGGTCAGCCAATAAAAATGATTTGCCTGTATTACTCGAATTTGAGCAGGGAAGAAATTCAGGCTGAGCGTCCTTTCAACTGCACGCTGAAAGATGGAGAAATTCACTTTGATGATTTGCAAAAATTAATTGAAAGTGAAAATGCCGAAGTTGTAGTTGCTCAAGTTGACAATGAAATTATAGGTTCTGGATATGCTGTTATCAAGCAGGAAGTCGACTCGTTTGTAAAGCACACCCAATTCAGCTATTTAGGATTTATGTATGTGAGACCTGCACATCGGGGAAAAGGAGTTAACAAAGCCATTATTGAAAAATTAAATGAATGGGCCCACACAAAAGGTGTTCACGAAATTCGACTACAAGTTCTTGATGGAAATATTGTTGCTAAAAAAGCATACGAAAAAATAGGATTCAAAGGTCATATGCTTGAAATGCGACTCGGAATTAAGTCTTCGATAAGACTCTATTTCTGAATAGATTCAAAAAATAAATTACGAAGACACAACCCATGAAAATTACGGAGGCATAGAACGATGTTTCAGCACCAATTAATGGAAAAGAAAAAACGATCAACAAATAAATAAAATCTGCAATTGAACCTGCGGCCCACGTAAGTTTCTTCCGATCAAATGCTAAAATCAAGAACATAATCAGGCTAACTAAAAATTGAATTTGTGGCCGTGCTAGTAAATCTCCTTCACGGACGATATAGAAGTCAATGTATTTGTTCAAACACCAAATGATTCCAAGAACGGCAATTTTTATTTTTTGATTTTCGAGTGGGTGATTGTATTCTTCATCATTTTGAGGCAAGAACAAATAACATATAGCATATAAAACAATTGGACTGATTAAAACTTGAATCAATGCTCCTGGTGATTTTATTGCGTCAATACCTATCGGTCGGTACCATTCCCACGTCAGCAACATAAAGAATTGAAGTGACCAAAGTAATTGATACCAGCTCACTTTTTTCACCGGATAGTCTTTCAGAATCTTTACCCAATTAACCACTAACCCAGTGCCCGCTACGCCAGCAAAAATTGAATAGAACCCGATGTAATAATCTTGAGAATTCATTTCTTAAATTTAACAAGAGTTCAGCAAGTGTATGGCACTTTGCGATGAATAGATTCGAGATTTTATAAGTTTGATCTAAAAATAAATGGCTAAAGAAAGTAACATCGTCCATCAATATTTCAAAAAGCGATTTGATGACTTTGTCGTTATGGTAAAGGTGGATCCTATTCAGCTGAAAGGAACAGAGATTACAATTGAAAAGGATGGATCAAAACAAGTACGCCACTTGCAATTCCATGAAGCTGGATATTCAACACCCGAAGAGATTTTTGAAGACTTAAAGGCAGATGAATTTGAAGACGCTAGCCCTATGGAATTCAATCTATATTTCTCTGGGCTCACATAAGTTGTCTTATTTTGTCTGGCTTTTAAAGTAAATTATAAACCCAACTAACTATGGACAGATACCAAAAATCTCTCCCAGTATGGATATTAATCGTATCCGCACTTTTTGCACTAATGGAACTTGGTGTGAGCGTATCGATACGTATTTCTCCCCAATCGGTTTTAGAGAGTGTTGATTTTAGCGCAAAAGGTGTTGATTACTTAGCTCAAATGTGGTCAGCTAGGCAATTTGCTCTTGGTTTCATTTTTGCGTTTGCTACATTAAAGAAATCAGGGCCTATGCTTACCATAGCGTACATCTTCTTTTTAGTTATGTTTATTGGTGATCTGGTAATTGGAATTGTACAAAAAGAGAATGGACTTGTTATAAGTGCATTGGTGATGTGTGCAATTTCTTCTGCAATGCTCTTCGTGATAAACAAGAAGGTGTGAATTATTTTAATCAAATGAAAAACCAAACAATGAAAAAAAAATCAACTCTTTCCTGATCTTCTTTCTTATTGGCCTTTATGCTTGCAGTGGATCCGATAAATATCGAGGCAAATGGAAAGCGATGGATTCAAAAGAAATAAATTTGAAATTGAATTTTCTCCCAATAGCTTCTCAGTTAAAGACAGCACCGGAAAACTTACTCGTTATTCGTACACACAGAATTCCTATCATTATGAGAATTCAGTAGAAACTTACGGCATCCGTCTAGAAGATGGACGCGGTTACCAAGTTTATTTCCCGAAAAGCGATGACGAAACTTTAGCACTCTTGAAAGACGAACATGGCATGCCCCTTTTTACTATCAGTAGAAAGGATTACCAGACTTATGAAGATGTTTACAAGCTGAATTAGTTCATAAAGGATTTGGAGTAAATCATCCAGCCCATAGAATTTCTTGTAACACCTATGACGTAACTAATGAGTTAGTTAATCGTCTCCAACTCGAAACCCAGATATTATGAAGATCAATGAAATCAGTCCGAGCAAGGCTGCGCTCCTTGCTGGCATAGGCTATCTGATGATGATGGTCACACCATTCTCCGAATTTGCTGTTCTTTCAAAATTAATTGTTCCAGGAGATGGATCGGCAACAGTAAAAAACTTAATGGAGCAGCAGTTTTTATTTCGCATGGGAATCGTGGGATATCTCATCAATTTTGCTGGAGACATTTGTCCTGCATGGGCTCTTTAACATTTACTCAAACCAGTGCATAGCACCCTGTCTTTGCTGGCTTGTTGGAGGTGCTGTTCGGATTCTATCGTGTTTCCCTATTAACCTTAGCAACA
>JASGIR010000045.1:0-48101 GCA_049840975.1 Cyclobacteriaceae bacterium | reverse complement strand
CGAAGAAAATGAGGCTAAATTGAAGTCAGCTAACGAAAGTAAAAATATACGCCACTGGGTATAGCCAGACGTTGGCGGCAATGCGTTTCGGGACAAATTAATCTTCGAACAAGAGAGAAGTGAGTTGGATAAATGACATAAGGAATTTTTTGGAAGACTATTCCGGTGTATATCCGGACGATCCTAACATTGATATATTCAAGGACATGGGAGTAGTCGGTGACGACTTTCATGAAATGATTGAAAAATATGCAAAGCGGTACAATGTAGACATGTCAGACTATTTATGGTACTTTTCATGCTGACGAAGAAGGATCCAATAGTATAGGTGGGCAATTTTTCAAACCCCCGTATGAGCGCCTGACAAGAATCCCAGTGACTCCACAAATGTTAGCTGACTTCATTGTGACAAAGAAATGGAAGATTGACTATCCTGCTCATGACATTCCAAAACAGCGGACCGACTTGACGATAAATAAAATCATTATAATTAGCTTCTTCGTTGGACTAGGAGTTTGGTTACTATTTAAGATTTGGAACTAGAAACGCCCAGCGCACAACAAAGCCTATAATCCATTTGTTTTCTTTTTTTATTTTTAATTGGTAAAACAAGCGGCTTATAGTCGAACGTTGTGGGCAATTAGCAAAAAACAATGAGACTGCTAACATTATTAATCTTACTGACAATTTCTTGTTCTTTTGACAAGCATGTAAAATATTTCGAAGGTGAACTTGTTTTACAACAGTCATACAAATCCGACAAACTTAATACTGACTCTCTAGCCGCGACCACGTCCAATGGGTCTTATTATTTAATCAATCAGAGATATTATAAAGGACTGACATATGCAGCAGACAGTGCCTTATTCATTCTTGACGGTAAGACAGGCAAAAGTCTTTACAAAACCAAAAATGACAAAGGGTTTTCATGTTTTGACAACACCATGAAAAATATTGAGCCAGGGACAATAAAGCATAACGGTAATATTGAGACAATAAATGGATTTAAGTGCAAATCATTTGAGGTAACGTCATATGGGAGGAGATCTATTTACTATTATTCAATTGATTACAAGATTAATCCGATAGTTTATTCAATGCATAATAAATGGGACTGGAAACATTTAATGGAGCAGGCAGATGGTGGGGTAACTGTTAAGAGTATTCATTTAGGTAATGACTATGACGTAATCATTGAATTAAAATCTCTTAAAGAATTTAGAGTAAATGACAAAGAATTCAAGATTAAAGACAAAGAAATAGTAAGTGGATGCTAACTGCGCACAACAAAGTGTTTATGCCATTGTGTTATCGGTCTGACGTTTATTATTTTTAACAACACAACGTCATTAACACAGACGTTGGGCGCAATTACCTCTGGACAATGAAGTTGTTTTTAACAGACCAAGCGGACAGATTTCCTACATTACTGACGCAGTTGATTGGAAAACCGACAATGACTTTTGACAAGGCAAGACTGACTGAGAAGACTTCCACGATTGATATTTCGGCTGACCAGAATTTAAGGCAAACCAACCTCGACTTTTTATTCGACTATGAAGTATTCCCATCGGATATAATGACGTTCAAGACCCAATGGGGACAAGAGAAACGAAAAATGAAAATCGGTGACACTATTCTCCAACAGGCGACTATACCTCCTATAAAAGTTCTTTCTCAGAAAATTGTATTTGGAGTAAGGATAAATAGCATAATTGACGAGGACGAGAAAAGGGTTTAGTTACCAGACAATTGAGGGACATGTTGAGAAAGGTGAATCGACTTTTACTGTCGAGCAAAGCGGACAGGACTAGTTTTCAAAATCAAAACGTTCTCTGAGCCAGGTAATTTGCTGACCAGGTTGATGGGACCAATTTTTACCATTCCTTATCAAACGTATTGCACGCGGAGAGCGATGGAGAACGTAAAGAAGCAGATTCTGCAAGGAGGTAACAGCACCAACAAAAGCTATAAGTCATTTGCCTTGATTTGTTTATTTTTATTTTGGTAAGGCAAACGCCTTATAGCCAGACGTTAGAGGTAATAATTATTTATGGACGAGTCGAACAAACTTTCTAAATCACTCAAGTCCACGTTGACTGACACAGACTTTCAAGATTTAAGTGTCAGTGTAGCCGAGACAATTATGGACTCAGTGACCCAAGACGGACTGGTAAAAGATATTCCTATTATTTGGGACAATTGTGAGTATTGGAAGAACAACCTTGAATGTCAAGGAAAGACTCTTTGTCAAAAAACTAATTCATTTCCTGACTGAGCTAAAGGACATTCCGAAGGAGAAAAGAAGAAGATGATTTCAGAAATAGATGAATCTGAGGAGTTCGGTGTTAAGGTTGGAGAAAAACTACTCTACATAATTGACAAATGTGACGACCATGAGAAAGCCAGACTGATAGCTAAGATGTTTGCAGCGTACGTGAATGAAAAAATCAAGTACACGGACTTTGTCAAGGCGGCAACGATAATTGACAGAGCTATGATTGACGACCTGATGTGGTTCATTCAAGGCGACTGGGTTAAACTTTCTATTGAGGAATCAGGAGACGTTATGAACTACGGACTATTTGAAATTGAACCTATCTCAATTTCTGTAGAACGAGCTGGACAGGAAGACTTCGGAGATGGCTTCAAGATTAAGGGTGGAGAGATAAAGACACAGATAACCGACATAGGACGAAAAATAAGAGGCGTGTTGAAATAATTACTACCGCCAACAAAAAGTTTATGCAATTGCGGGGTGTTGTGTTTAAATTGGAGTATATGTTTCAAATGCAGTTCGGTCACGGGGGACAATTTCGCAGCAGGTCGGGTTTAACATTCCGCTGCGCTACATTTTTAAACCCTCCTAATCCCGCAACTGCATAAACTCAGATGTTGTGTGCCATTAATTTTTTAAATGAGATTCTCAATCTTCACAATTCTTCTTTTAGTTACAACCTATGACTACGTTTCGGGACAAGACAAAGATTTGGAGAAAAGTTCTTCAAGGAACGAAATAAAATAAAGAAGAATAGAATCGAAGAGATTACTGAAAGTCGTTTTAGCAAATGGAAGGCACCTGCTTAAAGGACAGCGCAGAAATAAATTTGATAGAATTGATAGCAACGGCAATCTTATTCAAACAAATGAATATCATCATGGACAATTATGGCGGACGACAAACTATGAACGGAATAAAAAGGGAGAATACACCGCAAAGACATATTTACTATGATTCTGGGACAAATTGAGACAAATACACTTCTGTTTGGAAATTTGAATTCAACCAAAAGGGACAAAAAATAAGAGAGACCTTGACAAGGGCAACCAATTCACTTCGAGTAAATGAGTTGTCTTACGACAAGGAGGGCAATTACGCAGGACAATTGACTGACAGCACTCACAAGTGGACTTTCGAATACGATAAAAAGAGAAACGAGATTGAGAGGCGCGAGTGGAGTTGTCGAAAAGATTCAGTGTTATGCATCAAGTTGACAAAATATAAATATGAAAATGATCGATTGACCTCTGAAATAAGTCAGTCACCAAAAGATTTTAAAAGTGTGGAACGATTTTGTATATGAATATGACTCTAAAGGAAATCTTGTTTATGTGACAGAAAAGCGGAAGACTGATTGGACACGTCAAAATAATGAACCTAGAGAGCGACATGTTATTGAATACAAAACTAAATTGGAAAACGATAATAGAGGATTTGTTAGATTAAAATCAGTGTATTCTGAGAAGGACGATAACCCGATTTTATGTTATTTTTACGATTACGTGTACAGAAAAAATTAACGCACACAACATTGTGCATGTGCCATAGCGCTGGTTCGATGTTGTGTCTTAGATTTTGTTTCATAATTTAGTTTGGGTGTGTGGGACAGAACGCAGCAGGTCGTAAAGCCATTCGTTCCTCATTTGGCTTTAGCTCCTAAACCGCGCTACGTCACATGCACGGTTACGTTATGGGCATTTAGCGGACAATAAATCTCAAAAACAACAAAATGAAATTCAATTTAATCGTACTTGCCAATTGCACTATTCGCATTTACGGTCGGGGACAATCAGACCGACCGGCTTAGCGTACCTGGACCTTTACGTTTTAATGACTCGGACTTCAAATTAAAATGGACAGACAAGCCAAACGATAAATATTATGTTCAGGAATATCTACCAGACAGTGAGGCATTGGACTCATTTACATCAAATGATTACAATCCATCTTTTCAATACAGAAATCTCAGTTGAAGACGCTGTGAAACAAAAGACTAAAGAATTGAATAAAAGAAAAAAGTCAGACCCTATTTGCAATTTTATGGTGAGCGAAAGTCCAAATGGAGAAGAATTTATTGTAGATTTTCTATTGGGAGAAAGTAAAAATAACGCAATGACACTTGTGGAATTCAATGCTTATAAATACAAACGAATAGATATTGGGGGCAACAAAAAAGGAGTTGCAGTGTATGCTTACAGTAGAAGAGCTTACGGAGATGCAACAACTGACTTCATGAAATCTCTCGCGGGTGTCAGGAAAACTCACCTGCGACAGATGATCGGAACGGAGATTCCTTCGATCAAAATTTTAGACAAATAAAACACCGATAACATGGAGCTGAGTGTAGCTCAACGTTTCAGTTTCTTTATTTAGTTTTGTCACGGTGGACAATGTGGACTGCACCATAAAACATAAGGCGTTGACGGTAAGGTATCCTGAACATGAAAGGACTATTGACAATTTTGACATTCTTCTCGTTCGTTAACCTTTGGGGGCAAAATGTAACAGGGATTGTGACTTTTGACGAGCATTCTCCAAGACTCGTTAACTTCGTCTGGATAATTGCACAAAATTTAGATCACGCAGGTAAAGACAATACCGTTTCTGTTAGGTCGGACACCGCAGGACATTTTAATCTAAAACTTAAACCTAATGAATTGTATCGAATCTCTGTAAGTGGAGCATTTGAGGGTGACACAATATTTAATGTGAAGTTGAAAAAGGATTCAACAGTTTATTCAAATATTAGCTACCCACCCAAGACATGCCCTTACGCAAAGTCAACTGCAAAATGCCCCGTAGCAAATCACGAGGATAATGTTTTACCAATTATTTATGGACTACTTTATGGGGACGAGTTCGCAACTAAACTAAAGAACAAAGAGATAGTAATGGGTGGTTGTATTGTTACGGACTGTGACCCGAATTGGTATTGCAAGAAACATGACATTAGATTCTAAGTAGAATGTACTACCGCTAACAATGCGGACGGACTCGCTGAGATCAAATCGCAGAGTCTATAGGTCAAATTATTCCTCCATTCTTTTTAAAAGATTTGTTAAGTTCACAATAAAAAAACTTATGTCTATTCAAATCAATACCCCAGGACTTCACCACATTGCGTTAAGGACTACAGACTTGCCTCGGTCTAAAAAATTCTATCATGAATTACTTGGTTTCCCTCTCTTACTTGAAATTGAAAATCTATTCATTGTCGGGATTGGAAACTTTGCATTAGCTATCAAAGGACCAGAACCATCGACATTGCCTTCAGACAAATTTTCTCCATTTCGTGTGGGGCTTGATCACCTTGCATTAGCGGCTAGTGACGAAAAGGAGGTTGATCGAGTAGCAAGTCAACTGAAAGAAAATAATGTGTGGATCGAAGGCCCAAGATAGATGCCACCTTAGGCAAATATTATGTTGCTTTTAAAGACCCTGATGGAATCAAGCTAGAACTCTATCTTGTTTGATTTTAAAAATCGCTGCCAAATTCGCATCGTTTATTGTAATTGATTGAAGCGCTATAACTGATTCAGCGCTTAAGCGTATTGCTTGTTCAAGCAGTTCCTTATATGCATCATGAGTTCTTATGCTTTCTAACCACGGATCGCTTTCAAAGGCCATGTACTGGTAGTATCCTTTTTCGACAACCTTTGTTAGGCCATCAATTGCCAGTTGCTCTTCTCCTAAATAAGCATATGTTCTCACTAAATAGTAAAGTGCTTCTGCATCATTAGAATCCGTGAAAGCAATCTCAAGATTCCGCAGGCTCTCTTGCTTATCCCCCATTAGAGCAAACTTTAATGACCTCAAGTAGGCTTTCAATTGCTCACTGTCAACACGTGATTCATTTATTTTTAATTTATCAATTGCTTCGTCATTCAAATTCATGGCCGACAAGGAAACAGCTTCGAGATACCCAATGTCACCTTTGATAAATTCTTTGGCCTGTGAATAATTCTGGAGCATGAAATGCGTGTGACCAATTGAAGTGAGCACAGTTGAATCGATTGATCTCGCTACTCTGTCAGCTTCAATACTTTCAGTCAATAAACCAGAAAATCTTAGAACATGGACAAGACTCGCAAATAGATGAGCATTGCTGTTGCTGACGTTGATTCTCTTTACTAGCGTTTTTAATGCCTCGATTGATTTGCCGTTATCAACTAGCAACTGCGTATATATTCCTATTGCCAAGTCAGATTGCGGATCAAGTCGCAAAGAATGGCTAATGTACGCTTCCGACATCGCAAGATATCTGATTGAATCATCGCCACGAAAATGATATTTTCCCAATACTCTATAGCATCTCGCTAATCTTGCCATGGCACTACTGAAAGTGGGGTCTTTCTCGAGGCATGATATGTAAACGTCTTTTGCATCGCGCCATTTGTCAACTTGATGTGATAATTCGTTTGCTTTTAAAAACAGTTCATAAGCCTCGGGGCTTTTCGTGTTCTTCTTCTCCATTCCCAATCGCTCCTCATCTGACAATTTCAATTCAAGTGATTTGATGATCTTTCGAGATATTAAATCTTGAAGCTCGAAAAGATCGCCTACCAATGATTGAGTTGACTCTGTCCATACAACTGAATTTGAAGGTTGCTCAACCAGTGTGGTTGATATTCGAACCTGATCGTCGATTGCCAAGATTGAACCGGTGAGTATCGCGTTGAGTTTGCGTTTATTAGAAAACTCTATGAGTTGCTGGTTGCTGAAGTTGCTTATGCTATCATTTTTGTCTAGTTTGCACGCTCTAAGTTTTTTAATACCTATGAGTGCATTTGCAATCGCTTCAGGCAAACTAACTGCCAAGAAATCTGTATGAGTGTCTCCGCGGAGAATTTTAAACTTAGAAATAAGAACCCGGTTAATGTCGTCAGATGGAATGGAGTCGTTTTTGACTTTCGATAGAATAGAGGAGTTAACATTGAAAAGGTTAGGGCGCTTCCAAACGAAAATCAAATAAAAACGGAAGGACGATGAGGATGACAATGGACCATGTTAAAACGAAAGAAGGTAATTCAAATGCCGGAACAATGGTCGATAAAACTTGAATTATTCTCATGACAAAGCCCCATAACCACTGAGATTATTTTTCCTTTAGATGTCGACATTTTCATGAGTTGTAGTTAAATGTACTTAAATACAGTTTAATCTGAAATCACATGAAGGGGTTGGTGAGTGTTGAAAATGAATATTAGACAGAACGAGAAGCTTTTTATTGTTTTTGCTGGAAGGAGCGGAACACGCACCATTGTGGGGGCCACAGTAATTCTTACAGTTTGTGTTTCAGTTTAACTTCTTTCCTGGCAGAGTTACCCATCTCGGGTAACTCTGCCAGAGTAAACCTTCATATACTTCTCAAGCGCTCAATTTTGGTACCAAGTGCCGGCAAGAAATAACAGATTACAGCGGTATTCACCGTTTGCTTGGTTACAAATTATGCGGAGCTCGAAGATGTTGATTTAACAAGGTAGATTGGCATGATAGCGTAGTTCCCGAGACGGGTAACTCTGCGAAGAATAAAAATTTAAAGCTGTGTATTTTAAAATCGAAGAAATCTAAGAGAATACTTTCTGGAGTTGCCATGATTTTTTTGGCTGTAGTCCTTAGCTTCTTTGCCGGAAACTTATTGGGAGAGATAGCCACAGACGCCAGGAAAAACAACTGATCAGATCGCTGGTGGAAGACTTAAAACGACACTCTGAATATCCGAAGGCACAACCTGAAGACAAGAAAACTCAAATGGATGGATTCCCTGATGTCTTGTCTCTGCTGGAGAGCAAGCAAATAAAGGGACATGAAAATGACCTTTACTTTTATACCCGAAAATTAATCGAGCTCCTCATTTTCAAAGCAACGAACGAACGATTTCCCAGATTAAGGAATCAGGTGTTTCGCAGATGATTCAGAATAAAGAAGTGTTAAACCGTGTCATTTCTCTATCATAGTATAGTGGCAATGTTCGGTCTCTCGATCATGAAAATGAACGCTTGGAGCAGCGTGCTGCCTTTCCGGTACTATCACAGATGTTCGATTCATTTATTTTCGACAAAATGGTAAACGGTGGTGGAGTAACTGATTGGGTCCCGCCACTGCGATTGTATGACCCCGAAATTCAACAAGACCTTGCCTTTTGGATACATCAAATAAAGGAAGCGACTTTATCATTGAAAGACGACTGAAATCTCGAAATGAAAAGGCACCAGGTTTAAATTGAGCTTTTGAAAATAGATATAAACTGAAAAGTAGTTCTGCTTCTTTAAGAACATCAATAGCTGTTCGACAGACAACACTAATCTAGCGTTCTGAACGTGCGATGGCGCGAGACTTGTGCTCAAATGAAACAATGCTCACAGATACTTCTAACTTTTTGTAACTAGTCGGATAGTGACAAGAAAAGTTTGACTGAATTTGGGAATCATTCCGCAGAGTTTTGATGATTAATTATTAATTCTGGACTGCCCGCATGCTTCAAATGCGAGTGTGGCCCAAAAGTGACGAACATCATCAAATTATACAATGGAAGCAGAGAAAAATCTACAACTTGAAACATGGTCTTTTTACAGACTGGCTGTTGTTGCTATTGCAATAACTCTCCTGGCGCTTGAACTTAAAAATAGAACCAGAGAGCGAATATGCACTTACACAAACGTTGCTTCCAATCAAACAAAATTTTCTGCCTTTTTTCTTCATTTTTTAACATCACAATCTTTTGGAAAATTCATCACGAGTTTTTCAGATACATAAAAGCTGTTGACAATAAGATCTTTTTGGGGCAAAATCCTGTGGCTTTTGTCTATTGCATCGCGACCATTCACTACATCTTTAATCAGTTCGGATTTTGACAATGTTACGGTAATGTCGCTGTATTGTATTGACACATTCGCTGTGACAATC
The DNA here is from genome assembly GCA_049840975.1 of Cyclobacteriaceae bacterium. Taxonomy (GTDB): domain Bacteria; phylum Bacteroidota; class Bacteroidia; order Cytophagales; family Cyclobacteriaceae; genus ELB16-189. Next base: position 38,914 of record JASGIR010000045.1, on the reverse strand, counting down.
TTTCAAAATCAAATTTGGGACTATGTTGCGGAGAGGCCAGAGTTTACAAAAAAGTGAATTAAGTGAAACGACAAATTACAACAATCGGCTTGCCTGCAATGTAGCGATGTTGAACGGACTATTGGCCGTGATAATTTCGTTTCTATTCCCAACTGTGGCATTTATAGTTTTGCTAGTCCGCTTCCCCATGATTATAATAAGCGGAAGATTTTTTAAGTATAGCAAAAAAGAAGTACCAAGTTCCTCTGATTGATAATGATAAGGCTGTTACCTACACCACCGAATGATTTTAAGAAAGGCGATTTTTTTAGAGCAGATCAGTAATCTGGGACATTTTACAACAAGCAATCGAGCAAAGAAAACTTGATGGCAGCGACCAATGGCAGAATGGTTATCCGAATGAACAAACTGTTCATGACGATATAGAGAATGGCTATGCGTATGTGCTCGTTGACAACGAAGTTGTTATTGCCTATGCTGCAATCATTTTTGGTGTTGAGCCAGCCTACAACGACATCAAAGGAAGTTGGCTTACGAATGGGGATTATGTTGTAGTGCATCGTGTTGCTACGTCTAATGCCGTAAAAGGGAAAGGCATTGCTACACTCCTATTTAAAGAGATAGAGACCCTGAGCAAAGAGAATAAAGTATACAGCATAAAAGTTGACACTAATTTTGACAACGTGCCGATGATTAAAATTCTGGGCAGGCTCGGCTACACCGATTGTGGAGAAATCTTTTTCAGTGGCGCGATGCGAAAAGCGTACGAGAAAATTCTGACAGAGGAGTGAATTGAAAATGCAATTGAACCGGATCGTTCTTTTGTTACTTTCGGAAATATGAGAACACTTATAACCATTTTGTTACTGGCTCTTATACAATCCTTGACATATGATTAGATTATTAATCGTTACAATCTTTTTCTTCAGTTTCCAGTCAAAAGACTCATTACCCACAATTGAAATAAGTACTATTGATATGGACATTTTAACACGCTACCATGTTAAGTGCTCGGAGTTTGAACAATCATTCCAGAATGACAAGAAACTCAGAACTCTAGGAGATCAAAAGCAAATTGAGAAATTCCTATTGGAATTAAAGCATCTGAAAAAAATGAAAGGAAATCAAGACATTGATGTGCGCGCTCAAATTTTGATAAAGTACAAAGATCATGTGGACATTATGTGCGCTGACAAATTCTCTATCTACTCCAATGGAACCCGTTATGCGATATCGACCAAAATGAAGAAATTGATCTGGGGTTAGTTGATAGAATGCATTTCCACAGGGTCTTTAGTCTATTCATTTCAATCCAGTATAGAATTACTGCATGGAACATTAAATAGATTTAATTAGGTTTAAACTCTTTAAAGTTTGTTCCTATGCCAGCTAATACTGAAATAAAGATTTTACAGGCTAGTACACAAGAGCACTACAATCAAATCAAAAACTTAATCAATGAGTTTCTGCAATGGCATTTGAGCAGGCACTCGGAAGATATTGAATTGATTAAGGAATATTTTGATCCTTCTGCATTTGAAAAGGAATTGAATTCTTTGCCGGGCAAGTATGCAAAACCTGATGGCAGTCTTTTGCTTGCGTTGTTTGATGGTGAGGCTGCGGGTTGTGTTGCTTTGCGTAAAATAGATTCACAGAGTTGCGAGATGAAGCGTCTGTTTGTCAGCGATCAGTTTAAAGGAAAGAAAGTTGGAGTCGCGTTAGCTAAAGCTATTATTGAAGAAGCGCGTGAAATGGGTTACGCATCCATGAAGCTTGATACAAGCTTTCGTCAGGTAGAAGCGATATCGCTTTATCAGGGTTTAGGGTTTAAAAGAATAGAAGCTTATTATCCTGTTTCCAAAAGTCAGAATGATTGGCTCGTGTTTATGGAATTAACACTCTAAAGATCAAATCAATTAACTTCAACACCGACATAAATGGATTTTAACTTTTTCCACTCATCCAATATTGGACTTCACGTAACTGCTGGCACAATTGCGCTGTTGCTTGGCGCGGTTTCTTTGTTATCAGCTAAAGGGAAGAGAGTACATATAAAAAGTGGCCGTTGGTTTCTGAGGTTGTTATCACTTGTTATACTCACGGGCTTGTTGGGTGTGTTCGTGTTCAAAAGAAACACATTTCTGTTGGTCATTACTTTGTTGAGCGCATACCAAGGTTACTCAGGTTACCGAGCGTTAAAGACAAAAAACAATTCGCCATGTCGACTACGTTGGGCGAATTGTTTTTTGTCTTTAACGCTCGGTAACCTGAATAACCTTGGTATGCGCTCAACAAAGTAATGACCAACAGAAATGTGTTTCTTTTGAACACGAACACACCCAACAAGCCCGTGAGTATAACAAGTGATAACAACCTCAGAAACCAACGGCCACTTTTTATATGTACTCTCTTCCCTTTAGCTGATAACAAAGAAACCGCGCCAAGCAACAGCGCAATTGTGCCAGCAGTTACGTGAAGTCCAATATTGGATGAGTGGAAAAAGTTAAAATCCATTTATGTCGGTGTTGAAGTTAATTGATTTGATCTTTAGAGTGTTAATTCCATAAACACGAGCCAATCATTCTGACTTTTGGAAACAGGATAATAAGCTTCTATTCTTTTAAACCCTAAACCCTGATAAAGCGATATCGCTTCTACCTGACGAAAGCTTGTATCAAGCTTCATGGATGCGTAACCCATTTCACGCGCTTCTTCAATAATAGCTTTAGCTAACGCGACTCCAACTTTCTTTCCTTTAAACTGATCGCTGACAAACAGACGCTTCATCTCGCACCTCTGTGAATGTATTTTACGCAAAGCAACACAACCCGCAGCCTCACCATCAAACAACGCAAGCAAAAGACTGCCATCAGGTTTTGCATACTTGCCCGGCAAAGAATTCAATTCCTTTTCAAATGCAGAAGGATCAAAATATTCCTTAATCAATTCAATATCTTCCGAGTGCCTGCTCAAATGCCATTGCAGAAACTCATTGATTAAGTTTTTGATTTGATTGTAGTGCTCTTGTGTACTAGCCTGTAAAATCTTTATTTCAGTATTAGCTGGCATAGGAACAAACTTTAAAGAGTTTAAACCTAATTAAATCTATTTAATGTTCCATGCAGTAATTCTATACTGGATTGAAATGAATATGACTAAAGACCCTGTGGAAATGCATTCTATCAACTAACCCCAGATCAATTTCTTCATTTTGGTCGATATCGGCATAACGGGTTCCATTGGAGTAGATAGAGAATTTGTCAGCGCACATAATGTCCACATGATCTTTGTACTTTATCAAAATTTGAGCGCGCACATCAATGTCTTGATTTCCTTTCATTTTTTTCAGATGCTTTAATCTTCAATAGGAATTTCTCAATTTGCTTTTGATCTCCTAGAGTTCTGAGTTTCTTGTCATTCTGGAATGATTGTTCAAACTCCGAGCACTTAACATGGTAGCGTGTTAAAATGTCCATATCAATAGTACTTATTTCAATTGTGGGTAATGAGTCTTTTGACTGGAAACTGAAGAAAAAGATTGTAACGATTAATAATCTAATCATATGTCAAGGATTGTATAAGAGCCAGTAACAAAATGGTTATAAGTGTTCTCATATTTCCGAAGAGTAACAGAACATCCGGTTCAATTGCATTTTCAATTCAACTCCTCTGTCAGAATTTTCTCGTACGCTTTTCGCATCGCGCCACTGAAAAAGATTTCCTCCCCACAATAGGTGTAGCCGAGCCTGCCCAGAATTTTAATCATCGGCACGTTGTCAAAATTAGTGTCAACTTTTATGCTGTATACTTTATTCTCTTTGCTCAGGGTCTCTATCTCTTTAAATAGGAGTGTAGCAATGCCTTTCCCTTTTACGGCATTAGACGTAGCAACACGATGCACTACAACATAATCCCCATTCGTGAAGCCAACTTCCTTTGATGTCGTTGTAGGCTGGCTCAACACCAAAAATGATTGCAGCATAGGCAATAACAACTTCGTTGTCAACGAGCACATACGCATAGCCATTCTCTATATCGTCATGAACAGTTTGTTCATTCGGATAACCATTCTGCCATTGGTCGCTGCCATCAAGTTTTCTTTGCTCGATTGCTTGTTGTAAAATGTCCCAGATTACGGACTGCTCTAAAAAAATCGCCTTTCTTAAAATCATTCGGTGGTGTAGGTAACAGCCTTATCATTATCAATCAGAGGAACTTGGTACTTCTTTTTTGCTATACTTAAAAAATCTTCCGCTTATTATAATCATGGGGAAGCGGACTAGCAAAACTATAAATGCCACAGTTGGGAATAGAAACGAAATTATCACGGCCAATAGTCCGTTCAACATCGCTACATTGCAGGCAAGCCGATTGTTAAATTCGTCGTTTCACTTAATTCCTTTTTTGTAAACTCTGGCCTCTCCGCAACATAGTCCCAAATTTGATTTTGAAAGATTGTCACAGCGAATGTGTCAATACAATACAGCGACATTGCCGTAACATTGTCAAAATGCGAACTGATTAAAGATGTAGTGAATGGTAGCAATGCAATAGACAAAAGCCACAGGATATTGTACCAAAAGATCTTATTGTCAACAGCTTTTATGTATCTGAAAAACTCGTGATGAATTTTCCAAAAGATTGTGATGTTAAAGAATGAAAGAAAAAAGGCAGCAAACTTTGTCCAATTGGAAGCAACGTTTGTGTAAGTCAGATGTTCGCTCTCTGGTTCTATTTTAAGTTCAAGCGCCAGGAGAGTTATTGCAATAGCAACAACAGCGTCTGTAAAAAAGACCAGTCTTTCAAGTTGTAGATTTTTCTCTTCTTCCATTGTATAATTTGATGATGTTCATCACAGTTTGGGCCACGCTCGCATTTGAAGCATGCGGGCAGTCCAAATTAATAATTAATCATCAAAACTCTGCCGGAATGATTCCCAATTCAGTCAAACTTTTCTTGTCACTATCCGACTAGTTACAAAAAGTCTGAATTGTCTTGAGCATTGTTTCATTTGAGCACAAGTCTCGCGCCATCGCACGTTCAGAACGCTAGATTAGTGTTGTTTGTCGAACAGCTATTGATGTTCTTAAAGAAGCAGAACTACTTTAGTTTATACTCTATTTCCAAAAGCTCAATTAATTCTTGTGCCCTTTCATTTAGAGATTTCAGTCGTCTTTCAATGATAAAGTCGCTTCCTTTTATTTGATGTATCCAAAAGGCAAGGTCTTGTTGAATTTCGGGGTCATACGATCGCAGTGGCGGATTAACTTTATTCCACCACCGTTTACCATTTTGTCGAAAATAAATGAATCGAACATCTGTGATAGTACCGGAAAGGCAGCACGCTGCTCCAAGCGTTCATTTTCATGATCGAGGACCAACATTGCCACTATACTATGATAGAGAATGACACGGTTTAACACTTCTTTATTCTGAATCATCTCCGAAACACCTGATTCCTTAATCTGGGAAATCGTTCGTTCGTTGCTTTGAAAATGAGGAGCTCGAATTAAATTTCGGGTATAAAAGTAAAGGTCATTTTCATGTCCCTTTATTTGCTTGCTCTCCAGCAACAACATCAGGGAATCCATCCATTTGAGTTTTCTTTGTCTTGAGTTCAATGCCCTTCGGATATTCAGAGTGTCGGATTTTAAGTCTTCCACCAGCGATCTGATCAGTTGTTTTTCCTGGCGTCTGTCGGCTATACTCTCCCGATAATTTTCGGCAAAGAAGCTAAGGACTACAGCCAAAAAAATCATGGCGAACTCCAGAAAGTATTCTTTTAATTTCTTCGATTTAATCACGGCTTTAAATTTTTATTCTTCGCAGAGTTACCCGTCTCGGGAACTACGCTATCATGCCAATCTACCTTGTTAAATCAACATCTTCAAGCTCCGCATAATTTGTAACCAAGCAAACAGTAAATACCGCTGTAATCTGTTATTTCTTTACCAACACTCATACGAGAAAATTAACGCTTTTGAGAAGTATATGGAGGTTTACTCTGGCAGAGTTACCCGAGATGGGTAACTCTGCCAGGAAAGAAGCATTTTTTGAAACACAAACTAAGAATTACTGTGGCCCCCCACAATGGTACGTATTCCGCTAGCTCCAGCAAAAACAATAAAAAGCTTCTCGTTCTGTCTAATATTCATTTTCAACACTCACCAACCCCTTCATGTGATTTCAGATTAAACTGTATTTAAGTACATTTAACTACAACTCATGAAAATGTCGACATCTAAAGGAAAAATAATTTCTTCAGTGGTTGGTTATGGGGCTTTGTCATGGGGATTGATTCAAGTTTTATCGACCATTGTTCCGGCATTTGAATTACCTTCTTTCGTTTTAACATGGTCCATTGTCATTGTCATCATCCTCTTTCCGTTTTATTTGATTTTGGTTTGGAAGCGCCCTAACCTTTTGAATGTTAACTCCCTCTATTCTATCGAAAGTAAAAACGACTCCATTCCATCTGACGACATTAACCGGGTTCTTATTTCTAAGTTTAAAATTCTCCGCGGAGACACTCATACGGATTTCTTGGCAGTTAGTTTGCCTGAAGCGATTGCAAATGCACTCATAGGTATTAAAAAACTGAGCGTGCAAATAGACACAACTGATAGCATAAGCAACTTCAGCAACCAGCAACTCATAGAGTTTTCTAATAAACGCAAACTCAACGCGATACTCACCGGTTCAATCTTGGCAATCGACAATCAGGTTCGAATATCAACCACACTGGTTGAGCAACCTTCAAATTCAGTTGTATGGACAGAGTCAACTCAATCATTGGTAGGCGATCTTTTCGAGCTTCAAGATTTAATATCTCGAAAGATCATCAAATCACTTGAATTGAAATTGTCAGATGAGGAGCGATTGGGAATGGAGAAGAAGAACACGAAAAGCCCCGAGGCTTATGAACTGTTTTTAAAAGCAAACGAATTATCACATCAAGTTGACAAATGGCGCGATGCAAAAGACGTTTACATATCATGCCTCGAGAAAGACCCCACTTTCAGTAGTGCCATGGCAAGATTAGCGAGATGCTATAGAGTATTGGGAAAATATCATTTTCGTGGCGATGATTCAATCAGATATCTTGCGATGTCGGAAGCGTACATTAGCCATTCTTTGCGACTTGATCCGCAATCTGACTTGGCAATAGGAATATATACGCAGTTGCTAGTTGATAACGGCAAATCAATCGAGGCATTAAAAACGCTAGTAAAGAGAATCAACGTCAGCAACAGCAATGCTCATCTATTTGCGAGTCTTGTCCATGTTCTAAGATTTTCTGGTTTATTGACTGAAAGTATTGAAGCTGACAGAGTAGCGAGATCAATCGATTCAACTGTGCTCACTTCAATTGGTCACACGCATTTCATGCTCCAGAATTATTCACAGGCCAAAGAATTTATCAAAGGTGACATTGGGTATCTCGAAGCTGTTTCCTTGTCGGCCATGAATTTGAATGACGAAGCAATTGATAAATTAAAAATAAATGAATCACGTGTTGACAGTGAGCAATTGAAAGCCTACTTGAGGTCATTAAAGTTTGCTCTAATGGGGGATAAGCAAGAGAGCCTGCGGAATCTTGAGATTGCTTTCACGGATTCTAATGATGCAGAAGCACTTTACTATTTAGTGAGAACATATGCTTATTTAGGAGAAGAGCAACTGGCAATTGATGGCCTAACAAAGGTTGTCGAAAAAGGATACTACCAGTACATGGCCTTTGAAAGCGATCCGTGGTTAGAAAGCATAAGAACTCATGATGCATATAAGGAACTGCTTGAACAAGCAATACGCTTAAGCGCTGAATCAGTTATAGCGCTTCAATCAATTACAATAAACGATGCGAATTTGGCAGCGATTTTTAAAATCAAACAAGATAGAGTTCTAGCTTGATTCCATCAGGGTCTTTAAAAGCAACATAATATTTGCCTAAGGTGGCATCTATCTTTGGGCCTTCGATCCACACATTATTTTCTTTCAGTTGACTTGCTACTCGATCAACCTCCTTTTCGTCACTAGCCGCTAATGCAAGGTGATCAAGCCCCACACGAAATGGAGAAAATTTGTCTGAAGGCAATGTCGATGGTTCTGGTCCTTTGATAGCTAATGCAAAGTTTCCAATCCCGACAATGAATAGATTTTCAATTTCAAGTAAGAGAGGGAAACCAAGTAATTCATGATAGAATTTTTTAGACCGAGGCAAGTCTGTAGTCCTTAACGCAATGTGGTGAAGTCCTGGGGTATTGATTTGAATAGACATAAGTTTTTTTATTGTGAACTTAACAAATCTTTTAAAAAGAATGGAGGAATAATTTGACCTATAGACTCTGCGATTTGATCTCAGCGAGTCCGTCCGCATTGTTAGCGGTAGTACATTCTACTTAGAATCTAATGTCATGTTTCTTGCAATACCAATTCGGGTCACAGTCCGTAACAATACAACCACCCATTACTATCTCTTTGTTCTTTAGTTTAGTTGCGAACTCGTCCCCATAAAGTAGTCCATAAATAATTGGTAAAACATTATCCTCGTGATTTGCTACGGGGCATTTTGCAGTTGACTTTGCGTAAGGGCATGTCTTGGGTGGGTAGCTAATATTTGAATAAACTGTTGAATCCTTTTTCAACTTCACATTAAATATTGTGTCACCCTCAAATGCTCCACTTACAGAGATTCGATACAATTCATTAGGTTTAAGTTTTAGATTAAAATGTCCTGCGGTGTCCGACCTAACAGAAACGGTATTGTCTTTACCTGCGTGATCTAAATTTTGTGCAATTATCCAGACGAAGTTAACGAGTCTTGGAGAATGCTCGTCAAAAGTCACAATCCCTGTTACATTTTGCCCCCAAAGGTTAACGAACGAGAAGAATGTCAAAATTGTCAATAGTCCTTTCATGTTCAGGATACCTTACCGTCAACGCCTTATGTTTTATGGTGCAGTCCACATTGTCCACCGTGACAAAACTAAATAAAGAAACTGAAACGTTGAGCTACACTCAGCTCCATGTTATCGGTGTTTTATTTGTCTAAAATTTTGATCGAAGGAATCTCCGTTCCGATCATCTGTCGCAGGTGAGTTTTCCTGACACCCGCGAGAGATCTTCATGAAGTCAGTTGTTGCATCTCCGTAAGCTCTTCTACTGTAAGCATACACTGCAACTCCTTTTTTGTTGCCCCCAATATCTATTCGTTTGTATTTATAAGCATTGAATTCCACAAGTGTCATTGCGTTATTTTTACTTTCTCCCAATAGAAAATCTACAATAAATTCTTCTCCATTTGGACTTTCGCTCACCATAAAATTGCAAATAGGGTCTGACTTTTTTCTTTTATTCAATTCTTTAGTCTTTTGTTTCACAGCGTCTTCAACTGAGATTTCTGTATTGAAAAGATGGATTGTAATCATTTGAGTAAATGAGTCCAATGCCTCACTGTCTGGTAGATATTCCTGAACATAATATTTATCGTTTGGCTTGTCTGTCCATTTTAATTTGAAGTCCGAGTCATTAAAACGTAAAGGTCCAGGTACGCTAAGCCGGTCGGTCTGATTGTCCCCGACCGTAAATGCAAATAGTCCAATGGCAAGTAAGATTAAATTGAATTTCATTTTGTTGTTTTTGAGATTTATTGTCCGCTAAATGCCCATAACGTAACCGTGCATGTGACGTAGCGCGGTTTAGGAGCTAAAGCCAAATGAGGAACGAATGGCTTTACGACCTGCTGCGTTCTGTCCCACACACCCAAACTAAATTATGAAACAAAATCTAAGACACAACATCGAACCAGCGCTATGGCACATGCACAATGTTGTGTGCGTTAATTTTTTCTGTACACGTAATCGTAAAAATAACATCGAATCGGGTTCTCGTCCTTCTCAGAATACACTGATTTTAATCTAACAAATCCTCTATTATCGTTTTCCAATTTAGTTTTGTATTCAATAACATGTCGCTCTCTAGGTTCATTATTTTGACGTGTCCAATGAGTCCGCTTTTCTGTCACATAAACAAGATTTCCTTTAGAGTCATATTCATATACAAAATCGTTCCACACTTCAAAATCTTTTGGTGACTGACTTATTTCAGAGGTCAATCGATCATTTTCATATTTATATTTTGTCAACTTGATGCATAACACTGAATCTTTTCGACAACTCCACTCGCGCCTCTCAATCTCGTTTCTCTTTTTATCGTATTCGAAAGTCCACTTGTGAGTGCTGTCAGTCAATTGTCCTGCGTAATTGCCCTCCTTGTCGTAAGACAACTCATTTACTCGAAGTGAATTGGTTGCCCTTGTCAAGGTCTCTCTTATTTTTTGTCCCTTTTGGTTGAATTCAAATTTCCAAACAGAAGTGTATTTGTCTTCAATTTGTCCAAGAGAATCATAGTACAAATATGTCTTTGCGGTGTATTCTCCCTTTTTATTCCGTTCATAGTTTGTCGTCCGCCATAATTGTCCATGATGATATTCATTTGTTTGAATAAGATTGCCGTTGCTATCAAATTTGTATTTAAAATTTATTTCTGCGCTGTCCTTTAAGCAGGGTGCCTTCCATTTGCTAAAACGACTTTCAGTAATCTCTTCGATTCTATTCTTCTTTATTTTATTTCGTTCCTTGAAGAACTTGTTCTCCAAATCTTTGTCTTGTCCCGAAACGTAGTCATAGGTTGTAACTAAAAGAAGAATTGTGAAGATTGAGAATCTCATTTAAAAAATTAATGGCACACAACATCTGAGTTTATGCAGTTGCGGGATTAGGAGGGTTTAAAAATGTAGCGCAGCGGAATGTTAAACCCGACCTGCTGCGAAATTGTCCCCCGTGACCGAACTGCATTTGAAACATATACTCCAATTTAAACACAACACCCCGCAATTGCATAAACTTTTTGTTGGCGGTAGTAATTATTTCAACACGCCTCTTATTTTTCGTCCTATGTCGGTTATCTGTGTCTTTATCTCTCCACCCTTAATCTTGAAGCCATCTCCGAAGTCTTCCTGTCCAGCTCGTTCTACAGAAATTGAGATAGGTTCAATTTCAAATAGTCCGTAGTTCATAACGTCTCCTGATTCCTCAATAGAAAGTTTAACCCAGTCGCCTTGAATGAACCACATCAGGTCGTCAATCATAGCTCTGTCAATTATCGTTGCCGCCTTGACAAAGTCCGTGTACTTGATTTTTTCATTCACGTACGCTGCAAACATCTTAGCTATCAGTCTGGCTTTCTCATGGTCGTCACATTTGTCAATTATGTAGAGTAGTTTTTCTCCAACCTTAACACCGAACTCCTCAGATTCATCTATTTCTGAAATCATCTTCTTTTTTCTCCTTCGGAATGTCCTTTAGCTCAGTCAGGAAATGAATTAGTTTTTTGACAAAGAGTCTTTCCTTGACATTCAAGGTTGTTCTTCCAATACTCACAATTGTCCCAAGAATAGGAATATCTTTTACCAGTCCGTCTTGGGTCACTGAGTCCATAATTGTCTCGGCTACACTGACACTTAAATCTTGAAAGTCTGTGTCAGTCAACGTGGACTTGAGTGATTTAGAAAGTTTGTTCGACTCGTCCATAAATAATTATTACCTCTAACGTCTGGCTATAAGGCGTTTGCCTTACCAAAATAAAAATAAACAAATCAAGGCAAATGACTTATAGCTTTTGTTGGGCGCTGTTACCTCCTTGCAGAATCTGCTTCTTTACGTTCTCCATCGCTCTCCGCGTGCAATACGTTTGATAAGGAATGGTAAAAATTGGTCCCATCAACCTGGTCAGCAAATTACCTGGCTCAGAGAACGTTTTGATTTTGAAAACTAGTCCTGTCCGCTTTGCTCGACAGTAAAAGTCGATTCACCTTTCTCAACATGTCCCTCAATTGTCTGGTAACTAAACCCTTTTCTCTCGTCCTCGTCAATTATGCTATTTATCCTTACTCCAAATACAATTTTCTGAGAAAGAACTTTTATAGGAGGTATAGTCGCCTGTTGGAGAATAGTGTCACCGATTTTCATTTTTCGTTTCTCTTGTCCCCATTGGGTCTTGAACGTCATTATATCCGATGGGAATACTTCATAGTCGAATAAAAAGTCGAGGTTGGTTTGCCTTAAATTCTGGTCAGCCGAAATATCAATCGTGGAAGTCTTCTCAGTCAGTCTTGCCTTGTCAAAAGTCATTGTCGGTTTTCCAATCAACTGCGTCAGTAATGTAGGAAATCTGTCCGCTTGGTCTGTTAAAAACAACTTCATTGTCCAGAGGTAATTGCGCCCAACGTCTGTGTTAATGACGTTGTGTTGTTAAAAATAATAAACGTCAGACCGATAACACAATTGCATAAACACTTTGTTGTGCGCAGTTAGCATCCACTTACTATTTCTTTGTCTTTAATCTTGAATTCTTTGTCATTTACTCTAAATTCTTTAAGAGATTTTAATTCAATGATTACGTCATAGTCATTACCTAAATGAATACTCTTAACAGTTACCCCACCATCTGCCTGCTCCATTAAATGTTTCCAGTCCCATTTATTATGCATTGAATAAACTATCGGATTAATCTTGTAATCAATTGAATAATAGTAAATAGATCTCCTCCCATATGACGTTACCTCAAATGATTTGCACTTAAATCCATTTATTGTCTCAATATTACCGTTATGCTTTATTGTCCCTGGCTCAATATTTTTCATGGTGTTGTCAAAACATGAAAACCCTTTGTCATTTTTGGTTTTGTAAAGACTTTTGCCTGTCTTACCGTCAAGAATGAATAAGGCACTGTCTGCTGCATATGTCAGTCCTTTATAATATCTCTGATTGATTAAATAATAAGACCCATTGGACGTGGTCGCGGCTAGAGAGTCAGTATTAAGTTTGTCGGATTTGTATGACTGTTGTAAAACAAGTTCACCTTCGAAATATTTTACATGCTTGTCAAAAGAACAAGAAATTGTCAGTAAGATTAATAATGTTAGCAGTCTCATTGTTTTTTGCTAATTGCCCACAACGTTCGACTATAAGCCGCTTGTTTTACCAATTAAAAATAAAAAAAGAAAACAAATGGATTATAGGCTTTGTTGTGCGCTGGGCGTTTCTAGTTCCAAATCTTAAATAGTAACCAAACTCCTAGTCCAACGAAGAAGCTAATTATAATGATTTTATTTATCGTCAAGTCGGTCCGCTGTTTTGGAATGTCATGAGCAGGATAGTCAATCTTCCATTTCTTTGTCACAATGAAGTCAGCTAACATTTGTGGAGTCACTGGGATTCTTGTCAGGCGCTCATACGGGGGTTTGAAAAATTGCCCACCTATACTATTGGATCCTTCTTCGTCAGCATGAAAAGTACCATAAATAGTCTGACATGTCTACATTGTACCGCTTTGCATATTTTTCAATCATTTCATGAAAGTCGTCACCGACTACTCCCATGTCCTTGAATATATCAATGTTAGGATCGTCCGGATATACACCGGAATAGTCTTCCAAAAAATTCCTTATGTCATTTATCCAACTCACTTCTCTCTTGTTCGAAGATTAATTTGTCCCGAAACGCATTGCCGCCAACGTCTGGCTATACCCAGTGGCGTATATTTTTACTTTCGTTAGCTGACTTCAATTTAGCCTCATTTTCTTCGTTTTGGCTTCAAAAACGTGTATATTTTTTTGGGTACTCCTTATGTTTTTTCTAAATCTTTTAGAAAAATGATTGAATTCATCTGCTCGCTGAACCTGCTGAAGTTGGCGCAGCCCAAATAAGACAGTATATACCTCACACTTCGCATGCACTCGCTCACATCTCGCGTGCGCTCGGTCACATCTCGCGTTCGCTCGGTCACACTTCGCGTTCGCTCGCTCACATCTCGCGTTCGCTCGGTCACACCTCGCGTGCGCTCGCTCACATTTCGCGTTCGCTCGGTCACACTTCGCGTTCGCTCGGTCACATTTCGCGTGCGCTCGGTCACATTTCGCGTTCGCTCGGTCACACCTCGCGTCCGCTCGCTCACATTTCACATGCGCTCGCTCACATTTCGCATGCGCTCGCTCACATTTCGCATGCGCTCACTCACACTTCGCGTGCGCTATCATCAACACTACTCCAAACAGTAGTAAAAAAGAGGCCGCCATTTACGGCAGCCTCTTCAGCTAAAACTTATAGTTGTTTTTACCTTATGCAGTAACTTTTGCTTGTGCCTTCTCTGCCTTGTTTGATTCAGGCTGTCTGTCGAGGTCAAGCACGATAGGCGATGCGATGAAGATCGATGAATATGTACCGATCAACATACCTACCACCAACGCGAACGAGAAACCTCTCAAAACTTCACCACCGAAAATCAACAACACGATCACCACAATCAAAACTGTACCTGACGTAATCAATGTACGGCTTAGGGTGCTGTTGATCGCATCGTTAAACACTTTCGCTCTGTCGTGGTTAGCGCCAAAGCTCAAATATTCACGGATACGGTCAAAGATGATAACGGTATCGTTGATCGAGTAACCGATGATTGTAAGCAAAGCAGCCACAAATATCTGGTCAATCTCAAACGACAACCCGAACACATGGGCAATACCGAAAGCAGCAATCACAAACAACGAATCGTGAGCGGTTGCAATGATAGCTCCTATGCTAAATTGCCATTTCTTAAAGCGAATCAAAATGTAAATAAAGATCACAATAAGTGAATAGATAATCAGGCATTCACGGCTGAATCTTTAATATCATCAGCGATCAGTTGCATCTACTTTCAGACGATTTGGAAATAATGAAATGATGATCATCAAGTTATGGATATTTTCTGAATATTTAAGTTTTGCTGAACTCTTCAATGACTTCCAGAAATCAGTTCTTTTTTATTTCCGCATCTCGTTTCGCTTGCATCTCGAATCAAATAAGAGGTAGTTACTTTCACAACGTTGTTGATCCAAAGTTCTTGACTTCAGTACTTGAGTTTTTGAAGCTTTCAGCTCAAAGCAATTTTCATAGCAGTTGCATCAACAGGTTTGCTGAAGCTGACGATATAAGAACGACCTCCTTTAAAATCGACACCAATGTTTAGTCCCTGGAATGCAAATGAAGCAGAAACCTACAACACCATGCTGATAGAGAGATGTAGTTGATTTTACGGTTGCCAACGAAATCGAAGTTAGGGCTGTGCGATACTATATCAGCAAGCGGAGATCGAACGAAACATGTGCGTCATCTCCTTTGCGCGCCATCAACTCAATAATCACTCTTGAGATATAAACTGCAGAGAAGAATGAGGTGATGATACCAATCATCAATACAATAGCAAATCCTTTAAAGGACCCTGACCGAACAGAACAGGAATGAAACTGTAATGAACGTTGTGAAGTTTGAGTCGAAGATAGTAGTGAAAGCCTTTCTATAACCTATCTTAATGGCCTCACGAAGCTTACTCCCATCTTCAATTCTTCTTTGATACGTTCATAAATAACTACGTTTGCATCGACCGCCATCGCCATCGTGAGCACGATACCCGCTATACCAGGAAGTGTAAGCGCAGCATTAAACTGCGCCAAGATTCCAAGGATGAAGAAGATATTGAACATAAGCGCAAGGTTTGCAACCCAACCACCTTTTGAATAGTAAGCAATCATGAACACAACGATCAATCCAAGACCGCAGGCCATCGACAACAAGCCTTGGTTTTGTGCAACCTGACCAAGAGATGATCCTACGATTGCTTGTTCAACAATACGAGTAGGGGCAGGAAGTGATCCAGCTTTCAATACGAGCGCCAAATCTTTCGCTTCTTCTGTTGTAAAGTTTCCTGTAATCTGAGAATTACCGTTTGGTATTTCGCCTTGAACTGTCGGAGCTGTGTAAACATAGTTATCAAGTACAATAGCTACACGTCCTTGTGGACTTTTCGCAGCTTCGAGTGCAGTAATCTTAGCCCACTTTTGTGCGCCAGAAACGTTCATAGTCATACTCACTGAAGGACGAGCAAACTGATCGAAGTCAGAGCGTGCATCGTTGATAACATCACCTGTCAAAAGTGGCTTGCCGCCACGACCGAGGTTTACGAAGTTCAAATGAATGTCTTCAATTCCTTTAGTAATCTCTGGATTTGATTTTACATCCCAGAAAAATCCAACGTTGCGAGGTAACAACGCGCGCACATCCTCACGCTTGAAGATAGCATTGATGGTAGCAGTGTCTTTTATTGAATACAAGAAAGAACCTTGCTGTGTGCTCAAAGCAAACAAAGGAGATGCTGTAGCATTGCGAAGAGAATCCAAAGATGAGTTAGTGCTGTCGCCACTTGATTTAGTCAATTGCTTCTCAAGTGCTGTCTTTGTTGTATCTGATTTAGATGCAAGCTTGGTAGCTAAGTCTTCAGTTTTAGCTTCAGGTTTTTCCAGCGCCTTTTTAGCATTTTGTTCTTTCAACAAAAGTTGGTTGATCGCCAGGAGAGATTGACCTAGTTGAGGATCGTAAGACTCTACGATTTCCCAGAACTCCAAACGAGCCACGCCTTGCAATAATTTGCGAACACGCTGTGGGTTGTCCGCGCCAGGAATTTCAATCTGAATTCGGTTTGAGCCTTGCAGGCGTTGAATGTTGGGTTGTGATGTTCCAAATTGATCGATACGTGTTTTCAAAATGGTGAAAGAACGATCAATGGCATCTTTGATTTCTTTTTCAAGGAATTTCAAAACAGCATCATCGCTGTCAGAGATTTTTACTTTGTCTTTGTTGGCTGTTGAAGTGAAAACTGAAGCCAATGAACGATCAGGATTTGTTTCCTTAAATGCTTTGTAGAAAAGAGATAAGAAACTTCCATTGGTAGCTTTTTCCTGTTGCTGTGCTTTTTGCAACGCTGCGATGAAAGCTGGCTCTTGATTGTTGCCACTCAGACCACGAACGATATCAACCGGAGAAATTTCAAGTACAACGTGCATACCACCTTGCAAGTCAAGGCCAAGGCTTAGCTCGTTGTCTTTTACTTCTTTATAGGTGTACTCTGCCCCGAAGATATTGTACACGGGTTTGTTCCACAGTGAATCGAGATAGTTTTGTTTTTTCGCTAAGTCGATTGAACCGTCTTTGTCTGTGGCATATGCGATTGCATCTTGCTGCACATTTCTACTCACCATCGTAAACGACAAGTAATACAGACACAATGCTGTGATTACAATCGTGAGTGCTACTACTACTCCTTTGTTTTGCATAAACTATTATTTAAAAAATTGGAAAAGATTACAAATTGAAATAAGAGCTACTCGCTAGTGCGAATAACTTACCAAGAAACAAGAATGAAATTAGGGTGCGTTGGGCGAAATGATGGCCCTGAACAAAGTCTTGAAAAACTTGATCGTGGTCTTCTCGATGAAAACCAATGTTTCGTTTTGAGCTTTAGGAGACGAGATATCTTCAACCACTGCCGGTTGATGTTCATTCAATTCAACTGAATGACTTTGAGTCGTTACATCCGAAGGGGCATGGATGGAAACTTCTTTTTTGTCTTTCGCTTTTTCTGACTTTGCTTTCGCTATGTCAGCAGATTGATAAAAGGAGTGTGAAAGCAAAATCACGGCTACCGTGCAGATGCCCGCTGCAACCAAAATAAAGCGCTGAAGTGATTTTATTTTCATTTTGAGAGCCACAAAAGTAAGGAAATCAACGGAAAATGCAACCTTGGGTTTGGACCCTTTAGATTCAACCCAAATAGGCTTAATTCCTTGGAATTTGAGGGATTTCTAACTGAAAAATTGAACCCATTCCATATTCCGAATGTACCCAAATTCGGCCTCCAATCTTTTCGGCAGCTTCTTTGGCAATGTATAAGCCAAGGCCAGATCCCTTCTCTGTGTCTGTCGCCCTAAAGAACATTTCGAAAATCCGGTTTTGAAGTTCAGGCCTAATACCCTGACCATTGTCTTCAACTTTTATAATCAAACTGCGATGTGCCGTAGGAATACATGAAACTCTGATATAAGGAGGTTCGTCACTATTTTTTCTTTGGAATTTAGCTGCATTCGATAAGAGATTATTGAGGATGATTTTAAGTCGTGATTTGTCGGTGAAGACCGTTTTGCCTTCAAGACTATCCAAATCAATTTTTATTCGATGAAACCCATCGATGAATTTTAAGTTCTCGATCAATTCAATACAAAGTTCTTTGATGTTGATGAGCTCAGGCTTTTGCCAAATTCTTTTGTTGCGTGAATAATCCAGGATTTCAGAAATGAATAGTTCAAGTCTCTGAACACTCGCTTCAATCTTTCCTAAATAACTTTCGGTCGGTAATTGTTTATCAATCCTACTAACATTCACTAACCCTCGAATGGATTTTAACGGTGCACTTAGGTCATGAGACACGCTGTAGACAAAACGATCGAGCTCACTGTTCGTTTGACCGAGTTCGTTGTTTCTGCGTTGCAGTTTTATTTCTACTTTTTTCAAATCACTGATCACTCTTCCGGTAATAGCCGCAAATACATAGAGCAGCAACATGCCCAGGAAGATGTTGATTACATTTTCTTGACCTATATCTGGCCAACTACCTGAGGCATGCGAGATTTTTGGAATGAAATAAGTGATGAGAAAAATGAAGTAGTTCGTGATGGTCGCCAATCCAAAACCAAATCGCAATGCGCTGTACATGGAGAAAAGACCGTAGACAAACCAGAAGCGCTGGAATGGCATGATGAAAGTGAGCGCACCTAAAGAACCGAAGATGAGCACAAGCTCAAGAATCTTTACGGTTGATCTGTAAACGGTATGCTTTCGAATAAGCTCGGATGGTGGATTCTCTAAAAGTCCTTCTCGCTGCAAAAGAGGAGTGATGTAATAAAGCAGCGGCAGCGCCAATCCAAAACTGGAGGTGAATTCTCCTAAAGAATTTCGAACAAAATAAGTCCAGAATTTTTCTGCAGGATGTTGATTAAATAATATCAAAAGAGATTCAAGGGCTGAAATCTCAATCATAATGGGAACGAACATTGCCCAGATGATAAAATTCGCTAAGCTTCGAACGTCAGGAATCCAATACTCTCCTTTAAATACTTTTGTGAAAAGGAACCACGAACTCAGTGTGAATAAAGTTTCGGGGATTGCAAATAATGGCCACTGATAATAATTGGTGATGCCCCAAAGACCTGTGCTTAAAACCGCATTGATATACATAGAGGAAATGACTCTCGTGGGCCCCCACCAATTAATCATGATCAATGAAAGTGCGGTTGGGAAGTAAAGATCTGAAGCTCCTTGGGTGTATTTAAACTGTAGCGATACCTGAGTGCCTATGTGAAGCACTATGATTGGAACAACCCATGTCCACCAAGGTAGCTTTGATCGCTGAGCCAACATTCATTTAGTAAAATCAATTGAAGTTAACTCATTCTAAGAAAGCAAAAAAGCCGCCTGATTATTCAGGACGGCTTCTCTTAGTAATGCCAAAAAAATTATGCAGTAGCTTCTTCTTTTGAATATTCTTCAATTGGTAAACAACTGCAAACCAAATTTCTATCACCATACGCATTATCAACACGACTTACCGATGGCCAGAACTTTGCCTCTTTCACAAAAGGAAGAGGATAAGCTGCTTTCTGACGTGAGTATGGACGAGTCCACTCATCAGCAGTAATAACCGCTGCAGTGTGTGGTGCATTTTTCAATACGTTATTTGTTTTGTCAGCGCTACCTTCTTCCACTTCACGAATTTCATTTCTGATTTCAATCATCGTTTCGATGAAGCGATCGAGTTCTTCTTTTGGCTCACTTTCCGTTGGCTCAATCATCAATGTTCCCGCTACAGGGAAAGAAACAGTAGGCGCGTGGAATCCGAAGTCCATTAGTCGCTTAGCGATATCTTCTACCTCAATTCCAGCTTTCTTGAATTCACGGCAATCCACGATCATCTCGTGAGCGCAACGTCCATGAGTTCCTGTGTACAGAATTTTATAATGCTCACTCAAACGATCTTTCATGTAGTTCGCATTGAGGATTGCAAGTTTGGTTGCGTTGGTCAAACCTTCGCCACCCATCATCGCGATATACGCGTAAGAGATTGCAAGAATACTTGCACTTCCATATGGAGCAGCGGAAACTGCATGGATTGCTTTACCTCCACCTGTCTTCACTACTGCATGCCCTGGAAGGAAAGGTTTCAATTTATCGTTCACGCAAATGGGGCCCATGCCAGGACCACCACCACCGTGAGGAATACAGAAAGTTTTGTGAAGATTTAAGTGACAAACATCTGCACCAATATTAGCTGGAGAAGTCAAGCCAACTTGTGCGTTCATGTTCGCACCATCCATATATACCAGACCACCATTTTTATGAATGATCTCACAGATATCGATGATAGATTCTTCGAACACACCGTGAGTTGAAGGATAAGTTACCATCAAGCAAGAAAGATCAGCAGCGTGTTGTTCAGCTTTAGCTTTCAAATCAGCCACATCAATTTTTCCATCTTCATCGGATTTAACCACCACTACATTCATTCCAGCCATCACCGCACTTGCAGGATTTGTTCCATGTGCTGATGCAGGGATTAGAGAAACATTTCTCTTTCCTTCGCCACGACTTTCATGATAAGCTCTGATTGTAAGCAGACCAGCGTATTCACCTTGCGCACCGCTGTTAGGTTGCAACGAAACACCTGTAAATCCAGTGATCTCTTTCAACCAATTTTCAAGATTGGTGACTAATTCTTGATAGCCTTCAGTCTGTGTGCTTGGCGCAAATGGATGCATTTGTCCGAGTTCTGGCCAAGTAACAGGAATCATTTCCGCAGTAGCGTTCAACTTCATGGTACATGATCCAAGTGAAATCATAGAATGCACCATCGACAAATCTTTGTTTTCTAAACGCTTGATGTAGCGGAGCATTTCATGCTCTGAGTGATGCGTGTTGAAAACTGGATGAGTTAGGTAAGAAGATTTTCTTACTAGCGAAGAAGACCAGCTCAATTTTGAATCGCCATCTTGAAGCGAAAGGTTGGCAGAATCTTTTCCGGAGGCCTCAGTTAAAATTGACAAGATATTCTTGATGTCGGACTTTGAAGTAGTTTCATCCAGGGAAATCCCGATGGTGCCATCTTCAAAATAGCGGAAGTTTACACCCTGCTTCTCAGCAATGGTCTTGGTCTTACTGGCATCAAGGCCTTTTAATTTGATCGTGTCAAAATAATTTTCATTTAACTGAATTATTCCTAATGCTTGGGCGCCTGATGCCACCCATTTGGTTAATCCATGAATTCTTCCTGCAATTTTTTTCAATCCTTCAGGTCCGTGATAAACTGCATACATGCTCGCCATTACTGAAAGAAGAACTTGAGCGGTACAAATATTTGATGTTGCTTTCTCTCTACGAATATGTTGCTCTCGAGTTTGCAATGCCATACGATAACCAGGATTGCCACTTGCATCTTGAGAGATACCAATGATACGTCCTGGCATCTGGCGTTTGAACTCATCTTTTGTTGTGAAGAACGCAGCGTGAGGTCCACCGAAGCCCATTGGAACCCCAAAGCGTTGAGAAGAACCAACAACAACATCAGCACCCATTTCACCCGGTGACTTCATCAATAGTAAAGCCATTAGGTCAGTGCCCATTACAACAAATACATTTTTCTCGTGTGCTGATGCGATGAATGCCGAATGATCTTTTATTGCACCGTTGTTGTCAGGATTTTGAATATAAACAGCGAATAAGTTCGCGTCAGTGATATCTAATTTAGAAACATCGCCAATCACCAACTCGATACCGAGAGGAGCGGAGCGTGTCTTTAATAAATCTATTACTTGAGGGAAAGTATTTTGGTCAACGAAAAATTTATGAGCGTTTTTCTTTTCTGCTTTTTTCGAAGCATGTAGTAAGTGCAACGCTTCAGCAGCTGCAGTTGCTTCATCGAGAAGAGAAGCATTTGCAATCTCCATTCCCGTAAGGTCCATCACCAACGTTTGGAAGTTGATGAGCGCTTCCATGCGGCCTTGAGCAATCTCCGCTTGATAAGGGGTATAGGCAGTATACCAACCTGGATTTTCTAAAATATTTCTAAGAATAACTCCAGGTGTAATGCAATTGTAATATCCAGTTCCGATGTATGATTTGAAAATCTTGTTTTTGGAAACCGTTTTTTTGAAGTTGTTCAAAAACTCATATTCCGATTGCGCTGCAGGCAAGTTCAAGGGTTTTTTCAAGCGAATGGCTGCCGGCACAGTTTGGCTTATTAGCTCATCTACTGACTTCGCTTTTACTGTTTTCAACATCGCCTCGATTTGTGCTGCATCAGGGGCGTTGTGGCGACTTTCAAATTTTTCGGAATAGGTGGGATCGATATTCATTGCAACTTTATTTCAGAGTATAACTTCAGAGAGAGGATAAAAAGTTTCGAGCCACAGTTTCCCGTGGCTCGAAAGATATTGTTAGAAACGTTCAAATTGAGAAAAGAAGAAACTTCCTTCAATTTCAGCGTTAGCGTCCGAATCGGAACCATGTATAGCGTTTGCATCAATTGATTTTGCAAACAACGCGCGGATCGTGCCAGGAGCAGCTTTTTTAGGATCGGTAGCACCGATTAATTTCCGTGAAATCTTCAACGGCATTGTCTTTTTCAAGGATCATAGGAATGATGGCTCCACTGCTCATGTATTTGCAAAGTTCCCCATAAAATGGGCGCTCTTTGTGGATTTCATAGAATTTGCCCGCAAGATCAGCGCTAAGTTGAGTTTTTTTCATTGCAACTATGCGGAAACCAGCCTCTTCAATCATTTTGGTGATTGCTCCTGCATTGCCTGCGCCCACTGCATCGGGCTTAATCATTGTAAAAGTTCTGTTCGTAGCCATTATTAAAGAGTTAAGAATTTTAATATTTGGCCGCAAAAGTAGACCAATAACTTCAAAGTTTAAAGTTCAAGTTTGAAAGATGTTTTTTAACATTTTGAGTCTAAAACTTTGGGTTTAAAACTATAAACCTTGAGTCAAAAAGCTATTTTTGCCCTCTTTGATGAAAAATTTACCTGCACTAAAGAACCTACTAGACTCGCCAAAGAAAATAGCGATTGTCACGCACTTTAAGCCTGACGCTGATGCCCTTGGATCATCCCTTGGGCTAGCTGGTTTTTTGAAGAAAAAGGTCATCATGTTGATGTTGTTTCTCCAAGCGATTTTCCAGAATTTCTTTCATGGATGAAGGGTTCCGAAAATGTTGTGGCACTTTCGAAGAAATCGAATGAGCCATTTAATACGGCTTCCAAAATATTTGCGGAAGCTGACATTATTTTCAATTTGGATTTCTCTAGCCTTGGTCGAATAAATGAGCTTGGAGCTGAAGTGAAAAAATCGAAGGCAAAAAAGGTCATGATCGACCACCATTTGGAACCGGAAGATTTTGCGGAATTTGTTAAGTGGGATGTAGGAGCAGCCTCAACAGCAGAGCTTATTTTTGAACTGATCGAAGAATTGGGAGAAAAGCATTTGATTGATTCATCCATAGCTGATTGCATTTATGCTGGATTGATGACTGACACAGGGAGCTTCCGGCACAATAATACCACTGCTCGCGAGTTTCGCGTGGCGCAAGAAGTTGTGGCCCTTGGAGCAAACCCAAGTGAAATTGCCCGCTTGATTTACGATACTAATTCGCTATCGAGGCTTCGGCTTATCGGCTTTGCATTGAGCCAAAGACTTACCGTTCTCCCCGAATTTAAGGTAGCCTATATCATTCTGTCGCAAGAAGATTTGAAGAAGCTCGATGCCCAAAACCGGTGATACGGAAGGGTTGGTCAACTACGGTTTATCGATAAAAGGTATGCAAATGGCGGTCATGATGTACGACCGGGGCGAGGAAATCAAAATTTCTTTTCGATCTTTGGGCGCTTTTTCAGTGAACGACTTTGCTCGAAAACATTTTGAAGGCGGAGGACATAAAAATGCAGCAGGAGGTTCGTCAAAGCAGAGTTTGCAACAGACCCTTGATAAGTTTTTAAAACTGTTACCTGAATACAAAGAAAGTTTAATCAATAATTACTAATTCTCACATAACAATGAAAAAATCGTTAATCGTTTTCGCAGTTGCATTGATTGTAGCGGCATGTTCAAATGAACGTGAAACAGTTTCTGGTCAGAAGTTCACTATTCTCAAGCAAGGCGATGGCAAAGAGGTAGACAAAAACAAAATACTCGTGCTGACTTTCTTGATGAAAAGATTCCAAAGATTCGATATGGAACGACTCTCGCAAAAATGGATATCCATGGCTCGTTCAAAAAAGGCGATCATGAAAGAGCAAGGAAAAATGTTTGAAGTAATTTCGATGCTTACCAAAGATGATAGCGCTACTTTTAAAATTTCAGCCTATGATTTCTTTGTTAAATCATTCCACCAAGGTCTTCCTCCAAAAGTCGACTCTTCTTCATTGTTTACTTTCTGCTTTACATTAAAGAATGCACTCGATAGTGGTCAACAAGTTTCTAAATTTCAAGAAGAGCTAATTGCCAAGCAGAATGAAAAGATTCGCAAGCAGCAGAGCGAGCAACTGGCTAAGGATACAGTAGTGATTGATAATTATCTCAGTGATAAAAAAATTACAGCCTTAAAAACGAAATCAGGTTTGAGATACGTTGTTGTAAAGAATGGTGCTGGCCCTGTTGCAGCGGCAGGTCAGAAAGTGCAAGTGGATTATGCAGGCTATGTATTGGCTGGAGGAAAATACTTTGATACAAGCATCGAGTCTGTTGCTAAGAATGTTGGCTTATTGAGCCAGGAAGGAAATATGCTCCATATGAATTTAACTTGGGAAGAAGGATGGTAATTGGTGGCTGGGATGAAGTTCTTCAATTGATGAACAAAGGCAAGAAAATTACCGTTTATATTCCATCAACTCTGGGATATGGAGCTCAGAGGAGAAGTGAAGTGATCGTTGAAAATTCCATTTTGGTATTTGATATGGAGCTAGTGAATATTAAATAATTAAGTATGAGATTTTTTTCTTTGGGAGTTGTCGTTTTGATTGGCTTGTTTAGTTCTTGTTCACCGAATTTTGATACACCTGCTTCGATAGTGCAATTTCAAAAGGATACGGCTAGTATAAATAGCTATTTGAGAGCGAATAACATCAATGCCAAGAGGCTTAACTCTGGGATATGTTTTATTGTTGACTCTGCTGCCACTGGCATTAGAGCAACATATAATGATACCATGAACATCACTTATAAACTAAAATTGCTGAGTGATGGCACAGTTGCAGAGCAATCAACTACTCCTACAGCAAAAGTATTGTCGAGCCAAATAGGCGGAATCCAAATAGCGATGCCATACTTTCAAAAAGGAAGTAAGGGTAGAATCTTTATTCCATCTATTTATGGTTACCAAAACTCTACTGTTGGAAGTATTCCAGCCAATTCGAATTTGATTTATGAATTTAAATTGAATGATGTTAAGGACTATCACATTGGTGTAGATACTGTCACCATTGACGATTATCTAAGTGCCCATGGTATTCAGGCAACAAAAGATGTTCACGGACTGCAATTTGTAATTGATTCGCTGGGGCATGGAACCAACATTACAATTTCTGATTCAGTTACAGTAAATTATTCAATGAGTTTATTGTCCGGTGAGAGCGTGACAGCGTATAATGGCCCGAATAAATATCTGCTTCAAGATGTTCCGGTCTTAGCTTGGCAAATAGCATTGCCACTGGTTCCAGAGGGAAGTTTCATCACACTATACGTTCCATCAAGCTTAGGGTATGGACCTTATGCTGTGTCAGGAGAACCCGCGTGCAACCAATGCTAACCTAATTTTTAAAATAAAAGTAATTAAAGTCAGTAAGCATTAAGTAAGATCAGTCCAATCAAACTAGGATTTGCATAGAACAGGAGCATTTGCATGTGTGCTGTTTTTGATTGGAATGATCTCTTCCTGTGTGGGTGACAGCCCTATCAGTTATAAAGCACAGTTTAAAAAAGACACTATATCGATTAGTGATTTTGTTAGTGGGTTGTCTGCCACCAAAATAAGCGATGGTGTTTGGTTTATTATCGACTCTGCTACACTTGGTGTTTATCCGGTTCCATCTGATTCAATAAAGATTTCATTTACAGCCCAATTAATTCCGCCATCAGGGATAGTTGATTCATTAACAGATGATCGGGAATTGCTCTCGAGGGTAATGGCAGGCTGAAAACCAGCTTGGATTGGCCAATATTTCCTTCAGGAAGTAAAGGCAGACTTTTTATTCCAAATACAGGTCTAGCGTTTGGTGCAATTGAATATCGAGGTATACCGCCTAATTCAAATTTGATTTACAACATCAAATAATTCAGTGTCATTTTCCAACTGAACGACCATCTTTCACTCACACATACAAAAGATTCAAACTTATCTTAACTCAGTGGCTGATACATCAGACATCATTGATGATGGCTCGAGTATCAAATATGCAATTATTGACAGTACAGATGTTCGGAACACGAAACCCTTAATTAGCGATTCGATTCAAGTTACTTACAATGTGAGGCTGTTGGGAGATACAATTGCATTGTATAGCGAGACTAGAAAAAAATTAGCCCTTAAAAATCAAATAACTGCTTGGAAAATCACGCTTCCCAAAATCAAGCAAGGTTACACATTTAAAATGTGGGTGCCATCCGGGTATGGCTATGGCAATGTTATCACTACCCTAGGTGGCGCAACGGTACCGGCTAATTCTAACCTTCAGTATGAGATTATTCTCGACTCAGTTTATTCTGCCCATTGATGAAACTTTGCTTCGCGACAAATAACTCCCATAAGCTTGAAGAGGTTCGCGGGCTTCTTGGCACTAGCATTGAACTTTTAAGCCTTAAAGACATTGGATGCAATGAAGAACTTGCAGAAACGACAGGAACAATTAAAGGCAATTCAAGGCAAAAGGCTGAATATGTTTTCAATAATTATAAAGTAAGTTGTTTTGCCGATGACTCTGGCTTGGAAGTAGAAGCATTGAATGGCCAGCCTGGTGTAGACTCAGCAATTTATGCAGGACCGCAGCGAAGCTTCGATGATAATATTGATCTTCTTTTGAAAAACTTAAACGGAATCGAAAACCGAAAAGCTAGATTTATTACCATCATCACTTTGATTACCCCAGAATATTCCCATCAATTTGAGGGAGCACTTGAGGGAAAAATAATTGACGAAAAAGTCGGCTCTGGAGGATTTGGTTATGATCCCATTTTTTTACCCAACGGTTTCTCAAAGACCCTTGCGCAAATGAGCATGGAAGAGAAAAATAAGATTAGCCATCGTGCTGTGGCGATAAACAAATTGATATTTTTTTTAACTTCCCATTCATTATCAAAATGAAAAAACCTTTGACTATCGGTATCACGGGCGGAAGCGGATCAGGTAAAACTTTCTTTTTACAGGGGTTGTCAGAATATTTTAAATCCGATGAAATGTGCTTGATCTCACAAGACAATTATTACAAAGCAAGAGATCAGCAACCCATCGATGAAAATGGAGTCAAAAATTTTGATCTACCAATATCTATTGATAGAGAAGCATTTTTAAAAGACTTGTTAAAATTAAAAGCAGGGCAGGATGTAATAAAAGTGGAGTACACATTCAATAACCCTTCAGCAAGTCCGAAACAACTGGAATTTAAAGCAGCACCTATATTGGTTGTGGAAGGATTGTTTGTGCAGTACTTTGAAGAGATTGCCAAAGAATTGGATTTGAAAATTTTTATTGAGGCGAAAGATCATGTGAAGCTTGGCAGAAGGATTAAACGCGATCAAGTAGAACGAGGTTATGATATTGATGATGTGCTTTATCGTTATCAATATCATGTAATGCCAATTTATGAATCTTTAATTGAGCCGCTCAAACATTACTCAGACCTAGTGGTTCCCAACAACAGCAATTTTGATAGAGCCCTTGAAGTGTTGAAGAGTTATCTTGCAACGAAATTGCGCGGATAACACATGCCCAAGAAAGTTTTAATTATCACGTACTACTGGCCCCCTGCAGGAGGCATTGCTGTGCAGCGCTGGATGAAATTTGTAAAATATTTTCGTGAGAATAATTGGGAACCGATCGTTTATACCGTTGAGGATGCGAATTATCCAATCATCGATCAGTCGAAAATAAAGGATGTACCCGATGATATTTTAGTCATTAAACGCCCAATTTGGGAGCCTCACAAACTTTATCATTTTCTTTTGAGAAAAAAGAAAAAGGTAGGAGGGCGGGACGATATAAATTCCAAAGAGCGAGCTTCGATTGTCCAAAAAATTTCAATTTGGTTTCGCGGCAATTTTTTTATTCCGGATGCTCGCGCCATGTGGATTAAACCTTCGACTAAATTTTTATCGGAATACTTAAAATCCAATCCTGTTGATGCCATTGTTTCGGCAGGCCCTCCTCATAGCACGCACTTAATTGCAATGGGCATAACGAGAAAATTGAACATTCCTTGGTTAGCTGATTTTCGTGACCCGTGGGTTAGTATGGACTATTATAAAGACTTGATGCTCACTTCATGGGCGGATAAAAAACACCGGAGACTTGAGCTTGAAGTTTTAAGAAAAGCGAATGTCGTGACAGTGATTGGGCATGCTATGCAAACTGAATTCTTGCAAAAAGGAGCGAATGTTCATGTTGTTACCAACGGATTTGATGAAGAAGATTTTAAGGATGATAATGTGATTTTGGATGAGTCATTTACAATAGTTCATGTTGGGTCTATTCTCAAGAATAGAAATCCAGTTGCTTTTTGGAAAGCTTTAGCGGAGTTGAAAAAAGAGAACCATTCAATCGTGAAATCAGTTGTTATAAGATTGATAGGTAAAGCAGATGAGTCAACTTTTCAGTCAATCAAGGAAAATGACCTTGAAAGCTTTTTGGAGGTTATTGGAGCGGTTCCACAACCGGAGGCCATTAAAAAAATGAAAGCCGCTCAAGTGCTGTTGTTACCAATAGATAATTTTGAGGGAGCCAAGTGGGTAATAACGGGAAAGATGTTTGAGTATATAGCGTCCAAACGTCCCGTTCTCTGCATTGGTCCTGTAGACGGTGATGCAGCATCGATTCTATCAATTGCTAAATCAGGAGTTACTTTTGGCTTTGATGATGTGCAAGGAATTAAAAGATATTTGATAGAATTGCATCGTCAATTTGAAAGTAAGAACTTGAAGAATAATACAAACAACGTTCTTCAGTTTTCATACAGGCATCTTGCAAAGGAAATGACACAATTACTTAATTCCATAGTTTAACTTATTTATAAAATGAACTTAAGCACATTTAAAAGGGCGTTAGTACTAGCACCCCATACGGATGACGGAGAGTTTGGCTGTGGAGGTACTATAAGCAAATTAGTAGAGCAGGGAGCAGAAGTCTATTATGCTGCGTTCTCCGCTTGTGAGCAATCTGTATTGCCACAATTTCCCAAAGACATTTTGATTACTGAGGTCAAGGAGGCAACAAAAAAAATTGACATTAAGCCATCGAATCTTATTTTATATAACTATGAAGTAAGAACCTTTGGATATCGAAGGCAAGAAATATTGGAGAACTTGATTCAATTGAGAAAGGACTTGAAACCAGATCTTATTTTCATGCCATCTTCAAATGATATACACCAAGATCATTTTACGATTGCTCAGGAAGGTCTTCGAGCTTTTAAGTTTTTCAATGTTTTAGCTTATGAAGTTCCTTGGAATAATTTGTCGTTCAATACAGTTTGCTTTTCTGTTTTAAACGAGACCCACTTGCAGAAAAAAATTCAGGCCTTGGCGCAATATAAATCTCAAGCTCATCGAACTTATGCTAATGAAGAGTTTATCAGATCGCTTGCTCGTGTGAGAGGAGTACAGATCAATCAGCAATACAGCGAAGCTTTTGACGTACTAAGACTTACCTTCTGATTTGATTAGGGGCTTGCCAGGATTTCCTATTACCGTTTGATTTTCGGCAACGTCTTTTAGAACTACGGCACCCATTCCAATAAAGCTATTGCTGGCAATTGTTTTCTTATTTAAGATAGAAGCGGAGGGAGCAACCCAAACGTTTTCACCGATAACAGTTGACCCTGCTACCATTGCATTAGCAATCACTAACGAATTTTTTCCAACAATTACTCCGTGAGCAATATGAACAAGATTATCGATTTTTACATTTTCTTCAAGAATTGTGCTTCCTAATACAGCTCTATCAATGCAGGTATTATTTCCGACCTCAGCAAAATTTTTGATAACAACATTCCCTAGGTGAGGAATTAGAACGTATTTCTTTTCATTGTTTTGTTCATATCCAAAACCAACGCCTCCAATAGTGCAGTTGGCCCCAATCTTAACATAATTATGAATTTCCGTATCATGTTTAATTACTGTGTTATGATCAATGGATACATTGTCGCCAATGACACAGTTCTTTTCGATCACGACCTGATGGCCAATTCGACAGTCTTTACCAAGTTTTACTGTTGGGTCAATCACCGCAGTCGAACTTATCTCAGGTGTTTCATTTGTTACATAGAATTTGTTCAAGACTTCTTGAAAGGCCATTCTTGGATTCTCACAAACAATGTAGTTGCAATTCTCTTTGAAGCCGTTAAAAGAAGTGCCGCATATAATTGTTCCGGTCCTAATCTCTTCAAGTTTCCCGCTATTTTGATTCGATACCCACATTAAGGCCTGCGGGTTCTTGTTGCTTGGGTCTAAAGGAATAGGTCTATCAACAAGACTTTTGCTATCCCCTACAAACTTCACATGAGATATCTTATTTAAGATTTCTTCAACAGGTATCATATCTTTTTTATTGAGATAATCTCTTTTTTTGAGTCTTGGGTAAAGATATGTTTTACTTGCCAAAAAACTAAATCACTTCCTTTGAGAAGAGAAATAAGCCTGAAAATTATAACTAGATACTTTACTATTTTTACCGCTAAGAAGCTTTGCCTTCCAGTTTATGATAAAAATTCTAACCGTAGTTGGGGCAAGGCCACAATTTATCAAAGCAGCCGCTGTAAGCCGTGCTATCCGTCAAAAATTCAGATCTGAGATCAGCGAAGTGTTGTTGCACACGGGCCAGCACTATGACCCTGGGATGAGTAAGGTTTTTTTTGAAGAACTTGGCTTGCCAAAAGAAGACTACAACCTCAATGTTGGCTCTGGCACTCATGCGGTTCAGACCTCTGCGATTATGGTTGGCGTGGAAGAAATTCTCTTGAAGGAAAAGCCAGACTATCTGCTATTGTACGGTGATACAAACTCAACTTTGGCGGGAGCAGTAGCTGCGTCCAAACTCCATATTCCTATTATACATGTTGAAGGTGGTGTTCGCTCTTATCTGAAGGAAATGCCTGAAGAAATCAATCGACTGATTTGCGATCACCTGTCTACTTTAATTTTTGTGCCGACTAAAAGTGGAGTTGAAAGTTTATGGAGCGAAGGTTTTAAGAAAGACAATGAGCCTCCGTTCTCTGCTGATAACCCGAAAGTCTATCATTGTGGGGACATCATGTACGACAATAG
Organism: Cyclobacteriaceae bacterium; assembly: GCA_049840975.1. Lineage (GTDB taxonomy): Bacteria > Bacteroidota > Bacteroidia > Cytophagales > Cyclobacteriaceae > ELB16-189. The sequence continues at coordinate 7,403 of JASGIR010000045.1, read as the reverse complement.
CTTATTGCTTGCCGAAGTAGCCAAAAATAAATCAACAATTTTAGACCAATTGCAATTGCGAAACCAAAAGTTTGCTTTGGTCACAATGCATCGACCAAGCAACGTTGACGATCCTGAGGTTTTAGGGAAATTGTTTCAGTCATTCAGTAAGTTGGCAACGGAGAATAGCATGACAATGGTTGTGCCATTGCACCCACGTACTACAAAGGTTTTCAATGAGAAAGTCTCTGAAGAAATCAAAAGAAATGTTCTCGCGAATAAACTGGTCAAGATCATTCCACCAGTATCATTCCTGGATATCACAGCTCTCGAAATGCAGGCTGAAATAATCATAACAGATTCAGGTGGAGTTCAGAAAGAAGCCTATTTTTTCAAAAGGGCTTGCATTATCATGTTAGAGAAGACCCCGTGGATAGAATTAGAACAAAGCGGTGCCGCAATCGTTACAGGTTCAGATACAGATAAAATCAAATTGGCTTTTACCAAATTGTTGGGCGACCGCAATCAAATGACTTTCCCAGAAATCTTCGGAGATGGGAAGGCTTCTTATTTTATTTGTGAAAAAATTAAAGAGGACTTCTCACACCACTCTCGTTGATCACTAAGAATTTTATCCGAAACTCAATTATTTACACCATCGCTGGTTCGCTGCCGATGGCGAGTGCAGTGATTTTGCTGCCATTCTATTTGCACTATTTGCCGGTGGAGGAATATGGTGCGATGGCTGTGTACACTACATTTTCCATGCTGGTGCAGGTGCTGATTACGTATAGTTTTGATACATCAGTTTACATTCACTATCACGATTATAAAAACGAACACGCCAAGCTTTCGCAGTTTATTAGTTCAGCATTTGTGTTGATGGCAATCATTAGTGTTATTGTTTCATTGTTTGCGGTTGGGGGAGGTTCGTTGCTATTTGATAAACTTTTAGATAACAAATCTGTTTCGTTTTATCCTTATGGATTGCTTTCTGTTGCTACTTCAATCTTTCAATCGTTTTTTAAGGTCAATAGCAGTTTATTACAGACCCAGCAGAAACCAACATTGTATTTATGGTCAAACTTGCTGTCATTTTCTTTGATTGCTGCTTTCACCATTGGCGGATTGATTTTTTTTCCAAACACATTGATTGGTCCTATTGGTGGGCGAATGTTGGCTGCAATGATTTCGGGGGTTTGGGCACTGATGAGAATATTTAAAGAGTTTGGAGTTCATTTTAATTTTCCTCTTCTTAAAGAATCATTTGCATTCAACAATTCCTCATTTATCTATCAAGTTCAACAATGGCTTATTAACAACTTCGACCGATTTGTAATCACTTATTATTTGACATTGAAAGATGTGGGTGCATACGATTTTGCATTTAAGTGTATGCTCTTGATAGATCCGATCATGAGTGGTTTGTACAATTCTTTTTATCCCAAAGTGATTGGTTTACTAAAAGAACAGCCCGCGGAAGTGAAGGAATCTACGGGCCCGATTAACCGCTATTTTCATGGATATATTGCAATAACAATGATATTGGTTGCCATAAGCATTTTCTTTTTCCCTGTGTTAATTGACACGGGAATCATTCGTTCAGGGTATGCCGATTCATGGAAATATATTCCGTATATCGGCATTCTTTATTTGATCCGTAGTATTCGTACATATTTCGCTTTTCCTTATGGCCCATTAAAAATTGTTTATGTGTGGCCTTATCTTATTATTGCTATTATCAAAATTGCTTTGATGATTTCGTTGATTCGAATCCTGGATGTGTATGCAGTGATTTTTTCGGCAGCAATCAGCGCTGTGTTAGAAATTATATTTTTGAGAGTTGCGATCAAGGATAGGGTTATGTTTCGTTTCAACTCTTTAAAAATAATTATTGCACCCGTAGTGTTAATCGTTTTCATTTTTGTTCTGGAACCAACAGTCAACATTAACCAATATTTGCGCCACGGACTTTTTGTTGTGCTTACATTAGCCGTCTTGTGGACGCTTTATGGAAAAGAAGTTAAAGCACTAAGCCCCTTTGATTTTTTGAAACGCAAAATTTAAATTGACAAGTACACTTACTCATTGACACATAGGACTCCTCATGAAATTTTCCATCATTACTATTAATTACAATAATAAAAATGGTTTGAAGAAAACCATCGAGAGTGTTGTAAGTCAGGTTTACACTGATTATGAATATATAGTAATTGATGGTGGTAGCGCTGACGGGAGTAAAGAGGAAATTGAGGAAAATGCCAACAAAATTTCATTCTGGGTCTCTGAACCAGATAAGGGCATTTACAATGCTATGAACAAAGGGCTTAAACAGGCAAAAGGTGACTATTGTTTGTTTTTGAATAGTGGAGATTATTTTGTTGATGGAAATGTTTTAAGTAAAGTAGCGGCCATTCCTTTTATTGAAGATATAGTGGCCGGAGATATTGTAGTGGAGGAAACTGGAGTAAAAGTGAAAGCACACGCAGAGGTTTCGATGTATGAATTCTTTAAAAGATCATTGCCGCACCAGGCCAGTTTTATTAAGAAAGAAATACTAGATAAGATGGGCGGATACGATGAGAATTATAAAATTCTATCTGACTGGAACTTTGTGATGTTGGCAATATTCAAATACAATTATTCTTATAGACGAATTGATGAGACAGTAGCATTTTTTGAGGCAGGGGGAATCAGTAGCAATTTTTTTAATAAAAGGCTAGAAGAGAAGGAGCGAACAATGCGAAGCGATTTCCCAGAATTATCTGAAGTTTATCTTAAGGCGTGGGAGTCGGAACGAATGAAACAATCTGGAATAGTGAAATTGGCTGTGCGTATTTCAAATTTAGAGTGGTATAAAAATATTATGCGCTATAAAAATAAGTGGACAAGCAAGAGAAATTCGTGATTTGTCTTGCAACAAGATGAACAACCTATTTTTTCAAAAGAAAAATTGCATCAGCCCACACTAAATTTCCATTGGCATAGATTGGAAAATAAATATCCTGAAGGGCATAACCTGTTTCAAAAAGATATTTTGAAATATCGTGAAACAATGGGTGGTTTTCGTACTGTTCAACAAAATACACTTCAGAGTAGATACAGCTTATTCGCTTCCGTGAAAGCATTTTAATGGCTCCCTTCAAGGCTCCCAATTCTCCTCCTTGGATATCCATTTTTAAAATGTCGATATAATCGATTTTTTGTTCCTCACAAAAGCTATCAATGGTTGTAGTATTTACATCAATGCTGTACTCATTTTTCACTTTAGCATCAGAAGGCATACCCGCCTTTTGAGGTTTGAGTAATGAGTTGGTATCCACATTTTTATTGACGAAGAATTGTTTTTTTTCGATTTTATCCGAAACAGCTACGTTGAGGCAATGTACGTTGGCTTGACTATCAAACTGGCCTTTTAGAATTTCGAATGTTGCTGGGAAGGGTTCAAAACAATAATACGTTCCTTGAGGAAAATGTTGTATGTATTTTTTTGTAACATCGCCACGGTTAGCGCCCACATCAAAAATAATTGGTTCCTTTTTCCCGATAAGATCTTTTTGAATCTGAAAGGGATCGTCTGGGAGTGATTTCTTCTTTAAAGATTGTATAGCTCCATTTAAAGATTGCACATACCCTGTTGTATGTATTTCAATGCCTAATTTTTTTAAATATTTATTGACTACAGACTTGCTCATGATATTTGATTCTGCGAGGTGAGATGGTGACTATTCGACTATCGCTTTAAATTTATGCAGAATAATTGTCCTGCTATCTATTAAATAAAAAAATACCATACTTTTTCTAAAATAGAAATTACATTTGAAAATGAATTTTTACCATGTTCTTATCACGCAGTTTAATCTCCGAAATTTCCCTAAGTCTTCGAACGCATCGAATGAACAATGGCTGAACTGGACACGCAATCGGATCGAGCTCTTTAAAAAATATTGTCTTCCTTCTGTTGTAAATCAAACGACCCGAAATTTTAAATGGCTAATTTATTTTGATACAGCAACACCTCCAGAATTTTCTCCTTTCATTGGCGAACTTACAAAATATGACTTCATTGAAGTATGCTATTGTGACGGGAGTGAACGCTTTTTTAATAATTATTTTAATGAAGTTATTCAGCGAATACCTAACGGATGTCAATGGGTATTGAGTTCACGTCTGGACAATGACGATATGTTACACAAGGATGCCATCAAGACTATTCAAGAGAATTTTGTTGAGAAGCAGAACTTTATTATTTCACTGGCTTCAGGTTATGTACTTGATATAGATCGAAATGTATTGGCGCATTATTTTTATTCAATGTCGCCATTCATCAGTTTGATTGAATCGGTTAACGCGAACCCAATAGGGATTTTTGCGAGGCCACACACGCAGTGGCCAACACTTAAATTATCTGTTCTCAAAGAATGTTATCTGCATTTTTTTAAACCTCAAAAACGGTTATCTATTTTTATTTTATCACGCCCTCTCTGGATTCAAGTATTTCATGGAGGCAATGTTGCTAATAGCTTTTACCGTGGGCTCCCGGTGCTTTCATCAGTAAATCTCACTGATTTTGGAATGGACATCATCACAAAAAAAATGAAAATAAAAGAGTTGTTTAAATTTTCAAATTATGTATTGTGGAAACGTTACTTCAAAGCCAGTGTAGTGAGGGCGATTATAAACAAATGAAGACTATATTCGAGCGAAATGATGAGATGAAACTAGTCAGCCATTACTTTTTTGATCAACTCTGTAAATCTCTTTAGGTTATTCCCAGCATTAAATTCCTTGGCAACTTTTTCAGTGTTGATCTTGAATAAGTCAATCTGATTGACATTAATTTTTCTTAATTCTTCCGCAAGACTTTGCGCAGTGAAATCTTTTGACACAACACCGATATCGTATTCTTGTGTGATAGCTGCAATCTCGGGCGTTGGTCCGATAGCTAACGCAACCCTGGCCTGGATACACTCGAAAAATTTATTAGGTAGAGTATTCGCGTAATTGAAATTAATCGGAGGTAGTATTATTACGCCAATATCGTACTGACGGAGGCCTTCAATTAAATTTTCAGATGAAATCGGTGGCACCAATCTTACCCTCTCGTTGCCACTCAATATTCGCTCTAAATGTTGATAATATGCGTAATTCAACCTATGGGTGGGTGGCGGTTTCATCAGCATCAAATCAAGGTGAAATTTTTCATCTAACAACTCGATCATCTCAATCATGATCTCTAGTTTTCGCGATGGATTTGCTGAACCTTGATGAACTAACCTAATTTTTTCCGGATTTGTCTTTGTCGGTGCTACATTAGCGTAATCTGGAGCATTGGTGATGAGGATGGGTTTTACTCCGTAATGTTTTAGATATTCATCTGCGATCCTTTGGCCAACCGTAATCATACCGTCTACCTTGGGAATAAATTTCTTGCAGAGAAACTTGTTGAATCCTTGGAAGAAAATTCGCCAACTTAACCGATCTTCAAAATGTCTGGGAGCATATTCATGAGCATCAAAGATTATTTTAGCATTTCCTTTAAGGGCAAACGCTAAAGGCAATGCTTCGATATCATTGGCTACAACTAAATCGAATGTTTCATTTAGCCTGAAGGATTGACCATACAGAAATTGATAGGCAAGAGAGTAAAACCTTAGCAGGAGAAGTCCACTGAGAATTAACTTTGGAAGGAGTTTCAGTCGAAGCGTTTTTAATTGAATGGCTTGCATTCCTTCAGGGCAAAATCCATCATTACTAGCCACCGTAATCGAGAAATTCATTGACTTAAGAAAACTGAGCTGGCGCTTGACGCGGTTGTCTGTTTTTAAATTGCTAAAAGTGATTACTAGTACTTTGTTCATTTAAAAGACAATTTCTTTATTTAATTCTACCTGGATTCTCTTTCAGAAAACCTTCCCAAGATTTAGACTTATTTTTTACAGACCCATTTTGATAATAATGACATACAGCGACTGCAAGAGCATCTGTCGAGTCGAACAAGCGGGGCAGTTCTTTGATTGAAAAAATCTGCATCAACATTTTAGCTACTTGCTCTTTACTTGCGTTTCCATTGCCCGTAACTGACTGCTTTACTTTTTTTGGAGCATATTCGGTGATCGGAACTTCGCGATATAAAGCGGCTGACATCGCAACACCTTGCGCGCGACCCAACTTCAGCATCGACTGAACATTCTTGCCAAAAAAAGGAGCTTCAAGAGCGACTTCATCAGGATTGTATTCATCAACCAATGCGAGTACACGCTCAAATATCTTTTTCAACTTGAGGGAATGCTCTCCATATTTCCCCATTTGAATTACTCCAAATTGAATAACGCTTACCCGACTTGCCTTAACCATAATCACTCCATAACCCATGACGTTCGTGCCTGGGTCAAGGCCGAGTATGATTTTTTCCGTCACAGGTTTTTTCTCTACTTTGCTCACAGCTCAAACTTAAGCATTACGCTTCAATGATCGTCTTTTTTGCTGTCGTCTTTGGGTTTTATTTTTTGCTTCTGATCTTTTTATTGATTGGGATGAGGCTAGCTCTTGGAAAAAAAAATGGAGTAACTGAAAACCAAAAGATTATCTCTGTTATCATTCCTTTCCGCAACGAAGAAAAAAATATTGATCTCTTACTGACGAGTTTGAAAAATCAGTCCTATTCTCCTGATGCTTTTGAAATTATTATTATTGATGACCATTCTGAAGACAATTCGTTCGAGAAAGCAAAACGTTGGTTAAGTCATTTGAATAATCTCCTTGTTATCAAATTGGAGGCAGGGTCTGGGAAGAAAGCTGCTATTTCCAAAGGGATATCAATTTCCAAAGGAGAAATCAGTTGCTACAACTGATGCCGACTGTTTAGTTCCTGTCAACTGGCTCGAAAGAATTAATGATAAGTTTCAAAGCGAGCAAGTAAATATGGTTGTTGGCCTTGTGTCAATTGACTCTGAAAAAAATATTTTTTCAAGACTTCAGTCCATCGAGTTTGCAAGTGTTATCGGAACAGGAATTGGAACACTTGGCTTAGGGTTCCCCACTATGTGCAATGGAGCAAACCTCTCATTTCGGAAGAAAACATTTCTAGCTGTCAATGGTTATGAGGGCAATGAACACGTTGCCTCTGGAGACGATGAATTTCTCATGAGAAAGGTTAATGCCACGTTTCCAAATTCGATTGAAGCGCTTGATTCCGATAGTATCGTTAGGACTTATCCACAACCAGCAGCAAGTGACTTTATACAACAACGTTTTCGCTGGGCAAGCAAGTGGAAGGTCAATAGTTCTTTTATCTCTAAAGCTTTGGCAATCCTAATTTTCCTTGTTCAGTTGAGTTGGATTTCTTCTCTAGTTCTTTCATTTTACTACCCAGGTGCTGTTCGGATTCTATCGTGTTTCCCTATTAACCTTAGCAATACGTA
>JASGIR010000044.1:0-87623 GCA_049840975.1 Cyclobacteriaceae bacterium | reverse complement strand
AAAGCAAAGATGGTGTTGCAGTTGCAACCTATTGGAAAAATGATTCGACAGTAAATATTGCGACTGGTCAATCGTACGCATATGGGATCGCTGTTTCAGGACAGGATGTTTATGTTGTGGGCCAGGCGGGTGTGGCCACCTACTGGAAGAATGGTATTGCGGCAAGTCTGTCAGACAAATATTCATCGGCTAGTTCTGTTTTTATTTCCAGCAATGATGTTTATATGTCAGGATCTGTTTCATCGACAAAATGCAACGGATGTTATTATGCCACATATTGGAAGAATGGAGTTCGATTTAATTTGACCGATGGAAAAACGACAGCTGCCGCGAGTCAAATTATTGTCTCAGGGAACGATGTCTATGTTGCCGGATCAGTGTTTCCGGACCGGGTACAAGCTATGCTGTATATTGGAAAAACGGAGATCTTGTAAAACTAACAGATGGATCGACCGATGCCTATTCAAAAGCTATAGCTGTTTCGGGTGAAGATGTGTATGTAGTTATTGCTGAGTTGACATCTAGTATAGGAATTGCAAAATATTGGAAGAACGGGAACATAATAAATTTGTCTGATGGCTCTTCATATTCTCAAGCAACCTCAATTCTACTTTCAGGAAGTGATGTGTACATCGGGGGTACCACCGATGGAATTGTGGGTGGCGGAATGGGGGTTCCAGTGTATTGGAAGAATGGACAACTCAATTATTTTGATTCAATTGATTCCTCAAAAAATGCTTAGACTGTATTCGATTGCTATCTTCAATGAGGAAGTGATTGTTGCCGGCACCACCCTTGATTCTCCTCCAATAGGAGTTGGTGGAAATGTTGTGACAACCGCAAAATTCTGGGAAAAATGGAGGCTCAACGACGTCGCAAAATGGGACATGATGGCGTCAATGTTGATTTTGCTTCGTCAATTTTTGTGGTGAAATAAGTTCCTCCTTCAAACATCACAGAATAGTACTATAAAAAATCATCCGCTTCACGATAGGCTTTAATTCAGGCCAACTCGCCTTCTTTACCTGACTTGGCATTACCATGCTCCATGCCAAGTATGCCTTTGTAACCTTTGTCGTAAATGTGCTTGAAGATAAATTTATAATTCATTTCACCAGTGCCAGGCTCATTGCGACCAGGGTTATCGCCAATTTGGAGATAGCCTATTTCACTCCACACTCGATCTAGGTTATTGATGATGTTGCCTTCATTGCGTTGCATGTGGTACATGTCAAATAGGAACTTGCATGCCCGGGACTATTTACAGCCTTACAAATCATGTAAGCTTGGTCGGTATGGCGAACAAATCTGGATTATCACTAAGAGATTCCAGAACCATCACGAGGCCATGAGGTGCGAGAATGTCAGAAGCAATTCGTAATGCACTCATCACATTGGCTGTTTGCACATCCATCGGCAGAGCTTCGCTTCATAATTTCCGGGCACCACCGTCATCCATTTTGCATTGCAACGTTTAGCGACCTCTATTGCTTCTTTACAATCCTTCGTCATCAAGTCGATCCAATCTTGTTTGCCCGATGTTAAACTAGTTTTCCAATGCCAATTTTGCCAAAATGTGATGACGAATACACCCATCGTCATATTAAGTTGAGTAAGGGTCTCTCCAATTTTTTTCTGCATTTCTGGTGTGCGAGACATCATGACATTGTCTTCGATCGCACGGAAACCTAAATCATGAGCATATTTCATTTGATCGGATAAAATTATCTCCGGCTAAATTTTGGAGCATGCCGTCATGAATAGCGTAATTAAGATGAAAAGGTTTCTCTTCGATGTTATCTTTTCTTGCATTGGCGAAAGCAAATGAACTACCAAGTAGAGTTCCTCCTGTAACAACTGATTGTTTTTAAAATTTTCTTCGTTGCATGATCTTTATTTTATGATTTAAATTTAAATCAATTAAGGGATAATGAAGATAGTGTCGATATGCTTTTATTTTTTGCTTTTGGTGACTTTATCATCAACTGCATATGCACAATCGAAGAGATTTAGTTTTACTAAAATAAAATGGCATCCCCTTTTAATATTATTTTTTATTTCTTTTTTGTGATGATTCTCTTCAAGCTTTCCAATTATCAGTTCGCTGCTATAAGTTGGTAGATTTTTAGTAAATATCTACAGCGATTATCTTCCTGAAAGTGAATTGAATCGATTTTGTGTTACAGCAGGGAGCGGAAAATCTTTTCAATGTTCGCCAGCGCTCTTTGATATTTTAAAACTTTCCAAGTATGCTTTTGAAAAAAGTGAGGGAACCTTTGATATTACACTGGGACCTTTAACTCATTTATGGCGACAATGCAGAAAGGAAAATAAATTCCCTGATTCAAGTTTGGTAAAGGAAAAATTGCAGCTCACTAGTTTTTTCAAAATTCAAATGGATACCATCAACCACTCAGCAACTTTGCTTCAAAAAGGAATGCAATTGGATCTGGGTGGAATTGCTCAAGGTTATATCGGGCAAAAGGCGATTGACTTTTTAAAAAAATAACAATATCAAAAATGCTTTGGTCGATGTAAGCGGTGATATTGTATGTATTGGCAAGCCTCATGACAAATCGGGTTGGACGGTTGCTGTAAATGTTCCAAACGATGAACAAAAATTACTGCCACGTTTTTTGACGCTAACTGACTGTGCTGTGACAACCTCAGGAGACTTTTATCAATTCATCGAACATCATGGCAAGAGATACTCACATCTGATTGACCCGAAAACTGGATACGGTATTACAAACCAAGCCAATGTAACTGTTATTGCAAAGGATGGCACTCAAGCTGATTGGCTGACGAAAGCATGTAGCATTTTGCCAAAGAAGAAGGCCATGAAGCTTGCAAAGCAAATGAATGTGGGGTTGCTTATTGTCGAATTAAAAAAAAGATAAACTTGCAATTCATTCATCGAAAAATTTTAAACAATTTTGGAATACTCAAAAATAATTTCATCGTGGAGAAATATTTTCAACTTCTGATTTTCGTTCCCTTCGTAACATTTGCGCAAACTTTTAAAACAGTTGAACAAAATATCCCTGGCTCAAACTTGCGTTTTAAGATGATGCCCATTCCCGCTGGAAGTTTTACAATGGGAAGTAGTGCTTCAGAGAAAAATAGAAATGTAGATGAGGGACCTCAAAAGAAAGTAAGCATATCTGCGTTTTGGATGGGCGCTTATGAAGTGACCCGCGATGAGTTTGATGTCTTTTATAATGATGCAAACGTGAGCCAGAACAACGCGGTTGATGCGGTCACTCGCCCGAGTGCACAGTACGTTGATTTGACTTGGGGCATGGGCAAGGAAGGAGGATTTCCCGTGAACAGCATGTCTCAAATGGCTGCACTTATGTATTGCCGATGGCTCTATTCAAAGACTGGAGTTTTCTACCGATTACCGACTGAAGCGGAATGGGAATATGCTTGTCGCGCAGGGACTTCTACTTCCTATTATTTTGGAAACGATGCTTCACAACTTTCAAAATATGCATGGTCTGCTGACAACAGCGATGGTAAGTATCATAGGGTGGGGCAGAAACTTCCGAATGCTTGGGGCTTGTATGATATGCTTGGCAATGTGAGTGAATGGACACTAGACCATTACAATGAAAAAATGTTAGGGCAACTTTCCGATAATTCAACAGATCCATTTGCGCCTATAGCTGCCACGAAGTATCCGAAGGTATTGAAAGGTGGCGGCTACACAGAGGATGCCTCGCATCTGCGATGTGCCACTCGAATAAAATCAGATCCATCATGGAATAAGCGCGATCCACAAATTCCAAAAAGCAAGTGGTGGCTTACTGAAGGAGCTTCAGTGGGATTTAGAATTGTGAGACCCTTTAAACAGCCAACCGCAGAGGAGGCAAACGCTTTTTATAAAAAGTACATCGGAAAATAAGAGCGGTTCTGGAATAATTTTGGTTCCGCCCGTCTAGATTTTTCCATACATTAACAATTGAAAAAATTAAAACTATGAAAACCACATCTCTTTCAAGTCGTAGAGAATTTGTAAAGCAATCTGGAATTCTTGCAGGAAGTCTTATCGCTGCTCCCTTATTGGCCAACGAAAATTATTTTAACAGTGTTGACGACACAATTAAAGTAGCGCTAGTCGGTTGTGGAGGTCGCGGAACAGGAGCTGCTGCACAAGCATTGAGTACCAAACACAATGTTAAGTTGGTTGCCATGTGTGATGCCTTCAAAGATAATTTGGATAATTGCTTTAATGCACTGAATGCAGATGATTGGTCAGACATTACTGGAAAGGCTGAAAGCCTAAAAAGCAAAATTGATGTTCCAGAGTCAAATAAGTTTACTGGATTTGATGGTTATAAAAAAGCGATTGCACTTGCTGATGTTGTTATTCTGACTACACCTCCAGGCTTTCGCCCGATTCATTTTGAAGAAGCAATCAATCAAGGGAAACACGTGTTTATGGAAAAACCCGTAGCCACTGATCCCGCAGGAATTCAAAAAGTGTTGGCAAGTGCAGCTATTGCAAAACAAAGAAAACTAAATGTGGTTGTTGGACTTCAACGTCATTATCAATATTCATATCGCGAATTGTTCAAGCGTAAGGATTTGATTGGAGATATTACTTCAGCGCAAGCGTGGTGGAATAATGATGGCGTCTGGGTTCGAGCTCGCAGAGCGGGACAGACTGAAATGGAATATCAGATGCGTAATTGGTATTATTTTGTTTGGCTTTGTGGAGATCATATTGCCGAGCAGCATATTCACAATCTCGATGTGGTCAATTGGTTTAAGGGCGGTTATCCTGTGAAGGCACAAGGAATGGGCGGGAGAGAAGTACGTAAAGGAAAAGACAACGGAGAAATTTTCGATCACCATTATGTTGAATTTGAATATGCCGATGGAAGTATTTTGAATAGTCAATGCAGACATATTCCAGGTACAATGAGTCGTGTCGATGAATTACTAGTTGGTACGAAAGGAAAAATCCGTTGTGGCAAAGCAAGCATTTCTGACTTAAAAGGAAATACACTTTATCAATTTGATAAGAAAACGGATAACGATCCTTATCAGACAGAACATGATGAATTGTTTGAAGCCATAGCAAAAAGTGAATACAAATTTGCAGATGCTGAAAACGGAGCGAAGAGCACGATGACTTCCATTCTCGGAAGAATGGCAACTTACAGTGGACAAATTATTGAATGGGACAAGGCCATTAATTCTGGCTTGAACATCCAACCAAAAGTTTACGATTGGAATGCAGCTACACCAACTTCACCAAATGCTGAAGGGTATTATCCGATTCCAGTTCCAGGTGTGACGAAATTTGTCTGAGTTATCAGAATTAAATTTTGTAAAGTAGAAGCTGTTATTTCCTGACCATTCAGGATAAATTATTTTACTTCCATGTTATAAGCATCAATTGCTTCAATCATTTTTTCCCGTTTAGAATTCAATAGAAAAAGATTGATATTAAAAATCAATGCACCTGCAATAAGAGTTGGGGGAAAACCAGGATTTTCACCAGGTTTAGTATTTGAAATGCTAACAGCTCCACCTATGATTAAAGCACTGCCGCCCAAATAACCTAGCCCTGAAACTACCCTCAATCCCTTTATCTTTTTTATGACTTTCATCGCTTCTGGACTTTCTTTTAAATCTTTTTTCACAAATCTAAAGCGCATTTTTTTCAATGGGCCATTCTCAAAAGAATAATAATCCCACCTTTTGGAACTAGCACCACCATGCCCATTTATTACTGTAGTTGCCCGATACCATGAGTCAATCTTTCCGTGCGCAGTCCTCTGAAAGAAGATAGGCTTACCATAAGTTGACATGAAGAATTTTTTATAGTACACGCCTTGCAGTTGATACGACTTAACTTGTTGAGTTAAATCATATTTTGTTGTGCCGTCAACAAGTAGATATGGCTTTGCCATGAATGGTGTCTTGTATTCAATTTGCCCCGTTATTTTATCACCGTTGTCAAGCTCAATGTAATCGATGGATTGTCCTGAAGCCCTAAAAGCTAAAAGAAACAATAAAATTGAAATCCTCATCTCCTTCTTAGATACTTTAAGTCAATTTAAATCTTCACCGGCTCTCTATGACCAACCCAAGTAAATCGTTTGGTTACATATTCTGGGTTGGTGAATGAAGCATTGCCCGCTGGGTTTCCACCAGTCACGTGAAAATCAGAGAAGGCTGCGTTTTGGTTCATGTAAATTCCGCCAACTAAATTGAACGAAACTGGTGTAGCTGCAAGCGCCATTTCATCAGCAATCTTTTCCTTAATTGAACTGTCGGTGGTGTAAGCAGCGCACGAAATTGCTCCGTGCTCGATCGCCATTTCTTGTGCAAGTTCAATGGATTGATCAGTGTCTTTAGTTTTGATCAACAATGCAATCGGTCCAAACAATTCTTTGCTGTAAACATCTTTCTTTGATGCATCAACTTCAACAACAATTGGAGTAGCTACTCGCGCATTTTTAAACATTGGATTTTCGAATGTGCGCGATTTTAGAATTACTTTTCCAGGAAGTTTTTCTGATTCGATAACTCGCTCGCTCGTTTTTTTATTCTGAATAGCACCAAGCACAAATGGACCAGCTTTTGGATTGTCAACCAAGCCATTGATTTGTCCAACTAATTTCTGAGCAAAGTCATCGAATGAAATTTTTCCTGCGGGAGAATCAATTCCATCTGCCGGAATGTAGAAATTCTGGGGAGCAGTACACATTTGACCGCTATACAAGTTGATAGAGAACGCAAGATTAGCAGCAGCTTTATCTGCATCATCTACAGAGTCCAAAATAACGGAGTTCACTCCGGTTTTTTCGGTGAAGACAGTTTTGCCCGGCAACGCTTCGAGGTAAGAACCAAAAGCAGAGTTACCAGTATAGTCAATCAGTTTTACTTCAGGATGCTCAGCTAATTCTTTCGTGATCATCTTTTCGAAAGTATCAACCGCAAGTTGACAAGTATTCGGATCAAGATGATTTTCCGAAAGTACATTCTGAATTTCAGCAACAAAGATTGCGATCGGAAGAATTGCACCTGGGTGTGGTTTTACTATAACAGAATTTCCAGTCATCAAGCTTCCATAAATTCCTGTTACTGAATTCCATGTTGGGAATGTAGAGCAGCCGATCACCAATGAAATTCCCTTTGGTACTGCGTGCCACTCTTTATTTAATTGAATGTTGAATTTTCCCATCGGCTTGTCCCACATGGCTTTTTCGGGAAAACGATTCAGCTCTTCATAGCCAGCTGCGATTGCTTCGAGTGCACGATCAGCAGCATGTGGTCCGCTTGCTTGAAACGCCATCATATAACCTTGGCCAGTCGTGTGCATGGTTGCATAAGCAATTTCAAAAAATCTTTTTTTTGCTCGGTCAAGTGATTCCATCAAAAGGCCAGCGCGATCTTGAGCAGAAACTTTGCGCCACAAGTGAAATGCTTTTTTTGAATCGGAGATCAGGGAATCAACTGAAAATAACGGATATGAAATCTTCAATGCTTCCTGTGTATAGGGAGATTCTTCTTGCCCGCCCCAACCTATAGGGTTTATTTGCTTTAATTCTTCAAATTTTTTTCCGAGTTGATTTTTGAATTTGGCTTGGCCATCTGCATCAGCAGTTTCGCCATAGATAGCAGGTGCAGGATGTTCTGGAAAAGCAGCAAAGAAAACCCGTGAATGCAAAGCTTCGATAGCTTTATTTAGAATTGGCTGGTGTTTAGCAAATAAACTCATGATTATTTTTTTGATTCGTTATAATTATTCATTCCGTCATTAAAACCTTTAACAAAATCTTTCCAATCAAAGACTAATTCGATTAAAAACATCGTAAGCATTCCAAATAGAAATACTTTGATATCTCGAGTGTTAATTTTTTTCATGCAAAAGATTTATTTTTTGATTGAGCTAAATACTTTTTTCAAAAGCTCAGTTGTCTGTGCCTTTGGATTGGCGCGGATATTTTTCTCTTCCTCAGCAATCTTTAAGAAAAGACCCTTGATGGCTAAATCAGTGGTGTACGCAGCTAAGTCTGGATTTACTTTTTTTACGAATGGGATTTTGTCGTATTCACTGGCTAGGTTACTATAATATTTTGTTGCATTTACTTTGTCTAGCGATGCTTTAATAATTGGCTGAAACTGAGCTTTTAGTTGAGCCGTTGTTGCAGTCTGTAAATATTGAGTTGCAGCGTCAGGTTGTCCTTTCAAAATTGAAGAAGCATCTGTAATTGTCATTTTTTTGATGGCGTCTAAGAAAATTGGTGTGGCTTGTTTGGCTGCGCCTTCCGCCCCGCGATTCAATGTCATTATAAAATTATCTACATCTTTTCCCATGCCAATATCACGAAGCTTCTTTTCCATTTTCTGAGCATCTGGCGGGAAGGGAATTTTGATTTTAGGATTCTTAAAATAGCCATCCACTTTAGAAAGCGAATCTGCTGCTTTGGTGATGCCTTTGTTTAAAGCTTCTTTTAATCCGTTGGCGATGTCAGTTGTGCTCAATTGAGCTTTTACGCTAAGACTTGTGATGATGAAGAAAATGAAAATAACTTGTTTCATGGGGGATTATTTTGAGTGGGACAAATTTAGAAAATCCTTTCAACGAGAGAACTACCTCATTTTTAACTAAATTGAAATACTCTAACTGATTTGTTAATGAAAAGATTCCTGTTTTCCGCATTCATCTTTGCTTTACATATGCAAGTTGTAGCTCAACAGTCAACTGACAAAGAAGAAATATTGAAAGTGGCGCATCAGTTTTTTGAAGCTTTGGAAAAACAAGACACAGTAACTTTTAGTAAGATTTTAGTAAAGAATTCTTTTAGTTGTATTGTGGTGGAAGGTAAAGACTCTGCTCGTTTGGTCAGCAGGCAAAGTCGCAACTTCGGTTTGAAACCAGAAAATATTGTGAAAGAAAGAATGCGAGAGTCTCAAGTGAAAATTGAAATCCATAAAAGAATAGCTACGGTGTGGGCACCTTACAATTTATGGGTGAATGACAAATTCTCATACTGCGGTGTTGATGTGTTCATTATGCTGAAAGGAAATAAAGGCTGGAAAATCGGAACGATTTCTTATTCCATTGAAAAAGAAGGTTGCCAATAAATTAAGCGAGGTTGTTGATTGAAATTTCTGAAATGTCTTTGCAGCCAGCTAGTCCCATGGTCAATTCAAAATCAGTGATCATGTTTTGTAAAACTTCTTTTACTCCTTGTTCGCCAGCCGCAGCTAAACCATAAACGTAAGGCCTCCCAACACAGACAGCCTTTGCTCCGAGCGCGAGTGCTTTAAAAATATCAGCGCCACCACGAATGCCACTATCCATCAGAACAGGAATTTTATTTTGAACCGCATCAACAATGGAAGGCAATGCCGCTATCGTGCTAGTGCTTCCATCCACTTGACGACCACCGTGATTTGAAACAATAATTCCGTCAACACCATGCTCTACAGCTTTTCGTGCATCATCAGCATATAAAATTCCTTTGAGCAAAATGGGCAGCTTTGTTATATCTCTCAGAAATTTTAGATCACTCCATGTTAAAGCTGGATTTGAATAGATGCTGATGAATTTCTGAACGGCTTTTATTTGCCTCCCTGATTTAAGTTTTGAAAAGAAACTGCTACCGGGATAATTTTTTGTCATTTGAATAAGTCCATTGATTGACTGCCAAGTAATTTTTCTTTTTGCTTGGGGCTCGGGTATATCCATTAATTGTTGAAAAACAGGATCAGAAGTGTATTGCGCGATTCCTCTTCCTTCAAGAAAAGGAAGATACGCCATGTCGAGGTCACGTGTGCGCCAGCCCAGCATCGTTGTGTCGAGAGTGACTACGATAGCTGAGCATCCACATTTTTCTGCTCGTTGCACAAAACTTCTCACCAGTTCATTTGATTTGCTCCAATACAATTGAAACCAATGAGGACTGTTTCCCATTAAGGAAGAAACTTCTTCCATCGATCTTGAAGCTTGATTAGAAAAAATATAAGGAATGTCAAGTGAAGCAGCTGCTTTGCCCACAGCGACATCAGCATCTTTGTGAGCTAATTCTAAGACCCCGATCGGAGCGATCAAAATAGGTGAATGAAGTTTTTGCCCAAATAATTCAATGCTTGCGTCTCGTTCGCTCACGTTGCGCAACATGCGTGGAACGATTTTTAATTTTTCGAAATCATTTCGATTGGATCGCATGGTGCTTTCATTTCCAGCACCGCCAGCAATGTAGGCATAGGCTTGAGGAGACAATTTTTTTTGAGCGGCACTTTCAAGTTCACAAAAAGCGATCGGAACTGTAGGCATGACACCAGAAAAACCGTTGAGATAAATTTCTCGCTGGCGACTCAATGATTCAACAACCATATCTTAAAATATTCGTAACTAAACTACAATAAAAGAACGGGGATCAATTTCGTCAAACTTTCCCATATTTGCCCCGCGATTCTAACTCGTGATTTCTAAATTCTTGTGCTCATGAAACCTATTCTTGCAGAACTCCTTACTATCGGTGATGAAATTCTTTATGGTCAAATTGTGGATACGAATTCACAATGGATGAGTTCTGAACTTGATAAAGTTGGAATAAAAGTTATTCGCAAAACTTCAGTGGGTGATGTTGAGCAAGAAATTCTTACCGCTTTCGCGGAAGCGGAAAACAGAGCAGATATTGTTTTGATCACTGGTGGACTTGGCCCTACGAGTGATGACTTAACTAAACCTTTGCTTGCAAAATATTTTAACTGTGAAATGAAAATGCATGCGGAAGCATTGGAAGAAGTCACAGCGTTTTTTAAAAGTCGCGGGCGTGAAATAACAGAAACTAATAAGTTGCAAGCCCTACTTCCGGTTTGCTGCACAAAAATCACAAACGCTATTGGCACAGCGCCTGGGATGTGGTTCGAGCGCAATGGAAAAGTCTTTGTATCGATGCCAGGTGTTCCTTACGAAATGAAAAAAATGATGAGCGATCACGTTATTTTCAAACTCAAGGAAAAATTTGAGACTCCCATTATTGTTCACAAAGTGATTCGCACCGTTGGTATTGGCGAATCGATTTTAGCAGATAAAATTTCTGATTGGGAAAAATCACTTCCATCGCATATCAAACTTGCATACTTGCCCAGCATTGGTCAAGTAAAACTTCGACTCACGGGAACCGGAACGGATGAAAATAAATTGAAATCGGAGATCGATAATTTGAACGAAAAACTTTTGCCGTTGGCGGGAGAATATGTTTACGGTTACGGAGAAGAACCCCTGGAGTCAGCAGTTGGAAAAATGCTACGCGAAAGAAACTTAACTTTGTCAATTGCAGAAAGCTGTACTGGCGGTTACGTTTCGCATTTGATAACAAGTGTTCCCGGCAGTTCGCAATATTTTTTGGGAAGCATGATCCCTTACGATTATCAAATCAAAATGCGTCAGCTTGGTGTGAAACCCGAAGTGCTTGAGCAATATGGTGCAGTGAGTGAACCGACAATTATTGAGATGGCCAATATAGTGCGAGCAAAATTCAATACCGATATTGGTGTGGCCACGAGCGGAATTGCAGGTCCCGGTGGAGCAACTCCTGAAAAACCGGTTGGTTTAGTTTGGATTGCCTATTCCGATAAGCATCATACCGTCACAAAAAAATTGCAACTTTCAACTGACCGTTTGCTGAATATAAAGGCAGCTTCTATAGCCGTTCTGAATTTGATAAGGTTAAGTCTGCCAAAGTAATCTCCCAAATTTTCACGTATCGAGAAATATTATTTTGACCTCATTCAAGTTGTTCAAAATGAAATTTTGAGGTGTTTCAATCGTTAGCATGACATTTTAAAAATAGTAACTTTGCTGTCCGTAAATCTAATTCCGATGGCACAAGCAGAATTGATCATGCCTAAAATGGGCGAAAGTATTATGGAAGCCACTATTTTGAAGTGGCTCAAAAAGCCCGGAGATAAAATCGAGCAAGATGAAAGTGTGCTTGAAGTAGCAACTGATAAAGTTGATACAGAAGTGCCTTCAACTTATGCAGGCGTGCTCAAAGAAATTTTGGCCAAGGAAGGTGAAGTTGTTAAAGTTGGTAAACCAATTGCAATCATCACTACGGAAGCTTCAGTTGCAACTAAATCTGAAGAACTCGTTTCTGCGCCTGTTGTTGCGAAGTCTGTTCCAGCAATTGAAACAAAATCAGTTCCAGTTGTAGCAGCAACTAATGGCCACTCCAATGTTACGGATTACAAATCGTCAACTCGTTTTTATTCTCCGTTAGTTAAGAATATCGCGAAAGAAGAAGGCATCGCTGTAGCAGAATTGGAAATGATTCCAGGCTCTGGCAATGAAGGCCGTGTGACCAAGAAAGATATTTTGGGTTACGTTCAAAATCGCAAGCTTGGTCAATCTGTAGTTACTTCACGTCAAATTTCTTCTGCTCCACTTGTGCCAGCATCAATAAGCGCTGGTGATGAAATTATTCAGATGGATCGCATGCGCAAGATGATCGCAGAGCGCATGGTTGATAGCAAACGAATTTCTCCACATGTTACTTCTTTTGTTGAAGCCGATGTAACGAACATCGTTTTCTGGAGAAATAAAGTGAAGAATGAATTCCAGAAACGTGAAGGTGATGCGTTGACATTTACACCTATATTTATTGAAGCGGTTGTGCTAGCCATCAAAGATTATCCAATGATCAATGTGCAGGTGGATGGCGATAGAATTATTAAGAAAAGAGATATCAACATCGGTATGGCTGTTGCTCTTCCTACAGGAAATTTGATTGTGCCTGTGATTCGCAATGCCGACCAGTATAATATTAGTGGCTTAGCAAAAGCTGTTAATGATTTAGCAAAACGTGCTCGTGAAAATAAATTAAAACCAGATGAACTTGCAGGCGGAACTTTCTCAGTTTCAAATGTTGGCTCATTCGGTAATGTGATGGGCACTCCAATTATTATGCAGCCGCAAGTCGCAATTCTAGCATTGGGAGCTGTTCAGAAAAAACCTGCAGTGATTGAAACTCCTTATGGAGATGCAATCGCAGTTCGCCACAAAATGTTTTTGTCGCACTCATATGATCATCGTGTAGTTGATGGTGCTTTGGGTGGAAGTTTCGTAAGACGCGTTGCTGACTACTTAGAAAAATTCGACACGAGTCGCTCGATTTAATTTTTGGGCTGTTCTTCGCCAAAAGGCAATTCAATTCTGAATACAGTTTTGTTTTGTTCTGAAGGTTCGAGAAAAATTTCTCCTCCATTGAATCTAACAAAAAATGCAGCCATGGCTAATCCAAGGCCGGTGCCTCTTTCGCCACCTGTTCCTTCGCTTGATGGCATTTCGTAAGTGAATAATTTTTCACGTAGATATTCTGGGATCTGAATCCCTTCATTTGAAACACGAACAACAACTTTATCACCAGAGTTTATAAAACCCTCGACCAAAATTTTTGATTTTTGATTGGCAAACTTGATGGCATTAGAGATCAGACTCCGCACAGCAATGCGAATCATTTCTTCATCAGCAAATACAATTAAATTGGCCTCGGAAGTAAGATTTATTTCAATTTCTTTATCGGACGCTAATGGCCGAAATAACTTCACATGAGTTTCTAAATGCTTTGCAAGGTCGACTGATTTTTTTTCTGTAACGAAACCTTCCATTTGTGAGCGCGACCATCTCACTAATCCATAGAGTAGGCCGGAGACATTTTTTAATTGATCACCAATTTGATTTAAGAAAGGCCGAAGCTCATCTTCTTGGATTTGACCTCGTGCCTGTAAATGTAAAATGCCAGACAATGAATTCAGTGGCGAGGCAACATCGTGCGAGAGAATTGATATGATTCTGTTTTTTTGTTGGTTAACTTCTTCCACCTTTTTTTTCTGCTCAGCCAGTTCTGTAAACTGAATAAAACTATTGCGCCTACGAAACTCCAAAACAATGCTCACGAGAATAAAATAGATGAATGAAACAACTAAATGTGGATACTGACTGAAAAAATAAAGATCTCTTCTTGCAAATTGAGAATATAGAATAAATGCAATGAACAAAATTGCATTCAAAATTAAGCCGTGCCGAAAGTTGAGTCCGCTTGCAGCAATGACTAGCACCCAAATCAAAAACAAAAGATTAGTTAAATAATAAGGAGGCATTCGTGCGAAAGTGGCTGTGACCATTGCAGCACCGAAATTGATGAACGCTATCACTACAATTCCAAAAGGAACGAAGTTTGGATTTAATGGTTTTCGAAAAGTAAATAGCATTATTCCAATCGCGATTGAGAGCACAACAATTCGCGAAAGCAGTACAATGCTGAAGTCAACATCGCGGAAATAATCGATGATTAAAAAAGTAGACATACCAAAAAGTGTAATGGATGTCACTAGTCGAAGTGAAAGCAAGTTGGCAGGTTGGACAAACCGGTTATAAGCCAGTTCCTTTTCTTTGGAGAACTTCCAGATGAAAGAATATCGCGAAAAAAATTGCAAGTTTGTACGATTAAGTAAGTCGAGCCAAAGTAATAAAAAACCAATCACATAAATATGAAATTCGGGACGAAAGCCATACATGCAGGGGTAGAACCAGATCCTTCAACAGGGGCCATAATGACTCCTATTTATCAAACGTCTACTTATGTTCAGGAATCGCCCGCGAAGCATAAAGGCTATGCATACGCACGCGGAGCAAATCCGACACGTAATTCATTGCAAAAAAGTATTGCCGCATTGGAAAACGGAAAATTTGGACTGTGCTTTTCATCAGGAATGGGCGCAACTGACGCTGTGATTAAACTTTTAAATCCAGGCGATGAAGTTATCACCAGCAATGATTTGTACGGAGGTTCCTATCGGATGTTCACAAAAGTTTATGAACGGTTCGGTATCAAATTTCATTTTATCGACTTGAGCGATGCAAAAAATGCTAAATCTTACATCAACTCAAAAACAAAATTGTTTTGGTTGGAAACACCATCTAATCCTCTGATGCGAATCATTGATATAGAAGCCTGTGTAAAATTGGCGAAGAAGAACAACTGCCTTGTTGCAGTCGACAACACTTTTGCATCTCCGTATTTCCAAAATCCGCTTGATCTAGGCGCTGACATCGTGATGCATTCTGTTACAAAATATTTAGGAGGTCACAGCGATGTGATCATGGGCGCATTGGTGACGAACGAAGAAAAATTGCATCAGGATTTTGCGTTTATTGCTAATTCTTGTGGCGCTGTGCCGGGACCTCAAGATTCTTTTTTGGTTTTAAGAGGTATAAAAACACTTCATCTTAGAATGGAGCGTCATTGTGCCAACGGAAAAAAAATAGCGGAATATTTAAAGTCGCATCCAAAAGTGGGTAAAGTCTATTGGCCTGGTTTTACAGATCATCCCAATCACGCTATTGCGAAAAAGCAGATGCGCGATTTTGGGGGCATGCTTTCCTTTACGCTGAAAGATGATAGTTTAGAAAAAGCTAAGAAATTAATGGAGAGCGTGGAGTTATTTTCATTGGCCGAGTCATTGGGAGGAGTGGAGTCTTTGATAAATCATCCAGCTTCAATGACTCACGCCAGCATCCCAAAGGAAGAAAGGATGAAAAATGGCCTAAGTGATTCTTTAATAAGACTTAGCGTGGGCGTGGAAGATGCCGAAGACCTTTTGGCAGACTTGGAACAGGCCTTGGCAAAGGTTTAATAGAAAATTTTTTGGAGGCGGTTGGCTATTCAAAACCAATCCGCTAATATTGCACTCCCAAATTCTCCCTTAGCTCAGCTGGTTAGAGCATCTGACTGTTAATCAGAGGGTCCTTGGTTCAAGTCCAAGAGGGAGAGCAAGCCACTTCGACATGTCGGGGTGGCTTTTTTCATGCTTCTCGTTATTTATTCCTTATTTGCTTAAACTTTGAAAAAAATAAACGATTAAGTGAATATTTTCGGTCGGGCGAGACTTTTCTGTTTTTTATTATGCTTTAGTGCGGCATACACTTCATTTTGTCAATCACGCAAAGTGGACAGCCTAAAGACTGAGCTCATAAAGACCAAGGACAAAAAACAACACGCCCGCATAGCACTTGATTTGTCTTCAAAGCTTTTGCGAACTAACCTTTCGGAAGCGTTGGAATACTCTAACGCGGTAATAGAGGAAGCTCATCAATTGAAAAACGATTCCCTTTTGCTCGCTGGTCAATTAAATCAAGGGAACATCTATTTACAACTTGGGAACTATGCGCGAGCAATGCAGCTGTATCAACAAGTGTTGCAAAAAAAACCAGATCCTGTAATGGTTGCCATTGCTCACGGCAACGTGGGATCGGTGTATTACTTTCAACGAGATCATAAAAATGCACTTCGCTATTACTTAAATGCTTCAAAAGATTATTCAGAAATCAAGGGACTAAGTGACAAGCGTCTTTTGTTGGTGAAAGCAAACCTGATGAACAACATCGGGATTATTTATGAAGAGACGAAAAAATTTGACTCAGCAAGAATTTATTATAGTGAAGGATTGAAGCTTGGGCAACAATTGAAAGAGCACGAGATAACGGCTAATGTCCTGAATAACTTGGGAACATTTTATGAAGATCAAGACAGCCTGAAACTAGCGCTTGACTATTACATGAAAGCGTTGCGCTTGCGCAAAGAAAATAATGACATGTTTGGATTGGCAAGATCACATCATAATCTCGGTCAATTTTATAACGATCGATTTAATCAAATCGATTCAGCTATCGAAAATTTGAATAAGTCAATTGACATCGGGACAAGAGTTGGCGCGTGGCAAACTGTCGGCTCCGCTGCTGATATGTTGTATAGAGCCTACTATAAAAAGAAGAATTACAGAGATGCACTCGATGCGTTAGCTTACGCACGACAAGTGAACGACAGTCTGTTTAACGAAGAAAACACTCGTAAGATAGCTCAGCTTGAAATGCAATTCGAGTTTGATAAAAAACAAGCGATGATTGAAGCCAGTCAGAAAGAAAAAGAACTTTATTATTGGATGACTGGTGGTGGACTTGTGTTGATGTTGGTTATTGTTACTCTTTTATTTTTTCTTCAACGAAGTCGAACAAAAAGATCAGAATTGGAGCAAGCTCATCTTCAACTTGAAAAGATAAATCTCAAGAATGACTTAGCAATCAAAGACAAGGATCTTGCGATCAACATCATGTACTTGCTGAATAAAAATGAATTGATCAATCACTTGTCAGAAAAACTTTTGGACATTAAAAATGGAGCATCGCCAGAAACTCAGACTTCAATTCAAAAAGTAATTCTTGATTTGCAGGCCAACCTGCAGCCCGAACTTTGGCAGGAATTTGAATTCCGATTTCAGCAAGTTCACGAGCAGTTTTATAAAGTTCTTAACGAGCGGTTCCCGGATTTGTCACCAAGCGAACGTAGACTTTGTGCGTTCTTGAAATTGAACATGACAACAAAGGAGATTTCTGCTATCACACACCAGAATGCCAAGTCAATTGATGTCGCTCGCACTCGCCTCCGCAAGAAATTGAACCTCACCGGCACTGACCACAATCTGGTCACCTTCCTTTCGCAACTAGATGAGATTGAAGCTTAATCGTTGCGAAACTCTTCAAATTTTAGAAATTCAAAGCTTGTAGTGATTTAGTTATGGTGCTTTTTGGCGTTCTGTAGTGATTTTGTAGCGCCTTCATTTTATTCATCTGCCTTTCCTTGGCGCGTAATTGCCTACGGATTTCACGCAAGCGATTATGCCAGCTCAATTGGGTTATACTCCAGAAAATAGACGAAAGAAAAAGGCGCAGGTCAGCCCTGCCGATGAGTTTATCAACGAGCTCATCAAAAAGAGGAAACTTCAGCAGGAAGCATTGCTGAAAATCATGACATCCATGGATGCAAAGAAAAAAGCAAAGAGCAAATCGAGCCAGGCTAAGAAAACAAAGAAAAAAGCAAAATCGACCTAACTAAACCTAACTAAACTAACCTAAACTAAATCTATGATATATTCTTTACCCCCAAACAGAAGAATTCTCTTAGTTGCTTTACTTCTACTTAGTTCAGCAGCATTGTTTGCGCAGAAAACGATTTTCAGAAATGGAGCGCATGTTGGACAAATAAAAGTGAAAGTCTCATCTGAGGCATCTTCTTCTTTCAGCAGATTGTCAAGTACAAGCAAGGGAGTTGCTACGGGTATTCAGGCTTTTGATGCTGTTGCTAAAAATAACAAGGCAACAAAAATGTATCGACTGTTTCCCTATGATGAAAAGAATGAAAGTAAACTTCGCAAGCATAATCTTCACTTGTGGTATATCGTGGAGATAGATGAAAATATAGATCCACACGAAGCAGTAAAACAATTCAAGTCAGTAAAAGAAGTGCAGCATGTGGAGGTTGAACATGAAAAAATATTAGCGCCATATAACGTCACACCGTACACACCAAGTGCATCAACCCAAGATGCGCTTCCATTTAACGACCCCATGTTAAAGGATCAGTGGCACTATCATAACACAAATCAAACGGGTTATGGAAATGCGGACATTAATCTATTTGAAGCGTGGAAAAAAACTTCTGGTGCCTCTAATATTATTGTTTCAGTGCATGATCAAGGTGTGGATGTGAATCACAAAGATTTAAAAGCCAATATCTGGACGAACCTTGCAGAATTAAATGGGCAACCAAATGTAGATGACGACAACAACGGTTATGTCGATGATATTCACGGTTACAACTTTGCAAACAGAAGTGGAGCCATTGATCCTCAATTTCACGCAACACACGTGGCAGGAACAATAGCCGCAGTCAATAACAACGGCATTGGGGTTTCTGGTATCGCAGGTGGAAATGGAAGCGGCAATGGTGTAAAGATCATGTCAATGGAGATTTTGGGTGGAGGTCAGATTGAGAACTCATATATATATGCAGCGGATAATGGAGCCGTGATTTCACAAAACAGCTGGGGTTATACTTCTCCTTATTCGTATGACCAATCAGTGCTTGATGCGATTGATTATTTCGTAGCCGAAGCTGGTAATTACCCGGGCAGCCCGATGAAAGGTGGTATTGTAATTTTTGCGGCAGGTAATAGCAACTCAAATGACCAGTGGTATCCGGGTTATTATCCAAATGTGTTATCTGTTTCTTCCATTGGACCCGAATGGAAAAAAGCTGACTATTCAAACTTTGGTGATTGGGTAGAAGTTGCAGCTCCAGGCGGAGATCAAGATGATTACGGAAGCAAGAATGGAGTGTTGAGCACAATTCCAACCGATTCGTATGCTTACATGCAAGGAACTTCTATGGCTTGTCCACATGTGTCGGGGATTGCCGCTCTTGCTCTCGCCAATCGCACAAAGCAAATGACAAACGCGGAACTCTGGAACAAACTTGTAACAGGAGTTGTGAATATAGATCAGTACAATCCCGATTATGTTGGAATGCTTGGTAGTGGTGCTATCGATGCTTCACTTGCGATTAAAAATGATTTGGGCTCAGCACCAGTTGCAATCACTGACTTGACGATAACAGGAGTTTCACAAGAATTTGCAACGGTGTCGTGGACTGTGCCAATGGATGCGGATGATGGAGTTCCACTTTCATTTCAATTGTATTATCACACGCAGCCAATCACTTTAGCGAATCTGGCTTCCGCAAAAGTTTTTCAAATTCAAAATCAAAAAAAAGCAGGAGACTCGTATTCTTTTGAAATCGATGGACTACTTGGTCTTACAACTTATTACTTCGCAATCACATCAACGGATCGATGGGGAAATGTTTCCATGCTTTCCAATATTCCTTCAGCAACTACCAATGCCGGGCCTTCAATTGCTGTGGACGAGGACAGTCAGAGCATTGATTTGACAATTGATGCGGAAACTTCACAAACAGCAACGCACGATATCACCATCTTAAATAACGGAGCTGGTATTTTGCGTTGGGATCATTTGATGCGTCACAAAAATTCTACGCTATCTTTTAATGCTTCATCTCTCCATTATCCAACTCCTTCAAAAAGCAATGGGCCAACGTCCATTGGGAGAATGACCGCGAATGATGTTGTCAGCAACTGGAAGAAAACAAACGTGCAAGCTGCTGCAACAAGTTTCACACCTGTTGAATTCGAGTACACATCTTATGCGACAAATATTATTGGTGAGACTAACACTAGCCTTACTAATTCCGCGCTTACAAAATTTAATGTTTCGCAACCTGAAGGATTCAATCTTACAAATGTGCAAATGTACTTGAAGCATGATCCCGCGAAAGGACCTGTGATTATGGAAGTGTATCAAGGTGATCAGCCAACAAAAGACAATCTAATTTATGCTCAAGAATATTCGAACTATTCGAAAGATGAAATGTGGGCGTACATAACATTGAACGAACAACTCTATTTTGAATCGGGCACAACATTTTGGGTTGCATTTCATGTGCCTGCGGGGAATTTGTATCCACTAGGAATTGGCTATGAACTTGATCCGGCTTACTCCACTTATTGCTATATGTCATTCGATATGGGCAACAAGTGGTCTCGATTGGAAGATGTTTTGGGAAGCAAAGATTTTGCTTGGTCAATAGTAGCTGCGAGTTACAATCAATTTCTTGGAACGTATTTGACATTGAATCCATCTTCCGGAGAAGTAGCGAGTAGTCAAAATGAATTGACCACGCTTACAGCGGATGGCTCGCAATTGATCAATGGAAGCTATAGCGCAAATTTGATTTTGACTTCCAACGATGCTAAAAACAGAGAGCTTCGTATTCCTGTAAACTTGACGGTGAGTGGACATCAACCGAAAATAAAGCACATCGATATAGCAGACTTTGGAAGTGTATTTGTTGGCACGGAAAAAAAGATGGACCTCATTCTCGACAACCAAGGGTTTGGGAACTTCAATAATCCGTCTTTCTCAATTGCTGGTAGTCAGTTTCAAATCAGTGGTAACACGCCTTGGCAAATTCAAGCTCGCAATCAAGTAGTGTTAACAGTGAAGTTCACACCAACAACAACGGGTAACATCAACGATATTTTGACATTCACCGATGGAAATCAAACCTATCAGATTCCATTGTTCGGTGTTGGTGCAGCGACTTCAAAAATCACAATCACACCGGCAACTCAAACAATAAACTCGATTACAATTGGCGATGTTGTGAATGCAAACATCACAGTAAAAAATACTGGAGCGTATCCACTAAAATATTTTGTTCCGGGTTTTGATACGAAAGGCGTCAGCGACAACTGGCCATCATCGTACCATAAGTATGGATACAAGAAAAGGTCTAACAATAGTGGTGATCCAAGCCCGATCACTTATTCTTTTCAAGATATTTCAACTAGTGGAACTGATATCACTGCTGTAGTGAAAGATGAGTATTCCTACTTCACACTCGACATGGGTTTTCAATTCCCGTACTACGGTGAAAACATGAACACTATTTACATCGCACGAAATGGATTCACTACTTTCGATAACAGCGTTAACCCGTTAAATTCTCCAAGTCTTGGAAATCCTTACAACCCGAGAGGATATATTTCTCCGTTAGGTTCTCATTTCAACTATGTATCACAGGGCCAAATATTTTATCAGGTGTTGGCTGATCGCGTGATCGTTCAATATAGTAATGTGTGGGATGGTTATGATGTTGGCCAGTCGATCACGGCCCAAATGGTTTTGTTCTCGAATGGAAACATCCGTTTCTATTATGACAACATGGGCTATTCAACGGAGCTTCAACAAAGTCTCGCGATTTTGATTGAAGACATGAATCAAAGCGATGGTATTCTAGTTAGTAACTACAATCAACCAGCAAATCTTTATAGCGGCCTTGCGCTTGGCTTTGATTATCCAGGTCCCAATGTTATTACACAAATTGATAACGGATCAGGAATTATTTCTCCAGGCAGCTCTTCTGTTGTGAATGTGACAATGAACACTGCCACGCTTACAGAAGGGTTAATAGCTCGCTATATTAATTTCATCAGCAACGATCCAGCTAATGCTTCGAAGCAAGCACTTGTTCAATTGAATATTACTGCAGGAGGAAAAGCTGTCGCGCAATTGTCGACTGATACCATTGCCTTTGGAAATGTATTTCAAGGAGCAGTAAAGTCAAGTCAGTTTGTTCTTAAAAACCCAGGCACAGCCAAGTTAGGAGTGAAGAGCATGAAGTTTATCAAAAATAAATTCACGCTTGCTGGCAATCAACCAACCAACATTTTACCTGGCATGTATGAAAAATACACTGTTACGATTCCAACAAATACGTTGGCTTCGTTGCAAGATTGGCTCAACATCAGTTACAATGATGGAACATATGATACCATTTATGTTTCAGGAAATGTTATTGATGCGCCAGCTATTAATGTTGATCTCTCGCCAATCACACAATCACTTGCTTATGGGGATTCAGTAAGCATTCCTTTTAATATTCAAAACACAGGTCTTGGAGAATTGGAAGTGGTAGTTACGGGAGATCAGTGGCTGACTTATCAAGCTCCTACAGGAACAAGCTCAAGCAACATTCCAAATGCAACTTACACTTTTGATAAACACAACAACGGAGATTTCTATCAGTGGATAGATATTCGCAAAACAGGAACACATCTTCCATTTGCTACCAACTTTGAAAAAGCAGATTATTGGAGAGACGTTACTCTGCCATTCCCTTTTGAATTCTATGGAAAGGCGTACACTAAATTAAAAGTTGGCGACAATGGAATCATCTCGCTCGATGAAGATCCAGATGTGCTGGTATTTACCGATAACATTCCAACCTCATATACGGATGGGACCTTCATCATGCCTTACTGGTCGTTTGCTGGATTTAACTTGATGAATTATCCAAAGAATGACATCGGTATATTTTATCAAGCCTATGACGACAAAGTAATTATCACATGGAGTTTCTTGTCTGACAACTTTGGAATGGGAGATCCAATCTCTGCGCAGGTGTTCTTGTACGAAAATGGAACGATGAAGTTCCAATACAGAATGGAGGGCAGCAATAGCTGTTCTTCAACTTTCTCTGCGATTGGTGTGCAGCAAAATAAAACTAATGCTGTCGCAATTTCTGATCACCAAACGCTTGACCATGGAAATGGTTTGGCATTCATCGTGATGCCAGCAAACAAACATATTGTCAGTGCAAATTCTACTCTCAATGGTGTAATAAAAATTAATGCACAAAATATCTATGGAGGAGTATATAGCAAGTCACTTAAAATTAAAACGAATGTTCCGGGCAGCGAGTCGCTGGAGAAGCCTGTTCAACTCACTGTTCTTGGTAATGCAATTCTTGACGCGGCAGATTCTGTTGATTTTGGAAACCAGATGATCACATATGATCAATATGGAAATCCGAACACGAGCTATAAGGATGTTCATTTTTCGAATACAGGTTCAGCTCCTTTGCAAATTAGCTGGATGCAAATGTCCGATGGCACACAAGGTCTGAGTTTGCAGGTGTGGGCGCTTGTAGACGGATGGTTCGGACCTGAATGGCAATGGGCAGATATTTCTGGTTTGTATTCACCTTGGGCATGGACTACTCCGACATTTACTGTGAATCCTGGAGATGAGTTAAAAATGCGAGCAGCTTTTGCGCCAACTTCATCGGGAAATTTTTCTGATAACGCTGTGCTTACTACAACTATTGGCGATGTAAACATCTACTTGAAAGGAAATGCTTTTAATCCTCCAGTTCTTAACATCGATTCAACTGCTGTGGCTGTAAATATGAATCTGACTACAGATCAAAATGATCAAAGCATTGCCTTTGATAATGCGAATGGTCAATCTGATTTGACTTACGATCTCAGCATCGATTATGGTCGTGTAACTACAACAGCTTCATCAAAAGAAAAAATGTCAACGACAGCAAATAATCTGTTAAAACAAATTGATGGAAAAATTTCAATCAAGCCTGTTGCGGCAGCGGATGCTACTTATAACCGTACGATCTCTTATACCTCAAAAGAGAAACCTGATACTTTCGTTGGAACAGGTGGTGGTGCACCGGCTGTAATAGCAACTCAATTCAATGCTGGAGCAACGGGTTTCAATATGTCACATGTTGAAACTTGGGCTAGAACTGAAACAGTCGCTTCAATAACTATAAATGTTGAAGTAAGAGCGGGAGGAACATCTGTTGCTGACGCGGTTAAAATTGGACAAGGGTCAATTGTAGTCAACGGTACTGGTTCAGATAATTCAGGTTCTTTCCGTCAAATAGCATTGGATAAACCTGCATTGATTTATCCAAATGAAAATTTTTATGTGATTGTTTCTTATCCTCTTGGTTTGAATTATCCACAAGGTGCGATTACAGATTCTGAAACGATAGACAATAGATATTTATATAATGATGAAGGGACGTGGTATGATCTTCAAACCATCAGCGGTTTTCAAAATATTGGCTGGATGATGTTTGCAGCGGAACAAACCCCTGCTAGCGCTTCGTGGTTGACAATCACATCGAATCAATCTGGAACAGTCACGTCTGGTAATTCATCTTCCATTCAACTTCATTTTGATGGAAACATTGCTCAACGTGGAGATCAGGTTGCTCAGGTAATCATGAAGACGAATGATCCAGTTGTGCCAATAGTTCACATTCCTGTTTCTCTTCACCTGAATGATGCACCATTGTTCGGAAATGTTCCAGATCAGATTGTGGTGGCAGAGCATGATACTTTGACATTGAAAATAAAAGTAAGTGACCCTGAAGGAAATATTTTCACGGTCAATCAAATTCAAACTTATCAGAATGTGGTTTATGCGTTTGACGGAACAATACTTACCGTTACAATTACTCCAAGTTTTGGAAGTGCTGGCAATTACGTTTACTCATATGTTGCCAAAGATGAATACAATGCGGAGAGACAGTTGTCGCTCAATGTTGAAATCACCCATACCAATAGAGCACCAATTTATATCGCAGCTAACAAGCAGATCTCTATTGACAATGATGGCAGGCTAAATAAATTTTTGTTAAGCGATTATTTTGCTGATCCAGATGGAGACAATATTACTTATACGTTGACTAGTAGCTCTGATTCAGTAGAAGTGTTTACCTCGTCATCAACCTTCTTGTTGAAATCCAAGTCAAGATCAATCGGAAGCACCAAATTATTCTTCGCAGTATCTGATGTGCATGGTGCAGTTGTGAAAGACACATTGATATTAAATATAAATGTCATTCTTACTACCGAAGAAGCAAAAGTAAGAGGAGTAAGTGTTTACCCTAATCCAGTTCGAAATATCTTGAATCTGAAGCTGAGCGATGAATGGAGAGGTATTGTTTTATTCCAAATGGTTGATGTCACTGGTAAACAAATGTTTGCATTTGAAAAGAATGTCGAAAAGGAAACCATTGCTATTGATGCAACAACAATAAATACAGGATTCTACTTGCTTAGGTTAAACTCCAATGGCAAGCAAGCTGTTGTCAAAATAATAAAGGAATAGAAAATTGAATCACTTTTTTTATAAATGGACATGATACTTTTAAATATTCAATCGATGAAAAAAATTAAAGTTCAAATAATATTGATGCTTACATTTTTAAGTTTGATCTCTTGTAGTAAACAGAGTACAAGCCCGAAAGATGGCATGATTAATTTACTAACATCTTCTGCGTGGGTTGTTGAAAGCGTAACGAATCAACCTGACGGAGATGTGACATTTGAGTACACCAATTTTTCAATTTCATTTGAAAGAAAATCTTCTGGCAATTATATCGGCAGTTACTATTTAAATAATGGTAGTATGCATTTCCAGATGCATCAGGTCAGTGGGCGCTTTCGGACGATCTAAAAACATTAAGTTTTAGTGATGGACAAACTATTTCAATCGACTACACGAATCAAAGATTGAAAATGGATTTTGACGTTGTTATCCAAAATGGAAGATTCGATGGTTTATCTGGCCATTTCATTTTCGTTTTAAAGAAAGCTTAAAGAAGATTAGCATTAAAAATAATGTTGGCTTGACACTGGAAGGGTTGAGCCGACGTGAAGGCAGTCGGTAATAGCTCTTTTTTTTGAAATACCACCAAACGCATCATCAGGCGTTTAGCTTAGCTAGCAGATATTTCGTACCTTTGTGAAAATGGTAAAGTTCAGCAGCCTTTTATTGCTTGTAGTTTTTGTTGTGTTCACAGCACGCATTTGCTATGTCAGCTCTGAAAACAAGAAATTGGTTGTTGCTAGTGAAACAGATTCATTTCCTAATTCTGATGAAACACCAGTAGGCGAAGAGGATGTTGACTTATCATTACTCGATCTTGATTTTGACGATTTCCAATTTGTAGGCACAGAATTATTGAGCCTGTTTTCTGTTAAAGATGATGTGCAGTTTGAATTGCAGCAGCACATCTTTAATGATCTCCCTATTGAGGTAATCACCCCACCTCCTAAGATTTAATCCATAATTTCTTTTTTTACATCAACACAGAATTTGTGTGTTGATCATGTGATGTGCTTTTCCACAGAATGGAATAAGTACGCTCAAAACAATTTCATTCATTTTTTCATTGACAAAAAATAGTTTATGGATTATTATCAAAAGTTGCTTAGCAACAATCGTGAATGGGTTCATTCAAAATTAAAAGAAGACCCCGCTTTCTTCGACAAACTTGCTGGAGGTCAATCACCTCCTGTGCTCTGGATCGGCTGTGCTGATAGTAGAGTGCCAGCTAACGAAATTACGGGTACTCAACCTGGTGAAGTATTTGTTCATCGCAATATCGCCAACATGGTTGTGCATACCGACATGAGTATGCTTAGTGTGCTTGACTACGCAGTAAATGT
This sequence comes from Cyclobacteriaceae bacterium, assembly GCA_049840975.1. GTDB lineage: Bacteria > Bacteroidota > Bacteroidia > Cytophagales > Cyclobacteriaceae > ELB16-189. The sequence continues at coordinate 60,851 of JASGIR010000044.1, read as the reverse complement.
TCTTGCTGTGAAACATGTTATTGTTTGTGGCCACTATGGTTGTGGAGGAGTAAGGTCAGCTATGGGTCAGCAGCAGTTTGGTTTGATTGATAACTGGATCAGACATATCAAGGATGTATATCGACTTCATCAAATGGAATTAGATAATATCATTGATCTGGCTGAAAGAGAAAATCGATTTGTTGAACTCAATGTGATAGAGCAAGTCTACGACCTGAGTAAAACATCGATTGTTCAGAATTCATGGCAAGCAAATAAAAGTGTGAGCCTTCATGGATGGGTTTACGATATCCGTAGCGGAATTATCAAAGACCTGAAAGTGACGATGAAAGACAATTCATCGATGCCCGAGTTGTATCGTTTTGAAAAGCAACACAAGGGTAAAACGGAAAAGTCAAAAGATTTAGAAATCGAAAGAGCCTTCAGATGTTTAAAAATAATTTCAAATATGATTTGCCTGCAGGCGTGGTTGTTTTTTTTGTAGCCATTCCACTCTGTTTAGGTGTAGCGTTAGCCAGTGGTGCGCCATTATTTTCTGGTATCATTGCTGGCTTTGTGGGAGGTATAGTTGTGGGAATAATTAGTAACTCTTCCATAGGAGTGAGCGGCCCATCTCCCGGGCTTACAGTTATTGTTCTGAGTTCCATTGCATCGTTAGGAACATTTGAAATTTTTCTTGTTGCCGTTGTGCTTGCGGGAATGTTTCAAATTTTTTTCGGTTTCGCTAAAGCGGGATTCGTTTCTCATTTCTTCCCTACTTCCGTGATCAAAGGAATGCTTGTCGCAATTGGATTGATTATCATTTTCAAACAGGTACCCCATGCGATAGGTTATGATAAGGATTATTTGGGAGATCTTGCTTTTCAGCAAAATGATGGCGAAAACACTATCTCTGAATTATATAAAATGCTTGGTGCGATTACGCCAAGTGCTATTCTCGTGTGTGTACTTTCACTCATCATAATTATTTATTGGGAGAAAAGTATTTCACGATTACATCCAATCTTAAAATTTTTACCGGGGCCATTTGTTGCTGTCGGTGTTGGAATCTTATATCAATTGAGCTTATCACATTTTTTTTCAAATCTCGCACTCCAACCTGAGCATTTAGTGAGCGTGCCGGTGTCTAAGACGGCATCTGAATTTTTCTCTCAATTCACACTACCTGAATTTTCAGTTGGATTATTCAGAAAAGATGTTTGGCTAGCAGCAGCAGCAATTTCGATCACTGCTAGCCTGGAATCTTTAATGTGTGTAGAGGCAACAAATAAGTTGATCGCAGGTTTGAAAAGAACAAATACAGACCAAGAGTTGATAGCTCAGGGTGCCGGGAATATAGTCTCTGGATTGCTGGGAGGTCTGCCGGTATCTCAAGCCATTGTAAGAAGCTCTTCAAATATTCAGGCTGGAGGAAAAACAAAGGCTGCAACTATTACACATGGAGTGATGATATTATTGTGTGTTGCAATTTTTCCTGGCATTTTAAATTTAGTGCCACTTGCATCGCTCGCAGCTATTTTATTGGTAGTTGGTTTTAGATTGGTGAAGCCAACCGAATTTGTCGATGTATATAGGCAAGGCTTGAAGCAATTCCTTCCCTTTATAATTACAGTTATTGGTGTTGTTGTCACTGACTTGCTTTCAGGAATTGCAATGGGCGCTGGTGTTGCAATTCTGATTTTACTAAGAAGCAGTCTTCAGAATTCATACACTTCTAGAATCGAAAACCACAAAGGAACATGGCATGTGAAAATAAAATTGGCTCAACAGATTTATTTCTTCAGCAAAGGTGCAATTCAAAAGGAACTGAGTAGAGTTCCAGTGGGAAGTAAAGTTTTTATTGATGGAAGTAACTGTATCAATATTGACTATGAGGTTCTCCAGGTCATTCTTGATTTTAAAAACTCTTCAGAGGTAAAGCGAATTACCGTGGAGTTAATCGGTCGTTTATTATCAGACTCAAATGTTGTTCAGCACGAGAATAAAGAAATACATGAAGAAGAGCCGGTCAGTATTTAAAGATATTTAAGAACTGAGATTTATAAGATTTCGAAAGACAAAGTTGGTTAGGGTTGTAAGTTTTGGGGCCAACTTGGGGCAGCCAGCAATGGCTGCCTTTTCTTTTTTATCTCTTACTTCTACCGAAAATATTTCTGAAATTTGATTTATTGATGAATCTAGTGAAGAAGTTATTCCACATTGTTTTCTGTTGCTTCCCTGGCTGGTGTATTGCTCAAACGGTTGTGCCAGTCATCGATAGCGTAGATCAACACATATTTACTTATCGTGAGATCGAATACCTCGAAGACCCTACAGGCAAACTTGACGTTTATCAGATTTCCTCAGAAAGTTTTACCAATAAGTTTACTGAAAATACAAAGTACAAGCCCGAGAACATCAATCGTTCTTCCGCTTATTGGTTTCGAATTAAAATAAAACACAATAGTCTAACCAAGAAAGATTGGGCAGCAGAATTCTTCGATCAAACCATAGATCATTTGGAGTTCTACATGCCGGTTGCCAATCATAAATTCAAATGCTTTGTAGCGGGTGATGAATTTGATTTCAATAGCAGAAAAGTTTGGCATAAGAATTTTATCGTTCCGCTCGACAAGCACGGTGACGATGAAGTTTTCTATTACGCAAAAGTGAAATCAAAGCAGCGAGCAGATGTAATGATTGTTTTGCGATCAGAAAGTTGGTTGTTTCACTACGCTTTAGATGAATACTTTTTCTTCGGAATTTTTTATGGGATGATGTTAGTATTCAGTTTTTACAATCTATTAATGTTCATAGCGGTTCGTGAGAGTCATTACCTGTATTATATTTTATACTTAGTGAGTTTGGGACTCTACGAAATGAGTGCTGATGGCGTGGGCTTTCAATACCTATGGCCTGAGTGGCCAGCGTTTAATTATTATGCTCCCAATTTGTTTTTGTATTGCGCTTCAACAGCTGCAATGATTTTCTCCTCATCACTGCTGAACCTCAGAAAATCCCGAGACCCACTTCTTAGGCTATTCGCTTGGGCTTTTGGTATTCGTACTTTGTTCCTGATTGCAGGGCTTACTGTAAAGCCGGAGTGGTTTAGTTTTAGATTTATTGAGATCGTTCCTTTTTTTGCAATCTATTACGCTAGTATTAGAGGTTTCTTTTTTAAGAAATATCCACCAGCTCGATTCATGTTTGCCGCATACACCTTCGTTGCATTAGCAATTTGTTATAAAGGAATTGAAAACATAAATATTGATTGGAAACCAATCGGAGAGCTATCTTATTATAGTCTCGGCTTCAGTTTCCTGATTGAGATGTTACTCCTTTCATTCGCGATCAGTGATAAGATTCGTGTGATGCGGCTTGAAAAGAATGAAGCGCAATTAAATACGATCAAGCAATTGAGTGAAAACCAAAAACTCAAAGACAACTTAAATAAAATGTTGGAAGAGCAAGTACAGTTGAAGACAGCCGAGATCACCCGGAACCTTGCTCTGATTGAAGAACAGAACCATAAACTAGAATCAGCCAACCATCAACTTGCTGCACAAGCAGATGAGATAGCCGAAATCAACAGACTCTTGGAGCGTGACAATGTTCAACTGCAGCATGATGTAGCCGAAGTAAAAGAAGCGCGCATACTATCTAAGGAAGTTGATTTTGAGGAATTCAGTACCATTTATCCAGATGATGATAGCTGCTTTAAGTTCATAGCCTCCATTAAATGGCAAAATGGATTTTGGTGCAAACGTTGTAACCACTCCAATTATAGTGAAGGACGGAGTCCTTACAGCAGAAGGTGCTCACGATGCGGGTATGAAGAATCCGTGACGGCATATACCATTCTTCAAAACACCAGGCTTCCTATTAATAAAGCCTTTTATATGATTTTTTTGGTCTACTCTTCCAGTGGTAGGATTTCATCACATAAGCTTTCCGAGATCTTGCAGATTAGACAAAGCACTTGCTGGATGTACAGCTCCAAGATCAAGAAAGCAATGCGAGAAAGAATGAAATCTGGCAAAAACCGCCACTTGGAGGGCTGGGATTCCCTTATTTTTGGTTGATTTAGGAAAAAATATTAAAAACTAATTCGCTGAAAATCTGCTCATTAGGGGCTTTTCCTCAAAAAAATAAAATTTTTTACAAACCGCGATTCACAATATAACTTTCTGATATTCTTACAGATATCGAAATAAAGATTCAAACGATTGCAAAAAAAAATGCGTATCAATCGTTTTCGGCAAAAAGCAAGAATATCTGCTTTTTTTGGCTAAAAATGAGGTTTTTATTATTGTGATTGAAGCGTATTATCAATTGTAATCATCTAATGATCAATACGTTAAATTGAGATTCTCGCAGTGTTAACCTAGATTTGTTAGAACTTAAACAATTAGTTAAAAACCTAACCCTAACTAAATCATGCGAGAATTTTTACGGTTACGATCTGGATTTAGAATATCCATGATTATCTGCTGTACCCTGTTGTGGGGAATGGCTCAAGCCCAAAACCGAACGGTAAAGGGCGTAGTACAGGATGCTAACACCAAGGAAGGTTTGCCTGGTGTGAACATCATTATCAAGGGTACCTCCAATGGTACAATCACTGATGCTTCTGGCGCCTTCGCCATTGATGTGTCATCTGACAACGATGTCTTGGTATTCTCTTTTATTGGTTATGCCAAGTCTGAAGTTATTGTCGGAGCCAGAGCTGAAATTCAAGTTGCCTTAGGCTCTGATGTTACTTCACTTGAAGAAGTTGTAGTTGTTGGTTACGGTGAGCAAAAGAAAAGTAACGTGACAGGTGCAATTTCGAGTGTAAAATCTCAAGACCTTCAAGACATACCCAATCCCCGGGTTGAAGATGCTTTGAAAGGAAGGACATCTGGTGTGATGATTACTTCAAGTTCTGGTCAACCAGGTTCTTCTCCATCGATTAATATTCGTGGAGTTACTTCAATTAACAACTCTGATCCATTGATTGTAGTTGATGGAGTTCCTATTTCCGGTGGATTTGATTACCTAAGTTCGGGTGACATCGAATCTATTGAAGTTTTGAAAGACGCTGCATCTGCTGCGATTTATGGAACAAAAGCTGCCAGCGGTGTCATCTTGGTTACCACCAAAAAAGGAAAAGCAGGAGCTCTCCGCGTAAATATCAATTCATATTTTGGAACACAAGGCCCAGCAAGAAAGATGAGCTTGCTCAATGCAAGTGAATACGCTACACTGCGTAATGAGTCGTTGTTTGCTGATGGCAAAACTCCTGCTGGTGTTGGGTATTATTCACCTTCAAATCCAGGAGGCATTTTTGCAAATGCGGCTGCTTCAGGTGCTGGTACTGACTGGCAAAGTCAAATTTTTAACAACAACGCCTATATTCAAAACAGTGAATTGGGTATAAGCGGTGGTACTGAGAAATCTACTTACTTCGCTTCGGTGGGATACTTTAAGCAAGATGGTATTGTAGCCACCTCCATTTCTAACTACCAAAGGATTTCTATTCGCTTAAACTCTACTCACAAAATCAATAATTGGTTGAGCTTTGGTCAAACATTTTCATATGCCAATACCAAAAGCAAATCTGGATTTGATGGTAACGGCTACTATGGTGGAGTGCTAGGTTCTGCTATCAACTTAGACCCCATGACACCTGTTGTTGTGACAGATCCTACAATGCTTACACAAAGCCCTTACCCACAAGGGACGGACGCAAATCTTTTAGTTAGGGATGCGCACGGAAACCCGTATGGTATTTCTCCATTGGTCGGTCAAGAGATGGTTAATCCGCTTGGTTACATTCAAACTCAACAGGGCAATTATGGCTGGGGAGACAAAATTGTAGGTAACGGCTATCTTGAAATTGAACCTATCAAAGGATTGAAAATTAGAAGTACAGCCGGTGTTGATATGGGCATTTGGGGTGGCGATTCTTACAGGCCTTATTATTACTTGAGCGCTACTTCAGTGAATCGCACGGCCAATACTTTTAGCCGCAATATGAACAAAGGAGTTAACTGGGTGTGGAACAACACAGTTTCTTACACAAGAACATTCAATGATCACAATATTAGCGTGATGGTAGGTACTGAGGCAAGAACACTCAATCAGGGTTTTGGAGTTAATAGCACTTTGGGTACGACTTCTGGTATTCCTCAAGCTAATAGTTTTGGTACTGCCTCTATGAATTGGAGTATACCTGCAGGTAATACTCAAGGAGGTGGTTATGAAAACCAAGATTATAAAATTGCATCAATATTTGCTCGTGCCAACTGGGACTACCAAGGTAAGTACATGGTGACTGGCGTTTTCCGTAGAGACGGATCCTCTAACTTTGGTGCAAATCACCATTATGGAATTTTCCCATCGATATCAGCAGGATGGGTTCCTTCGCTTGAAAATTTTTGGCCTCAAAACAACATAGTAAATACCCTCAAAGTGAGAATCGGTTATGGTGTTAACGGTAATGATAATCTAGGGCCATTTAAATATACATCCGTAATAAACGGAGGATATTATCCTTTCGGTGGTTCGACACTAGTAGGTGGTTCTTTCCCGTATTCTATTGCAAACCCAAATTTGCAATGGGAGCAAACTTCTCAAATCAACTATGCTTTTGACGCACAAATCCTTTCAAACCTTAGTCTGAGTGTGGATGTGTTCAGCAAAAAGACATCAGGGATGTTAATGCAAGTTAACCCGCCAGCATTTGTTGGTGCAGCCAATGCACCTTGGCAAAACGTAGGTAAGATGGAAAACCATGGTATTGAAATCTCACTGGGTTATAAGAAGCAAATAGGTCAAGTGGGCATAGACCTCAAGGGCAATCTCACTTATGTAACGAATAAGGTGACTGACATTGGCGACAACCCATTCCTCAAGTACGGCTCAATTCAGTCAAGCGCTTATGAAATCAGCCGCAAAACAGTGGGTCAACCAGTCAATGAATTCTATGGTTTCAAGAGATTGGGAATCTTCCAAACTCAAGATCAAATCAACAGTTATGTGAACAAGGAGGGTAATATGCTTCAGCCTGGTGCTAAACCTGGTGACGTAATTTGGGCTGATGTAAATGGTGATGGAAAGATTGATGACAATGATCGAACATTCCTTGGCAACCCAACACCGACTTATATGTTTGGCTTTACAATTTCAGCTACTTACAAAAACTTTGATCTCAAAATTTTTGCGCAAGGTGTAGCTGGCAACAAAATTTACAGAGGCTTCCGCAGGTTGGATATTCCTACTGCAAATTATCAGACCAATGCGTTGGGTCGTTGGACTGGCCCTGGTACATCGAACTGGTATCCTCGTATGACAGATTCTGATCCAAACGGAAATCTTTCAAGGCCATCTGATTTCTATTTGGATAACGGTGCTTTCTTACGTGTGAAAACTATTCAATTGGGTTACAATTTTCCCAAATCTTTGTTGAGCAAAGCATCTATTCAAAATGCTCGAGTTTATATCGGGGTAAACAATCTGGTAACGTTCACTCATTACACAGGATATGACCCTGAAATCGGAGGTGGTCTGTTTGGTCAAGACCACGGTATTTATCCGCAAGCACGGTCATATATGGTAGGTTTTAATGTGACATTCTAATTTTTAGAACGAAAAATATAATCAAAATGAAAAAGAAATATTTAAGCCAAATCGCGATTGCAATAAGCGTGCTGCTTATGACAGTAGCATGTAGCACGAGCTTCCTTGATGTGCAGCCGAAAGGAGAATATTTGGAAGTCAATTATTATAAAACTCCTGATCAGATTTTCGCAGCCTTGGTATCAGTTTATTCAGTGGTATCTGAAGAAACCGATAACAGTCCGGATAATACCAACTGGTATTGCTCCCGCCAAGCTCCGCTGAATGCGGCAGGTGATGAATGTTATGCGGGTGGTGGAAACTCTACCGATAATTTGACCTGGCAAGTGTGGAATAACTATACACTCACTCAGGCCACTACGCCTTCGGGCGGTTATTGGGCTCCTGCTTACAAGGGTATTTACCGAGCTAATTTAGTTTTAGAAAAGCTAAATGCAGGTATACCAGGATTGGCTGATGATGTTAAGGCGAGGTACATAGCTGAAACAAAATTCTTGAGAGCACGCTTCTATTTTGATTTGGTGCGTTTATTTAAAAACATTCCTTTGCTTTTAACAACGATCACACCTGATCAAGCTAAATCTGTTGTGCAAGCTGATCCAAGCGGATGTATGGACTCAAATCGAAAAAGATTTGACCGATGCTATACCTGTTTTACCATCTACCGTGATTGCTGACGAAAACGGACGTGTCACTAAGGGTGCTGCTATGGCACTGCTTGGCAAAGTGATTTTGACTGAAGGTGGCGAAGGATGGAACAACGATAATTCTAGAATGACCGAAGCTGCAGGTTGGTTTGCACAAGTACGCACTTCCGGATTGTACTCATTGCTTCCTAATTTTCCTGATATTTTTAGTCCAGATAAAAAATTCAACAGTGAATCAGTTTTTGAAATTATACATTCTTCTGAGCAGGCTGCTCAATGGGGACAAGATCCTTTTTCAGGCAACTTGTATCCTACATTAGTAGGCCCGAGAGGTTACGGTGCGGGCACTGGCCCTAAGTATAGCAGTGGTTGGAGCTTTAACACTATCATTCCTGATTTTGCTAATTTCATGAGTACCGACCCACGTTACCCATACACTGTATTAAATATTGATGGAGACGCCAATGGCTTAGTTACAACATCAGGTGCATCTTATGTGAAAGGCTATGATAACACTGGCTACTTTGTTCAAAAATATGCACCTCTTCAGCAATATGTAAGTTTGAATGGCGGGGAAGGCGTTTTGAACTTTCCTTATGATTACATCGAAATACGCTATGCTGATGTATTATTGATGGAAGCCGAAGCTGTTTTACGCGCTGGTGGAGGTGCTGGTCAAGCACAAACTAATTTGGATTTGGTAAGGGCGCGTGTTGGGTTAGGTTCCGTACCTGCAACACTCACCAGTGTTTACAATGAAAGGCGCTTGGAATTAGCTACAGAAGGCCATCGTTGGTTTGATTTGATACGTACAGGACAAGCGGCAACAGTTTTAGCTTTCAAAGGTTTTCAGACTGGGAAGCATGAACTTTTGCCAATACCACTTCTTGAGCTAAGCAACACTAAGCTGAAGCAAAACCCAGGCTATTAATCCATAATTAAAAAATATTTAATAATAGAAATTATGAAGAAGATATATTATCAACGAGCAGTGTTTAACTCCCTTGTTAGTGTTGCATTGCTGTTTGGTTGTAGCCCTGATGTAGGGAAACACGGCTTAGGAGGTTTACCGAAAGCCCAGTTCACAGCCACGGTGGCTAGCGATGGTTATACGGTTTCAATGATAAATAATTCTGATGCTATCGCTTATTGGAAAATTCCAGGCATGGGTCTCAAGACTTTTACGAGCTTAAAAGGAGATACAATTAATATGAGATTTACTTTCCCTGGACAGTACACCATTACCATGCTGGCTGTTGGCCATGGTGGTATGGATTCAACTTCGGTTGATATTACAACATCTGAACCTGATCCAGATGCATGTAAGGAAACTACACCGCTGGGCTTCTTAGCTTCTTGTACTCAAAAAGTATGGAAACTCCTTCCAGATGCTGGTGCATATAAAGTTGGCCCCAATGGGCCCAATGATGGATCATGGTGGACCAATGGTGCAAGCGATGTAACGGATAGAGCTTGTGAGTTTGATGATGAATATACTTTTGTTTTCGGATCAGCATATACCTTCATCTATAATAGTCATGGGGACTTTTATGACGATGGTTACATGGGGAACCAAACCCACTCGTGTGAGCCAGAAAGCAACTTTACCGCAACACAAGCGCCTTGGGGATCAGGCACGCATAGTTATGCAGTCATTCCTGGAGGAGGAGTTAATAAACTAGGACAGATTACTGTTATCGGCCTTGGTGCGCACATGGGACTAGAAAAGGTGACTACTAACGCGGAGGTAACAAGTGGTCCTGTTACATCAATTACTTATGATATAATATCCATGACTCAAGATCCAACTGGAGACGTACTTGTTATAGCCGCTAACATGGGCTGGGGTTGGTGGACATTCGCTTTTAAAGCGGAATTATGATTAGAAGATTTAGGTTTATTTTTTTAATGGTTAAAATTTGAATTTTTTGGTTTTAGATAGGTAGTGTAAAAATGGAGGCACACCACCTCCATTTTTATTACCTGATAGTTGAATAATTTTTTTATACATGAATTTGTTTAAAACAACCCGTTTGAGCTTTAATAAATTATTTGTTTCAGTTTTTTCATTGACTTTACTCTTGTCTTGTAGCAAGAGTGACAGCGTAACACCTGTGGCAACTCCAGTCTTGAATATTCAGGGTGTAACCCAAACAAGAAGCACGGCTGATGGCACCATGAGGTTTTATTTTAATTTAAGTAAGAAAATTTCGAAGGACGTTTCGGTTGATTATTCTATGATTGACGGAACTGCAGTTTCACCTGACGATTACGTCAAGGCTTCGGGGACACTTACCGTTCCAGCAAATACATCTTCAGCATATATTGATGTACAAATCAAAGGTGACCCAACAGATTTGCGTCAACCCAATCTTACGTTTACAGTTCAACTATCAAATCCTGTTGATTGCGCATTAGGCTCTACTTCTGCAATTGGAACTCTAGTCACAGAGAATGGTTCATATCTTCCAACTGATAACACAGGCTACTCTACACCATCCAGTTATTCTGATTATACTCTGGTGTGGAGTGATGAATTTTCCGAATCAGCTTTGGACTTAGGCGTGTGGGGACCTGAAACAGGAAATGGTAGCGGTGGCTGGGGGAATAACGAACTTGAATACTATACAAACTCTACAAAAAATGTTTTTCTCTCCAATGGTAATCTGATAATTGAAGCTCGGAAAAGAGTCGATTGGAGGATTCAATTATTCTTCAGCAAGGATTAATACTGGAAATAAAAAAACATTCAAGTACGGTCGGATTGATATTCGCGCAAAGTTACCTGTGGCAAAAGGTATGTGGCCAGCATTATGGATGTTGGGCACGAATATCGGTAGCGTGGGTTGGCCTGCTTGTGGCGAGATTGATATGATGGAGTTAGTAGGTCAGTCGCCCAACACAGTTTATGGCACTATGCACTGGGGCACAGGCGCAAATCCTCTGCAGAATAATGGAAACCATCAATATACTTTGTCTTCAGGCGATTTCTCAAAACAGTTTCACGTGTTTAGTACTATTTGGAAACAAGACACTATTCAAATGTATGTTGATGACAATTTGTATTTGAATTTTACAAATCAATCGAATGTGGCTCCGGCAAACTATCCATTCAATGCGGACGAATTTTTTATTTTCAACGTGGCTGTGGGAGGCAATTGGCCAGGTCCTCCGGATGACACTACCACTTTTCCGCAGCGAATGTATGTTGACTATGTCCGAGTATTTCAGTGATGAAAATAATGTCGAGAACGAAAATTGTTTTCAACTAAACTAACTGCAAACTAATGAGACCTCAAATAATTTTAATATTCCCACTCGCTCTCAGTCTTTATTCCTGTCTTCAGAAATCAAAAGGTGACTCTGTCATAACTGAGATATCATTTGATAATAAGAAGGCTTACGTTTATACAACAGCTGATTCAACAAACCTCAGATTGACTCCATCAGACACGCTCAAGTTTGAAGAGCATGGTCAGCCACTTGAAACTGAAGTTTGTGTATTCGTCAATCCATCAGTAACATTTCAAACCATGATTGGAATTGGAGGGGCGCTTACCGATGCAAGTGCTGAAACGTTTGCCAAACTTTCAGAAGCAAAACAAAAGGAATTACTCAATGCATATTACAATCCTTCTTCAGGAATTGGATATACATTGGCGAGAACTCATATCAATAGCTGTGATTTTAGTAGCGCGAGTTATACTTATGTGAGCGATGGCGATAAAGAATTGAAATCTTTTAACATTGATCACGACAGAAAATTTAGAATTCCTTTTATAAAGAAAGCAATTGAAACAGCCGGTGGAAGCATCAATACTTATGTTAGTCCTTGGACACCGCCAGCGTGGATGAAAGACAACAATGATCTTCTCCATGGAGGAAAATTGAAACCAGAGTTTTATCAAGCTTGGGCCAACTATTACGTGAAATTCATAAATGCTTATAAAGCTGAAGGCATTCCTATCTGGGGGCTTACCGTGCAAAACGAGCCCATGGCAAAGCAAAGATGGGAAAGCTGTATTTACACAGCTGAAGATGAGCGTGATTTTGTAAAAAATTTCCTGGGCCCAACCTTAAAGAAAGATGGTTTGTCAGATTGCAAATTGATTGCTTGGGATCATAACCGCGATATGATGTATCAACGCGCACAAACATTGTTCAGCGATCCAGTTGCTTCAAAATATATTTGGGGAATTGGATTTCACTGGTACGAAGATTGGAGCGGTGGCGGTCAAGTTTTTGACAATGTTAAAAGAGTTCATGAAGCATGGCCATCTAAAAATTTAGTGTTCACTGAAGGATGTAAATCACCTTTTACAAGAAGTGGACTTGCTGATTGGAAACTGGGTGAGCAATATGGTCGCTCAATTATCAACGATTTGAATAATGGAACTGTTGCTTGGACGGATTGGAATGTGCTTCTCGATGAACAAGGAGGCCCCAATCACGTTGGCAATTTTTGCATTGCACCTATTCATGCCGATACCAAAACAGGTGAATTGATTTATACGAACGCCTACTATTACATTGGTCACTTTTCAAAATTCTTGGGCAAGAATGCGAAAAGAATTTCATGTTCATCAAGTCGCATGCCATTGCAGACAACTGCTTTCACACGTGAGGATGGGAGATATGTGGTTGTTGTGATGAATGACAGCGAAAAAGAAATTCCATATTTTTTGTGGATGATGAATAAAGCAGCAAAAGTTAAAGCACTGCCTCATTCTATTTCTACGATTGTTGTCAATTGATAACCTATGAAATTCTTTGTGCCGAATTGGAGCAGTTGGATTGAAAGAATTTGTATTGTCGTATTATTCCCTCTGGCAAGCGCATCTACATCATCAACTGAACAATCTTCGCTGAATTCTTCGCTTGCCAATGCTCCTCAGATAAAAGTTTGGCTCACGAATCCAGACAAATCAAGTTTGTTTGCTCAAACCGCAAACATCAACTTCAACAACCAGTCAAGTTCACTCTCAACAATTACGATTGATACCGCTACACAATATCAAACCATGGATGGTTTTGGATACACACTTACTGGCGGAAGCGCACAATTGATGATTCAAAAACTAAACTCAACTACTCGATCTAGTTTATTGAAAGAACTTTTTACAACTGAAAATAATGGAATTGGTATCAGTTATTTACGAATAAGTATTGGGTCTTCAGATTTAGACGACCATGTTTTCTCATATGATGACTTACCTTCCGGTCAGACTGATGTCGGCTTGAAGCAGTTCAACTTAGGTCCAGATAACTCTTATTTGATTCCTGTGTTGAAAGAGATTGTTAAGTTAAATCCAGCGATCAAGATTTTAGGAAGCCCATGGTCACCACCACCTTGGATGAAGACAAACAAAAATGCAAAAGGAGGCCACCTTGATACAGCTTATTATCAGGCTTATGCAAACTATTTTGTGAAATACATTCAGGCGATGGCGCAACAGGGGATTATCATTGACGCGGTAACTCTTCAGAATGAGCCGGAAAATCCAGACAACACACCTAGTTTGTTGATGACGGCTGAAGAGCAAAAACTTTTCATAAAAAAATATGTTGGTCCCGCTTTTCGCGCTTCAGGAATAAAAACAAAAATTATTTTGTTTGATCATAACTGTGACCACCCGAATTATGCGCTTTCCGTTTTGAGTGATAATGCGGCCAGCCAATTTATTGATGGTTCAGCATTTCATTTGTATTTGGGAGACATTAGTGCTCTCTCAACAGTTAGAAATGCTTATCCAATGAAGAGTGTTTATTTCACAGAGCAATGGACAAGTGGCAATGGAAATTTTGCTGGCGACTTACGCTGGCATTTGCAGAACTTAATTGTTGGAGCTCCCCGCAATTGGAGCAAAAATGTACTTGAGTGGAATCTTGTAGCTGACGAAGGTTTTAATCCTCATACAATCGGTGGATGTACCTTGTGCCAAGGCGCTCTGACGATCAACAGCGCTTCTGGTGGTGTGACTCGCAATGTTTCGTATTACATCATTGCTCATGCGTCAAAATTTGTGCGTCCGGGTTCTGTAAGAATTAGTAGTAACATCATTGATGACCTGTACAATGTTGCTTACAAAACTCCAGATGGAAAAAAGGTTTTGATAGTCATTAACACAAGTGACGTTTCAAAAACTTTTTCTATAAATTATAAATCGATGAATGCATCAGCCTCTCTTCAGGCTGGAGCAGCGGGAACTTATGTTTGGTAGATAAATTATTTTTTAATGCAATATTTTAAAACGTTCAGTACAGCTTGTCTTTTGGTGATTGGTTTGACACTCTCGACACATGCGCAGTTTCTCAAAGTCAGTGGAAAGAAAATTGTAGATGATTCTAATAACGAAATACTTTTCCGGGGCATGGGATTGGGCGGTTGGATGTTGCAAGAAGGATACATGATGGAGACTGCAAATTTTGCAAATACCCAACATGATATTCGATCTAGAATTCAAGATTTAATTGGCGCAACAAATACAGATCAGTTTTACAATGCTTGGTTAAGTAATCATTTTACGAAGCAAGATGTTGACTCGTTAGCACATTGGGGTTTCAACTCGATTAGATTGCCGATGCATTATAACTTATTCACTTTGTCTATTCAGCAAGAGCCGGTTCAGGGAGCCAACACTTGGGTCGACAAAGGGTTTGTAATGATCGACAGTTTGATAAAATGGTGTGCGGCAAATAAAATCTATGTCATCCTCGATCTCCATGCTGCACCTGGTGGACAAGGAAGAGACATTTCTATTTCAGATGGCAATCCCTCTTTGCCTTCGCTCTGGGAAAGTACTGACAACCGCAATAAGACTATTGCACTTTGGACAAAATTGGCTCAACGCTATGCTAATGAACCGTGGGTTGGTGGTTATGATTTGTTGAATGAGCCCAATTGGAATTTTACGGCAGGAAAAAATCAAAACGGTTGTGATGAAACGGCCAACACTCCACTCTGGCAAATTTATAAAGACATCACCGCGGCAATCAGAACTGTGGATACAAAGCATATTATTTTTTGTGAGGGCAATTGCTGGGCAAATAATTATGCTGGCTTCTATACGTGGGACAATAATCAAGTCGTGAGCTTCCATAAATATTGGTCGAATAATGATGTGTCATCGATACAAAATGCACTCAATCTGAGAACTCAATTTAATGTGCCATTGTGGTTAGGTGAATCTGGAGAGAATTCAAATCAATGGTTTAAAGACGCAATCACTCTTGTCGAAAATAATAACATAGGTTGGGCTTGGTGGCCGTTGAAAAAAATAAAATCAATTGTAGACCCGCTTACCGTTAAAGAGGAGCCAGACTATAGAACGCTACTCAATTACTGGCAATCTGGAGGAACTCAACCTACCGTTGCTTTTGCAACAAATGCCTTAATGAAGCAAGCGGAAAATCTTAAGATAAGTAATAACATATTTCACAAAGACGTGATCGATGCGATGTTCCGCCAGAGGAACACGAATAGCACGATTCCTTTTTCAAACAATTCCATTCCAGGAAAAATCAATTCAACTGATTTTGATTTGGGAAGCAATGGATATGCTTACTATGATTTGGACGTTGCAGACTATCACGTTTCAACCAACGTAACTACGGTTTGGAATCAAGGGAATAGTTATCGCAATGATGGAGTTGATATTGAAGCAACTCAAGATACAAGCAAAGTAAGCAATGGTTATGATGTAAGTTGGATTCAAGACGGAGAGTGGATGCAGTACACCTCTCAAATAGATTCGTTGGCAGGCTACACTATTGGGATTCGCTATGCAGCGGCTTATGCTACATCAAAGCTGAAAATAATGGCCAATGATCAAATTATTGTTCCTTCAACAATCTTGCCTTCAACAGGTGGTGCACAAAAGTGGAGCACATATAATTTTCAGAATGTGATCATTCCAAAAGGAGCACAAAAAATAAAAGTTGTTATCGATAAAGGAGGAATGAATCTTGGATTCATGAACTTTTCGATTAGTAGTAAATCAAGTGACCTTCCATTTAACGTTGTAGCAGGTGAAACATCACCGAGCACACCTAATGTAATGGTGAGCCTTAACAAAAGCATTGACCCCGCGACTCTTGCTCTTGACAGTTTGATTTGTACTGTCAACAGATCGCAAGTAACGATTAAAAATTTGGCAGTAAGTGGGGCAAACAATTTTCAATTTTCGTTTGACATTGACCAAAAAGTCACTGATGCAGATACCATCAAAGTGAGTTACACCGGAACAAAAATCAAATCGACAGATGGCACTTCACTTTCATCATTTACAGATTTAGTAATAAAAAATAATTTACCAATTCACGTTGCCGTTCCAGGAACAATCCAAGCAGAGAGTTACACCGTGAATAACGGAATGGTTCCTGAAGGATGCTCAGATTTGGGCCTCGGCCTCGACATGGGATATTGTGATCCAGGTGATTATCTCGATTATAACATCCGCGTTGCAAGAACAGGCTCTTATACAATAGAAGTTCGAAGTGCCTGCTATGGAAGCGTTGGAACAGTTCAGGTTCAACAGCTTGATGACGATGGAGTGAATGTACTTAACTCCGTGAATATTGATCTTCCTGTTACTGGAGGATGGCAAACATGGGGAAGTACAACATCGAAAATAAATTTGACAGCTGGGCCATCGCGTTTGAGAGTAAAAATTGTTCAGTCGGGAATGAACTTGAACTGGTATAAATTCACTTCCAACCTTATTGACGCAATTGAGCCTTTGGGTAAGTTTAGCCTTTATCCTAACCCAGCCAAAAAATTTGTGACACTACAAGTGCCGCCTGAACTACAAAATGCTGACAAGAAATTCTTGATTTATAACACACTCGGTCAAAATGTAAAATCTCCTGTGGCAAAAGAAAGTTATAATGGAGACATCTCAATTTCACTCGATGGCCTTACACCAGGGCTATATATTTTGATTCTTCAAAGTGAACTTGGCATGTGGCAATTCAAAACCGTTATTGAATGATTGTTTTTTGATTGAAAATCATCTTTTAACGAAAATGCATTTCTGACCATCGGTCAATTTCTTATCTAAAATTATTTTGCTTTCGAAAGCAATCGTGTAACTATACGTTTTCAATCACGAAACTTATGGTTATGAAAAACACTCTACTTCTGATTTTTCTTTTGAAAATGAGTCTTTCTTTTGCTCAAGAAAAAGATAAACAAACAAAGACTGAGCATACACCTTTTGACAGATCGCTGCCGGCTGAGTCTGCTGTGACATCCACAAGTCAAGTAACGATCAAAGGAAAAATTGTTCCCTATAGAGTTACTGCTGGAACGCAACCTGTTTGGGATAAGGAAGGAAAAGTGATTGCCTCTTTATTTTACACTTATTATGAACGTACTGATGTGACGGACAAAGGCAAGCGCCCTTTGGTATTGTCTTTTAATGGTGGGCCTGGTTCCGCTTCAGTGTGGATGCACATTGCTTACACTGGACCAAAATTGTTGAACATTGATGACGAAGGATACCCCGTTCAACCTTATGGAGTTCGTGACAATCCACATTCAATTCTTGATGTAGCAGATATCATTTACATTGATCCTGTTAACACTGGTTTCTCTCGTATCCTTGATACTAAAGCTGAGCGATCTACTTTTTTTGGAGTAAATGCTGATGTTCAATATTTGGCCGAATGGCTCAACACTTTTGTTTCACGAAATGGAAGATGGACTTCTCCAAAATATTTGATTGGCGAAAGTTATGGAACGACAAGAGTATCAGGTCTGGCGCTAGAATTGCAAAATGCACATTGGATGTACCTCAACGGTGTGATTTTAGTTTCACCAACAGAACTCGGCATTAAACGCGATGGTCCTGTAAATGATGCTTTGTCATTGCCGTATTTCACGGCTGCTGCGTGGTATCAAAAAGCATTGCCAGAAGATTTGCAGAAAAAAGATTTGAATGATGTATTACCTGAAGTTGAAGCTTTCACAATTGATGAATTGATTCCGGCAATTTCAAAAGGCGGATTTATAGACAATGCAAAAAAGAAACAGATTGCTAGCAAAATGTCTCGTTATTCAGGCTTATCTGAAAAATCAATTTTGCAACATAACCTGATTGTCCCTACACAATTTTTCTGGAAAGAATTACTTCGTGAAAAAGATTTGACCATCGGACGTTTGGATTCTCGTTATCTTGGAATAGACAAAATGCAGGCGGGCGAATCGCCAGATTATAATGCTGAGCTTACTTCATGGCTTCATTCATTTACGCCCGCTATCAATTATTATCTGCGCGATGTATTGAAATACAAAACCGATATCAAATACAATATGTTTGGTCCTGTTCATCCTTGGGACAACAAAGACGATCGTACTGGAGAAAATCTTCGACAAGCTATGGCTGAAAATCCTTACATGCATTTGATGGTGCAGTCAGGATATTTTGATGGAGCAACTACTTATTTCGAAGCGAAGTACACGATGTGGCAAATCGATCCGAGTGGCAAGATGAAGGATCGCATGCGTTTTGAAGGTTATCGAAGTGGCCACATGATGTATTTGCGTGCGCAAGATTTAGAAACATCTAACGAACACATCAGAGACTTCATTCGTAAATCACTGCCAGCAACTGGACAGCCAGCAAAATATTGAGACAAATTTTATTACCAAGGATCTCTAGGGGATGAAGTAGCGAAGGAGACTCCGCTAATTACGATCATGGGTGTGTGGTCGAGTCGTGGGTGATTCACTTTTTCAAAAAAGAAATTTCCCTGACCGTTGGTTGACGATTTGTAAAAAATTCGAGACTCAACCACCCACCACTTTCCGTAGTCGTTGTCTTGAATTGCTGGAAACTGAATGCCGCGAGGCAGAGTACTTCTGTCTAAAGAAGCTTCAAAAGTTCCGTCATCATTTAATGTTATGCAAGAACTGGTAATCGCGTCATTCGTTGTTGTCATATTGATATAACACCACTTGCCTACAAGTTCTGGCGCAATGGTTTGATTATCATTTTGAGAAAATCCCTTTTCGGAAAAGAAAATCGAGCCAATAAATAGGATGGATCTAACCGTTTCATATCCGTGTAAAACTGTATAAAAAGGGTTCATCTTTTTTGTAAATTCACTTTGTGAAATTGGCCTATTTAAAAATAAATCTTTTTTTGATTTTATTTTCGTTGGCTTCGACTGTTCTCGCCCAAGTCAATGCGAAAGAAATCAGCAAAAGCATTTTTTTTGGAGGAGGAAGTTATTACATCGACAGTGAGCAAGCTAGACAACTTTCTCGCTGGCTTGATTCCATTCCCAATTTGCTCGACAAATACCAAGTGCAAATCATCAGTCATACAGATAATATTGGTGGTAAAAGATACAATCAATGGCTTTCGCAAATGCGCAGCCAAATGGTTTTTGACTTACTCCTTAATAAAGACATCCCCGAAAGGATAATTCACATCAAAGATTGGGGGCTTGAAAACCCGGTTTACTCCAATGATTCCCACCAAGGACTAAGACTCAATAGAAGGGTAGATGTCGTATTACATCCAATAGTCTTTTAGCTCTCGCTAATGGCCACCAGCAATCAGCCAGTAGCTATCTAAAATATCCGCTTTCGGACGGTCATTTGCAATTACGGACGACCTTTAGGCAACTAAAACCGCTTTTTTGCGTCTTATTCCATAAATTTTAGCTGGCACTATTTTGGGCAATAAACAAGCAACTATGATTAAACTCACAGACATTGACAAATACGTTGATTCACGGTTTCAACGCACATTTATTTTAAAGGGAATTGACCTTGAGGTAAAACAAGGTGAATTCTTAACCATCATGGGCCCAAGTGGCGCGGGTAAATCTTCACTAATGAATATCATCGGCATGCTCGATGAACCTTCCGCTGGGGAATATTACTTTTTTGATGAGCCCGTGCACAAGATGAAAGAGAAGCAGAAAAGTGAAATGCACAAAAACTACATCGGCTTCATTTTTCAAGCATATCATCTGATCGATGAGCTGACTGTTTATGAAAACATTGAAACTCCATTATTATATAAAGGAGTGAATGGCAACCAGCGCAAAAGTTTGGTGGCAGAAATGTTGGATCGATTCAATATGGTGGCGAAGAAAGATTTGTTTCCCGAGCAATTGAGTGGAGGCCAACAGCAATTAGTTGGAATTGCTCGAGCCATTGTAGGCGAGCCAAAACTTTTATTGGCCGATGAGCCTACAGGCAATCTTCATTCCGATCAAGGCAAACAAATCATGGACATTTTTGAAAAACTTAATGACGAAGGGATAACCATCATTCAAGTAACGCACTCCGAAGAAAATGCGAGACGAGGAAAGCGAATAGTTCGAATAGCTGATGGCGCAGTTGCAGCCGATGAAAAAGTGAGATAAGAAATTAAAAATGAGATAGATGATGAAAAGTATATTATTAAGCCTAATGCTTTTTGCGATAGTACTGAGTGTTTCAGCACAGAATCCTGATTCATTGCGCAAAGCATCACCGAGGAGCATCCTCACTTTTGAGCAAGCGATTGCGATGGCGATGAAGAACGCGGTGTTATTAAATACTCAGCGCAACAATCTGGAGCAAAGTCAAATGCAGAAGCTCTCATCGATCGCTGGTGCACTTCCTTCGGTCACACTTAATTCATCAGCTTCTCAGTTCAATGGTAATTCATTCAACTCACAGACTGGTAGTGTGGTAAATGGTATTCGGGATAACGTCTCTGGCTCAATCAATATGAACATGAATTTGTTCACCGGATTCTCCAGAGTGAATGCAATCCGCCAATATTCCGCGCTCCTCAATGGACAAGCCTATTATGTAAAGCGTACGGCTCAAGATGCGATGAACACCGTTGCAACACAATACCTCCAAGTCATGGTGGATGAAGAACTCATGCGCATTGCGAAGGAAAACTGGATCACAGTTGATAAGCTTCTACAGCAGATATCCGAACAAGTGAAATTGGGTGCCAAGGGGCCCGTGGATGAATTCAACCAAGGTGCCTTAACGAAGGCGGCCGAGTTGACTTATATCCAGGCTCAGATCACTTGGCAAAACGACAAAGCATTGCTGGCTCAAACACTGTTGATGGATCCGTTTATCGAATTTCAGACAGAAGCACCGAGCTGGGATATCAATTTGATCGGAAAAGAGATGATTGACCCCACACAAATGGCGGAATCTGCAAAGAAAGATCGTCCCGATTACTTACGCGCTTTGGAAAATGAAAAAGGATATAAGTATGCGATGTACTCTGCACGAGGACAGATGATGCCGTCATTATCCGCATTCTTTAATTATGCATCATCTTACAACTATCAGCATAACGTACCTCGGATTGTCGACTCAACCTATCAGACGGTTATCGTCTCCAATCCAGCGGCTGCCTCAGGTTATTCTCTTGCTACACAATCAACCTATAGTCCTCACGCCAATTCGGAATATCCACAGCCGTTTTCACAGCAATTCAAACGTAACAATGTATATAAGCAATATGGTTTTCAACTCTCCATCCCGTTGTTTCAAGGACTTCAGAATCGCAACTTTTATGTACAACAAAAAGTGCTGTACGAAAATGCTGTAGTCCAACGACAGAGTGCAGAGATGCAGATCCGAAATGACGTTGTCCGCGCAGTCCGTAATTTTGAAGGCGCCAAGAAAACGTTTTCAATCTCGTCAGATAAATTGGAGTATGCGCAAGCTGCTATGGACCTCGAGTCGCAGCGTTTTATGCTTGGAGTGACCAGTTTTGTGGAATATGCCAATGCGAACAAGGTTTTAGTCCAGGCACAAACCGATAAAGCGCAAGCTGAGTACAGACTTGTATTCCAGAAGGTTATGCTAGCATACGCTGCTGGTACCTTGAAGAGTGAGGATATTCCGCAACAGCGATAAATTTTCTGTTCCCCCCAAATTTGCCTACATTTGCAGCCCTGCCGAAACCGGTAGGGCTGTTTTTTAGCTAAAACAGCAATGTTTAACCAAAATTGTTGCCTGCAAGCCCGGCACGCAGCAAGTAATCAGGGCAAATTTTATGGCAAAAGTTCAGAAAGAAACGCCTAAGGCAAAAGATCCAAAGGCAACCAAAGGCGAAGGCCAGGCAAAAAAGGCATTGGCAGTTAAAGGTGCTGAGGCCGATGTAGACGTAAAAACTGCAGAAGTTGAGCTTCAAGAAGATGATTTAGCTGCTTTCAAAGCTCAAAAGAAAAGAGAAGAGGAAGAAGGTATCAGCCGCATCATTAAAGATGTTACTGCTCGTAAAGCCTCAACTCAGAATGTTTCATTGGAAAACTTCGATTGGGAAGCTTACGATAAAAAAGGCTTTGGAGAAGGATATTCTTCAAAAGATCGCAGCGAGTTAGATAAACTATATGGAGGTGCAATAACTTCAATCAACGAAGGTGAAGTGGTGCAAGGAACTGTAGTTGGTATCAATGACCGTGATGTTATTCTGAACATCGGATTTAAGTCAGATGGACTTGTACCATTGGCTGAATTCAAAGACATGACCAATTTGAAAATTGGTGATATCGTTGACTTGTTCATTGAAGAACGTGAAAACCTAATGGGTCAGCTTATTCTTTCTCGCAGAAAGGCGAAGTTGGTGAAAGGATGGGAGTACGTTCAGACAGCTTTGGACAAAGATCAAGTGATCGAAGGTTTTGTGAAACGCAGAACAAAAGGTGGATTGATTGTAGATGTTTTTGGCATCGAAGCTTTCTTGCCTGGTTCACAAATCGATGTGAAGCCTATCCGCGATTTCGATATCTATGTTAATAAAACAATTGAAGTGAAAGTAGTGAAGATCAACTACACTAACGACAACGTAGTTGTTTCTCATAAAGTGTTGATCGAAAAAGATCTTGAACAACAAAAAGCGGCAATCCTCACCAACCTTGAAAAAGGACAAGTACTTGAAGGTGTGATCAAGAACATGACCAACTTCGGTGTGTTCATCGACCTTGGTGGTGTGGACGGCTTGTTGCATATCACTGATATTTCATGGGGCCGTATCAACCACCCTGAAGAGTTGTTGAAACTTGATCAGGTGGTGAAAGTGGCAGTGCTTGACTTCGATGAAGAGAAGAAGAGAATTTCTTTGGGTATGAAGCAACTTACGCCTCATCCTTGGGATTCACTTGCTGCAGATGTAGTGGTGGGTTCTAAAGTGAAAGGTAAGATTGTAAATGTTGCTGATTATGGCGCATTCCTTGAATTGCAACCTGGTGTTGAAGGCTTGATTCACGTATCTGAAATGAGCTGGTCACAACACTTGCGCAATCCTCAAGACTTCATGAAAGTAGGAGATGAGCTTGAAGCTGTGGTGTTGACAATCGATCGTACTGAGCGTAAGATGAGCCTTGGCATTAAACAATTGACTGAAGATCCTTGGACACGCCAAGATGTTCTTTCAAAATATGCAGTAGGTACTCGTCACAAAGGAATCGTTCGCAATTTGACCAACTTCGGTTTGTTCATCGAACTTGAAGAAGGAATCGATGGCTTGGTTCACGTTTCAGATTTGAGCTGGACTAAGAAAATCAAACATCCTTCTGAATTTACTAAAGTTGGAGACTCAATAGAAGTTCAAGTGCTTGAGTTGGATGCAGTAAATCGTAGACTTGCATTGAGCCACAAACATCTTGAAGAAAACCCTTGGGATACTTTCGAAACAATCTTTACAGTTGGTTCAATTCACAAAGGAACAATCATTAGCAAAAACGATAAAGGTGTTGTTATTGAATTGCAATATGGTATCGAAGGTTTCTGCTCGTTGAAAAATCTTGCAAAAGAAGACGGTTCAAAAGCAGAGATCGGAGAGTCATACGACTTCAAAGTGCTTGAGTTCTCTAAAGAAGACAGACGTATCACGTTGAGCTTGAAAGCAACGTGGTCTGCTGAAGAAGAGAAAACAGTTGCAGCACCTAAGAAGAAGGCAGCTCCTAAAGGCAAAACTATCGATAAGATCAACCAAGAGTCAGAAAAATCTACACTTGGAGATATCGAAGCATTGAGTGCACTTAAGGAGAAAATGAAAGGAACTCCTAAAGCCGAATAATTTGGATAGGCATTGGGCATTTAGGTAATCAACTCCTATTTTTGGATTGAAGCTTAAATGACTAATGCCTAATACTGGTTCCGTGGCCGAGTGGCTAGGCTGAGCTCTGCAAAAGCTCCTACAGCGGTTCGAATCCGCTCGGAACCTCTGATAAACCCACTTTTCATTTGATCAGTGGGTTTTTTATTTTTTATGCCTGACTTAAGACCACTCGTAGATTAGATAAATTTCAGGATACTTGATAGGCTAATGACGTGTAGTGGATTTGATTACGCAGCCCAGTAAAATATTTTCCCTAAATATTTGAAGAAGAAATAAAAAATCGTCAACGTTGTCTTATGAAGACGGCAGTAAAGGTTTTTTTTGAAAAATTCATAAACGCGAACTTGATAGTCATTATTATTATCATCCTGACTCACCAGAGGTGGTAATCGTTCGATTTTAAAATAAATCAACCGCCTCGAAAAATCTCGGGGCAGTTTTGTTTTATATAAACGAACCTAAGGGCTTTCAAAGACTCGCTTATTTTAATTATTAACTCGGTGATACGTATTGAATAAAATCTAATTAAGTGTAATTCAAATTATATTTTCAATGACCCCAGATAAAATCAACATTAATGAAGCGCGAGAAATTCTAAAGGATGTTGTGTTGAAGACTCCTTTACAATTTCATCGCAAACTCTCTCAGAAATTTGGAGCAGAAGTTTATTTGAAACGAGAAGACTTGCAGGTGGTCAGATCTTATAAAATTCGGGGTGCTTATAATCTAATACAAAGTTTAAGTGTTGAAGAGCGAAAGCGTGGTGTAGTATGTGCTAGCGCAGGCAATCATGCGCAAGGTGTTGCCTATTCTTGTAGGGCGCTTAATATTTCGGGTGTTATATATATGCCTGCAATTACACCCAAACAGAAGATTAATCAGGTAAAGATGTTTGGTGGTGATCAGATCGAGGTTGTGCTGAAGGGCGACTCATTTGATGAATGTCAAATACAAGCGCGCGAGTATACGGTTTCAGCCAACAAAATATTTATTCCGCCATTTGATCATTTCAAAGTAATTGAAGGACAAGGTACTGTCGCACAAGAAATTTTTGAAGAACAGCCGAACATCGACTTTATTTTTGCGCCTGTAGGTGGTGGTGGACTTTGTGCAGGTCTTTCAAATTTTCTTAGCAGGCATTCCACACAAACAAAATTGATCGGAGTAGAACCGTTAGGAGCGCCTTCAATGACTGAAGCGTTGCGAGCGGGAAGGCCAGTGATGGTTGAGAAAATTCAGCAATTCGTTGATGGTGCATCCGTGAAGAAGGTTGGTGAACTCACTTTTTCTATTTGTAAAGATGGCATCGAGGAAATGCTTTTGGTGCCAGAAGGAAAAGTATGTTCTACAATTCTTGAACTTTATAATGAGGATGCGATAGTGGCTGAGCCCGCGGGCGCACTATCTATTGCAGCGTTGGATCAGTATTCGGAACAGATCAAAGGGAAAAAAATAGTTTGCATTTTAAGTGGGGGCAACAACGATATTGACCGCATGCAAGAGATAAAGGAACGCTCGCTTCTTCATGAGGGACTGAAACATTATTTTATTGTACGGTTTGCACAAAGGCCAGGTGCTCTGAAGGATTTTGTTAATCACATTCTAGGTCCAACTGACGATATTGTACGCTTTGAATTCATACAAAAACATAATAAAGAAACTGGTCCCGCTCTTATTGGAATAGAAGTAAAATCTAAAAATGATTTTTTTTCATTACTCCAGCGTATGGAGGAAAATCACCTTAACTACACCTTGGTAAATCAACAAGAGAACTTGTTTGAATATCTAGTTTAGATGATAATTGGAATTCCAATTTCTTCTTGATTTCAATATTCTTTTTGCATTTATAGCAATTGCATTTTTCTTAAGAAAAAAAAAGAAATCCTCACTCATAAGTCTACAAGTGAGGATTCGTTTGCTATCAATAAATGAATTAAGACTAATTTTTGATGAACTTGATTGTTCGTGTGTATTTGTTGTCCGTGATCTTGACAAGATAAACCCCAGCTGAAACAAATCTTAAATCGAGAACTAAGGCACCATTTGCATAATGTGATGGCAGCTTTATCTCACTACCTGTTGCTGAGTAAATATTGCTCTTGCTATTTTCACTTAGACCTGTTATAGTCAAATGATCAATCGCGGGATTAGGATAGGCACTGAACTCTGCAGACGTTTCGATTCCAGTAATTACCGTTAGGCCATAATTATCAGAGAATTCCCCGATGCATCCGTCTACGCTGCTCACCACTTTATATTCTCCAATCTGAGTGGCATAATAAATATCACTGGTCGCACTCTGAATAAGAGAATTATTTAGATACCATTGATTTCCTTCTGGGTTGCTCGAAACTAATGTTTGCCCAGATGGGTCGCTCAAAGATTTCGTGATTGTTGGTTTCAGAGGATTAACACAGAAATTCCGTATTACATCGTCTGAGGGATAATGATTGTTGTCACCATCTTGACTTGCCATCATAGTCACAACTCCGGCTCCTGTCATTGTAATTTTGTTGTCCGCGATAATTGCAGGACCTGATACAATTGCATATTTAACTGGGAGTAGCGAGGAAGCAGTTGCATTTAATTGAAAAGATGGATCGCCAACCGTTTTCGCTGGTATTGCATCAAAACTAATGGTTTGATCTGCGGGTGTTACGTACAACACTCCATTGACATTGGAAATTAAATAATTGTTAGCGCTCACTTTAGAAACATCTGCTACGATAGGATATGTACCAACTTTGCTGTTTAACAGAGCAGTTGTGCTGAGTACAGGAGCCCCGCTTAATACCGAAGCGGTCTCTCCATTTACAAAGCCAGTAATCGATGCCGTGAATGCTGGGTTAGGCGTGCCATAAGTTCTTGTTTTGTCATCAGCTCGGATCGTTAAGGGAGCTTTCGTCACGATTAATTGCTGAAAAGTACTCAGCTGAGTTATAATTATTGTTGCCCGATTGACTTGCAAGGATTGTTGTTTTTCCAGCACCTGTTATTGTTATTGTATTGTTGCTGATGGTTGCCACGTCAGTGTTCGAACTTGAATACATTACTGGCAATTGTGATGAAGCAGTAGCTGAGATTGCGAAAGGAGCGGAACCATATTGCTTATCTGGCAAAGCATCAAAACTAATAGTTTGATCAGCGGCTATTACATGCAGGATTCCATCGATAGTAGAAATCGAATAATTCATTGAGCTCACTTGAGAGATGTCCGCGATGATAGGATACTCACCAACTTTGCTGTTTGAAAGTGCATTTGTACTAAGGACAGGAGTTCCACTTATTACTGAAATAGTTTCTCCGTTCACAAAGCCAGTAATGGTTGTTGTGAATACTTGATTAGCTGTGCCATAAGTTCTTGTCTTGTCATCTGGTCGGATTGTTAAAGGAGCTTTGGTTACGATCAATGTCTGACTTACACTTGTTGCTTGATTGTAATTGTTGTTACCCGATTGACTTGCGAGGATTGTAGTTTTTCCAGCACCTGTTATTGTTACGGTATTGTTGATGATTGTTGCTACGTCAGTGTTCGTGCTTGAATAGGTTATTGGTAATTGCGATGAAGCCGTTGCCGAGATATTGAAGGGAGCCAATCCATATTGCTTGTCAGGCAGAGCGTCAAAAGATATAATCTGATCTGCTGTGGTTATATATAATGTTCCATTGACTGCTGAAATTGAATAATTGTTAGCGCTTACTTGAGAAATGTCTGTAGTAATAGCATACGTTCCTGCTGAACTGGTTGACAAAGCAGTTGTACTGAAAGCAGGAGTTCCACTTAATACCGAAATAGTTTCTCCATTTACAAAGCCAGTGATGGTTGCTGTAAAAACAGGATTAGATGTACCGTATGCCCTTGTCTTATCATCAGCGAGAACCGTCAATGGAGCTTTAGTTACAATCAATGTCTGAGTAACAATTGTTGCTGCATTAAATTTATTGTCGCCTGGTTGGCTTGCACTGATTGTTGAAACACCAGCGCCCGTGATTGTTATTTGATTTCCAGATACTGTCGCGACAGATGTGTTAGAGCTAACATAACTGACAGGAAGGTTTGAGTTGGACGTTGCGTTTAGTCCGAAAGGTACATCACCGTATTTTTTGATGGCAATAGTGTTAAATGAAATGGTTTGATCAGCCTTGTTTACTGTAATTGTTGCCAAAGCTGTTGCGGCTGTATAATTTCCAGATGGATCTTGCGCAGCCATCACTACTGCCGAACCACTTTTATTTATGCTCACAGTATTTCCAGTCAGACTAATTACATCGTTGCCAGAAACAACAGAATAAGAAATAATGCCTGCAGAATTTGAAACGCATGAAATTGTAAAAGGAGAATCATTTGCTGATTTGACGACATCTTGAAAAGTTAATACAGGAGTTGTGAGTGGTTGAAAATTCTGGTTAACAAAACTCCACACTATGCCTTGATATGAATTGTAGGATAAACTAGGAAACACCAAATGATTTCCATCAGATGATAAGGCAACAGAATTTCCCTGCCCTCCATCCAATGGTCCTTTAATTTTAGTTCCTGCTTGACTCCAGGTAGTTCCTGTCCGAGAAAATATCCAAGTAGCACCTCTTAAATTATCGCCTGGCCCACCAATAGCGAGGATATTACCATCTGCCGATATCGACAAAGAATTTCCAAACACATTCGTACCCGTAACCCAATCAGTCGGAGTCAATTTGGTTCCTTGTTGCGTCCACGCGTTATTCTGTTTTGTAAAGACCACGACAGCGCCTTTGACGTTATCTTGATGAGCACCAAATGCAATTGTACTTCCATCAGCATTAACTGCAACCGACTTTCCTTGATGAGGATATGAATTTGAAACAATGTCACTTCCTTTGATTTTTATTCCTGTCGGATTCCAAACGCCATTACTTTTTTCAAACACCCAAACAGCACCTACTTCACTATTATCAAAATCACCTCCTGAAGCAACAATATTTCCATTGGCAGAGATCGAAACAGATCCGCCCATATAAGGTGTACCAATGGTACTGTTTGGAACTAATTTTGCAACTTCACTCCAATCGTTATTTGTGTAATCGAAAATCCAAATTGCTCCCTTCCCTCCGTTATCTCCGGTTCCTGTTATGGCAGTGGTGAGGCCATCAGCAGATATTGAGACTGCGGCACCAAAGCGAGGTGCACCAAGATTAATATTTGATTGAAGTGTTTTGCTCAACGCCCATGTCTGCATTGACCTTTTGAATATCCATGCAATACCTTTATCACTGTTGTATCCGGCTGCTCCAATAACAAGTGTATTGCCATCTGCTGAAAGTGCTATACTATTTCCTTGAGAGGAAGTAGTAGATGTGCCTGTAAGTTTGCCCCCTTGTTGAACCCAATTATTATTCACATCTTTTGCATATACCCAAACAGCGCCCTTATTGGAGCTGTCTTTATTCCCACTAACTGCCATAGTTTTACCATCAGCAGAAATGGAGATTGCAGCACCTAGTTGTGCTGCGCCAACTATGTCGTTAGGCACAAGACCATTTCCTTCTTGGGAATTAGGGAGCAATGAATTAGTGATAGAAAAAGATGAATTGCTTGTTGTTGAGATGCTAGAAATTTTTGCAGTGACTAAACCGGTATTGGTTCCAGGCATAACCATAACGAGAATTTCTGAATCCGTTTTACGTAAGATGAGTGCATCAGTATTGCCGAATTTTACAGACGTTACTAAAAATAAGTTTGTGCCGTAAATGGTTACTAATGTACCCACTGGTCCTGATGAAGGAGAGAATGTTGCAATACTAGGTAGAGGGGGTATGAAACTGAAACCTGATAAAGATGATTGTCCACCAGGCGAACTCACAATCACATTACCAGTAGCACCATACGAGAGCACGACTGTGATAGTATTATTGTCGATAACATTTATCGATTGATTTGGTGCTTCACCACCAAAGGTAACTTGGTTGATCCATTGCAGATTGGAGCCTGTCAGTGTAATAATGTCTCCAGGCTTTCCTGACTTGGGGTTGAAATCACTAAGAACTGGTGCTGGAGTTTGGAATACAAAATTACCAAAGATGGAACTGCCTGCTGGCGTTGTCAATGTGACATCACCCGAACTTCCACTTCCAACAACGATAGTGACACTGTGATCATCGACAATTGTAAAATCAGCAAGAGTCCCTCCAAGTTTTACCTGAGATGTGTGAAGAAGATTGTTGCCTGTGATTGTTACAATGGTTCCTGGGCCGCCAGTTAAAGGCGATACATTAGTGATCACCGGTTTTTCAACATAAGTAAAACCTGGAACTACAACCTCACCACCGTAAGTGGAAATATACACGTTACCAGAACCTGCAACACCTGGTGCCAGCCTCGCTTGTACTTCCGTTTCGCCTATCACGTATACCTCTTGAGATTCGATCCCAATAAATTTTACTTTCTGTGTACTACCCAGGTTTTGACCGTATATCTTAACAAACAAACCTGAAGTACTAATAGTGGGAGTGAACCCAACAACAGACGGAGGTGGAGTTGGTGAATATTCCCACAAAATTGCCTGATCTCCTTTTTCATTAAGGCCACCTGTAATCAGATGGTGCCCATTGGCAGAGAGAGAGACAGACTTACCTGCACCTTCTCCCGGATTATCATAGGGCTGACTTTGAGTCAAAAAATTTGCACCTGTAAATTCCTTCCAAGTATTACTGTTGATGTCAAAATAATACAAGCGGACGCCACCGTACCCTGCCCCAGATACGATATCAAAATATTTATACTGTCCTACAGCGAGTGATTTTCCGTCAGCACTAAGAGATACAGATCTGCCCTGAGAAAAATCATTATCTCCTGAGTGAATTAGGACAGCTTGCTCATTCCACGAATTGCCTAGTCGCGTAAAAATTCTTGTGCCTCCGTTATTATTGTTTCCATTCGATCCCGCTGCCAGAGTGCTTCCATCTGCAGAAAGAGAAATTGATTTCCCTAATCCACTAGTAGTTGTAGTTGCGGCAATTTTTTGTCCAGGTGTCCAAATCCCGTTTACATTAGTAAAAATCCAAATGGCTCCATATCCACCAGTGTCACTTGGACCTCCGATAGCAATAGTTGAGGCATCAGCAGAAATAGATACTGAATTACCTTGACCAACTGGACCTTGTCCTGGTATTCCTGATTGACCTACATAGTTTGAACCAATCAATTTAGTTCCTTGCTGATTCCAAGTACTATTGATACGCCTAAATACCCACGCAGATCCAACGTTGTTATTATCCGTGGGCGATCCTGCTACAACTGTGTTGCCATCTGCTGAAATAGAAATGGAAGTACCGAGTCCACCACACCCTAAACCTGGATTAATAACAGCAGTAAGTTTCGGACTCTTCAATCCAGTTGCTTCCCACTTTTCTAAAAATCCACACCGCACCTTGACAAGAGTTGTCACCGATACCTCCAATTGCTACAGTATGGCCATCTGCAGAAACGGAAATAGAATAGCCTTGTTTTGCAGAACCAATTGCATTGCTGCCCACAAGTTTAGTTTCTTTAACAAAACCCCCAGGCGTATTCTTATAAACCCACACAGACCCGTTACCATATCCATCACCGGGAGCACCCATGACGGCATAGCTTCCATCAGCTGAAATGGCTACGGACTTGCTTCCCACTTGCATTCCATCAAGTGAATTCATATAGGTTTGTTCAAAAAAAGAAGAACTAAAATTAGTTGGGAGCTGATAAGCAGTGAATGATTTTATTGTTAAAAGGCTGGTTGACTCTACAGGCATACCTGGACCCTGCAAAGAGATTTTTCCAGAAACTGTTCCAGGCTTTATCATGACGATAAGCTCTGTATCAATGATGGAGCTTGATACAATCTGTGCTGGAGTTCCAGCAATGCTCACCATATTTATATTAGCAAGCCCGCTGCCGTAAATGGTGATCAATGAACCCACGTTTCCTTCTTTGGGGTTGAAATCAGAAATTGATTGCCCAATGGTTTGATTTGAGCAGAATAGGAAAATGACAATAAGAGATACAAATAGTCTTTGCTTCATAAAAATTGGATAGATATGCAACAAAGAGCCGACATTTTCTTCAATCGGCTTGGACAGTCTATACGATAGCGCAAAAATTTATTGAATGGTCATTTTTATGAGAGAATGGAATTGACATCCATCTAATTGATCACAAAAAACTGTCAACACAGGTAAGTCGGTTTTTAGCAAAGAGTACTCAAAAGGCGAGCCTATAGCCTTACTGATAAAGACTCAGCTTCTTCTGCCAATTTGAGAGAGGAGACAGCATTGTCTTGATCAACCTTTCTTATGTGTGATTTATCTCTTATCCATCTAAGTTGATCGACAAACATTTTAGTAACTAACTCTTGATAAAGCGTTTGTTTTTGTACTGAGTCGCCTGTATCTAATTTGATTTTGTACTTGTATTTGATTTCTTTGAATCGACCTTGTGCAATGTGAGGTTGGTCATAAGTTTCTACGAAATCTATTTTAGCAGATGGAAATATTTCTCGTAGACTAGCCAAGTTTTCATCATCACAAAGAGCCGTCATCTTTAGTTGTGTTGGAACCCATTCGTATAATGTGATTTCCCCACGTTCAAACTGTAAGCGCATTTCCTGTCGATCCATTACTTTGGGCTGATCGAAACTATGATAAAAATTGACCAATCCATCTTTGTAAAGAACGGTTGCATGAAATCTGTCCCAAATATTAGGGTTTGATTTTCGATTTATTTTTTGTGCTGCAACAACCTTTCCTTCGCCTAGCCAGCCCGAAAACATGTCAAAGAAATGGACACCGTGTTCAATAAAAATTCCACCACTTTTCTTTTCATCCCAAAACCAATGCGTTTCAATGAGTGCTTCGTCAGAAGCATAGTTTTCGAAAAAACCATGAAGGAAATCTCCTAACACTTTTTCTTGAATCAATCTTGTCACTGAATCGTAAAGTGGATTGTATCGCTGCATCAGATTCACAACAAAAAGTAATTTTTTCTCTTCTGCTAATTCCCTTAACTCAATTGCATGTGATAACTTAATTGCAGCAGGCTTTTCACAGATTACATGTTTGCCGGCAAGCAAAGCAGCTTTCGATTGTTCGTGGTGTAAAAATGGAGGAGTGGCAATGTAGATCAGATTTATTGAAGGATCATTGCAAATACTTTCAATTGAATCGTAAATTTTTGCTGATCCATCTAATGTTTGTAGGCGTTGTGCATTGAATACATTTTCATCTAAGATTCCAATCAATTTTACCTCGGGAATTTTTAAGAATTCTGTTGTCGCAAAATGAGCGAAGCCACCAGCACCAATGACCCCAAGATTAATTGACATCATGTTTTTATTTATAATTTTTTACTTTCGACTGCTGAGGTGATTGAATTGAAATCTTTAGGATGGCAGTGGAACATCTCATTGAACGACTTATAGAAATAAGATCTACTATTGAATCCAGTTTCGTAAATAACCTCAGATACACTCATCGAAGAATTCTTAAGAAGATCAGCTGCTTTCTTCAAACGATACTGTTTGATAAGTCCGTGTGGAGTTAGCCCTGTAATCGTTTTGACTTTTCTATAGAGCGAAGCTTTGCTCATGCCTACTTCATCACCGATGTTGTCTGCATTAAATTCAGGTTCGCTCAAATGATTTTGAATGCACTGAATTATTTTCGAAAAAAGTACATCGTCACGATCGCTAATACCAGAAACCTGAGGAAGTTCTAAGAAGGCCGAGTTTTGGAACTTCTTGCGAACGAGCTCCATTCGCTCAATTAATTTTTCAATGCGAATAAAAAGATGCTCTGGATGAAATGGTTTTGGAATGTATGAATCAGCACCAACTTGTAAACCCTGAATTCTATTTTCTATTTCTACTTTGGCTGTGAGTAAGATAACTGGGATATGACTGGTCTGAATATTTTCTTTGATTGTTTTACACAATGTTAGTCCATCGATATCAGGCATTAAAATATCACTGATCACGAGATCGATACGCTCTTCTTCTAAGATTGCAAGTGCTCTTTTTGCATGGTGCGCTTTGTGAATGATGTACTTGTTGGAAAGAATATTTTCTAGGAGTGAGGTGATTTGAGCATTGTCGTCAACCACTAAAAGAGAATAAGCATCTTTGCTTGCGCTACTGTTACTTGTTTTTTCTAAAGTGTCTGTTAGAAGCGGCTCGGCTTCAAACTCTAGAGAAACTTTTTCGCTTAGGTTGAGGACCGGAGTTGCCAACGATTTGTCTTCCTGAATATCTTGATACGATTCTTTTGTAATGGGCAAGCTAACGGTAAACGTACTTCCTTTTCCAAGTTTACTTTCAACATGAATCTCACCACGATGAATCATCACCAAACTTTTTGTAAGAGAAAGGCCTATACCGGTGCTCTTCGCCAGACCATTGCCATCGATCAACTCCGATGGATTATGGTAGAAGCTTTCGAATATTTTGTCTTTGTTGGCTTCCGCAATGCCAAAACCCTCATCACGAATTTGAAAGAGAGCCTTACTGTTTTCAAATTTTAATAAAACGGTCACAATTCCTCCTTTCGGACTATACTTGATCGCATTTGAAATCAGGTTCAACAATATTTTTTCCGTCTTCTTCAAGTCGATCAATGCTGGAAGCGTTTCTGGTTCAGGATGAAATTCCAAATGAATATCTCTTTCGGTAGCAAACTCTTGAAATGATTCAACTATTTGGTGAGTAAATGGAACGAGATCGGTGCGTGATAATTCCAGGTTGTCTTTTCCGCTTTCAATTTTCCTGAATTGAATAAGTTCTTCAATTAATTTTTGAAGACGAATCGAGTTGTTGTGAATTGTTTTCAGCTGATTCTTTGAATCGCTGTCGGTAATTTTATTTAGTAGTGAAGTGACAGGCCCCAAAATTAGAGTAAGCGGTGTGCGGAACTCGTGAGCAACGTTGGTAAAAAATTGCAGCTTGTAATCATTCAATTCTTTCTGCTGCTGCACTTTGAATCGATCTATTGCCGAGGCCCTCTTCGCACGTGCACGGGCACGTATGAAGAGTACGATTCCAACCTGAAGACCTAATCCTAAAATCACGTACAACAAATAGGCCCATGTAGTTTTCCAAAATGGCGGTGAGATAACGATGGAAAAGACTCTCGGTTTTGAATTCCATTTTCCATTCTCATTGGTGGAATTAATATTCAGTTTGTAATGTCCAGGCGGAATATTAGTAAGTGTGATGGACTGCTGTTGGCCGATGTAGTTCCAATCTTTGTCAAAGTTTTCAAGAAAGTAAGCGTATTCGCTTTTTTGTTTACTCCAGTAATCAAGGGTAGTAAATGAAAAGCTGATAAAATTCTGATCGTAGCTAAGCGAAATATCTGTGGTGAGATCGATATTGTTTTCGAGAATTCCACCGGCAGGTGTCGCGCCAATGTTGTGAACTAAAAATTCTTTGACAGCGAGCCTGGGAAAATAATTGAGAGTGCTTGTCTTAGATGGATAAACGACATCAAGCCCATCGATTCCACCGAAAAAGAGTTTTTCAGAATTGCGCGATTGAAAGCTGGCGCCATCAGCAAATTCACTGTTTTGCAATCCATCGTTCGAATCGAAATTTTTGAAAGTGTTTTGATTGCGATCTAATGTGGAAAGACCACGATTGGTAGAAACCCAGATGTTATTTTTTCGGTCTTCAAGAATTCCATGGATACTATTATTATACAAACCTTCACGCAAAGTATATTGACTCACATGAAATGGTTTGCTTTGCATAAATATTCGGGTGAGCCCACCGCTCGTTCCTACCCACAATTGTTCTTGATTATCAATGTAAAGACTCAGTACATCATTATTGACCAACCTAATTCTTTCTTTTGAATCAGCTTGAATATGGTCTTCAATTTTTTTTGTTAGTGCATTGTATCTATAAATACCTGAACCGCGGGTGCCAAACCATAAGATGTTGGGTTTCTCTTCGATAATTGAATACACAATATTGCTTTGAATCGAAATGGCATCAGTTGTTGATGAATGATTTACCTGATCGTATTCAACTAAATGATATTTGCTTCCCTTTTTTGAAACTTTAAAATGAATTACGCCATACCCGCTTGTACCCAGCCAAATATCATCAAAGGCATCGATGCAAATCGAGTAAACAGAACTAAAATTTAAATCGATTTTATTTTCAAAGTCACGTGGGAAATGAAGGATACGATTCGTTTTAGCTTCCAGCATGTCAACGCCTTCACCATCAAGACCAACCCAAAGATTTCCGGAATGATCCATGTTCAAAGCAAGCACAGCATTGTTGCTCAATCCGTTTTGTGTGTTGACGACTTTAGTTTTTCCTTTACTGCGATCAACGATATTTAATCCACCACCTCTCGTGCCAATATATATTTTGCCCGCATTGTCTTCATAGATGGAGCGCACAATGCTATGCGACAACTGGCCTGCCTCGGGTGTTCCTTTAGAAATTGAATAGAACATCCTCGGACGAGTTAGAAATTTGTAAACACCATCTCCATCTGTTCCTACCCAAATGAGATCTTGAAGGGTTTCGGTTATCGTTAATATTTTAATTCCACTTTTTGAAAATGTCGGGAAATAGGAATTCATTTCTACTAATTCGAGTCCTTTCCCATTGTCAATGATTTTGAGGATTGATCCTGATTCTGTTCCGAGCCATATTGAACTACGATCACGACTCTCATTTACTGAAGTCACAATAGTTTTGGCAAGCTTAAGTGAGAAAGGAATTGTTTCAATATCCGAAAGGTTATAAAGCAATAGGCTTCCATCACTAGCGGTGATCAGTATATAATAGTGTTGACCTTTTCTTACGAATTGATGGAACGATAGCTTGCTCTGTTCCACCAATTGTTTTGAATAAACTATTTTGTTGTTTAGTGTGCAGATTAATTTTCCGTCACTGCCGAGTAAATAGAACAATTCATTCGCACAACCAACATCAATAACTGAATTAAGCCACGCTTCTTCAATTCCCTCAAAGTGTAGTGGGAGAAAAGCATCATCCGTTTTCGAAAAACGACTTACACCTTTTCCGATTAAACTTGACCAAATTGTGGAGTCAGGCCCAACACAAGCTCGGATGTTGTATTCCAGGAATGGAATGTCATTCAGACTGTCGAGGTAAGGGTGAAATAAATCCTTTTGTCGATCGTAGCGATTGATACCCTGATGAGTAATCACCCAAAGATTGCCGTCACCATCTTCAAGAAATTTTCTAATGACGTTGTTGCTAATTGATCCTTTGGTATAGGGATCGGGTTTATAAACTTTTATTGAACTGCCATCATATCGATCGAGGCCATCCCAGGACCCAAGCCACATGTATCCGTATCTGTCCATATATACAGAGGTGATGGCACTATTAGATAATAAAGATTTTTTGTCGACATGCTGGTAGGGCCATGCCGCAGTAGTGTCTTCTTGCGCTTGGCAGCAAACACTTAATACTAATAATAGAAACAACAGCCGCATAATTCGCCTCAACCGATTTCATGCAAAGTTAGGCAATGAAATGGGGGAAGATTTTAGAAAGTTGTCCACCCAATACTTTTCTGTCCACTCTATTATCTAATGTGCCCATAATTAATAACTGGGCGTATTTTTTAGATATCCGGACGGACAGTAAACCCTCTTAAAATGGCCAATCTTGCATATACAATCGAATGCGAAACTTTTTTATTGGTTAATGACAGAGCTTAAAACACTGGATATAGCAAAGAGACTTGGAAAGAATCCTATTCTAAGACCTCAAGATATTAGGCCAAGTAAGCCTACTATGAAAATTGAGTGTTTGCTTAATCCGGGTGTGTTTGAATTTGAGGGCAAAATCTGGATGCTTTTACGTGTAGCAGAACGGCCAGAACAGCAAGGAAACAAGATCAGTTTTCCTATGTACAATGAAAATGGAGAGATTGAAATATTAACGTTTGATAAATCTGATCCCGATTTAGACTTTACAGATCCTCGGGTTATACAATATAAAGGGCGTGATTATCTAACTACACTTTCTCATTTGAGATTGGTTTGTAGCGTTGATGGAGAAAATTTTTATGAACCCGAAGGATACAAGCCAATTTTTGGTGAGAGCAAGTTGGAATCGTATGGCATAGAAGATTGCCGTGTAGTTAATATAGACGGTGTTTTTCATTTGACTTATACCATGGTGTCGCACCAAGGTGTTGGCGTGGGGTTAATCAAAACTCGCGACTGGAAAAATTTTGAGCGCTGTGGAATGATTTTTCCTCCACACAATAAAGACTGCGCCATCTTTAGTGAAAAAATTAATAATAAATATTTCGCCCTTCACAGGCCGAGCAGTCCGCAATTGGGAGGTAACTATATCTGGCTAGCGGAATCGCCTGATACACTTCACTGGGGAAATCATAACTGTATAGCAACAACGCGCAAGGGTATGTGGGACAGCGGCCGCATTGGAGCTGGTGCTGCTCCGGTAAAAACTGAAAAAGGTTGGCTCGAGATTTATCATGGCGCTGATAAAAACAATCGCTATTGCCTGGGCGCCTTACTTCTTGATTTGAAAGATCCATCTAAAGTATTGGCACGTAGTGAGGAACCAATCATGGAACCCAATGCCAGATATGAACAAGTGGGATTTTTTGGAAACGTGATTTTCACGAATGGACATTTTGTTGATGGAGACACGCTTCACATGTATTACGGAGCTAGCGATGAAGTGATTTGTGGTGCCAGATTTTCGATAAAAGAAATATTGGATTCGCTTTAAAAAATAAAAATAAATGACGGTAGCAGGATTATTAAAGAAGCCCAACGAAGAGTATGCATTCTTCCTCTCTTTGCCACGGCCAACGCGCGTATTGCTGATGACAAATATGATTTATGCATTTGTGTTGCCGATCATTGAAATATTTGTTGGTGCATATGTCATGCGAAGTTCTAATGATCCTTCGATCGTTGCTATTTATCAGTTGACAGTTTATACTGGGATACCGATTACATTCTATATAAATGGTTTGTTGCTGAATCGCATAAAAATTTCTCGACTCTACAGTTTTGGAATGTTATTGAGTGGACTCTCTATGATTGTGATGATGAGTCTTGAAAATCTTTCGACTATCGGTGTTGGAGTCGCAGGTTTGTTGATGGGAGGCTCGTTCGGTTTCTTCTGGGCTAACCGAGATTTTCTGGCGCTCAATACAACAAATGATTCAACCAGAAACTACTACTACGGACTCGAAACTTTCTTCTATACCATCACCTACATTGTTGTTCCAGTAGTGGTAGGAGCTTTCATTGCATCTTCTGAAAGTAATAGTTGGTTTGGTGGAAATATTACAACAGCTTATAAAATTGTAACACTGGTCGTTTTCATTTTAACCATCCTATCAAGTATTGTAATTCATCAAGGCAAGTTTGATAATCCAAAACAAAAGAAGTTTCTGTTTTTTAGTTTTCATCCTCTTTGGAAAAAAATGCTTGCACTTGCTGGGCTGAAAGGAATGGCGCAGGGATATCTTGTTACAGCGCCAGCTATTTTAATTATGCGCCTAGTTGGCAATGAAGGTTCGCTTGGTTTAGTTCAAGGAATAAGCGGCATAGCAACCGCATTCATGCTCTATATTTTAGGCCGCACCACAAAGCCTTCCGATCGAATCTACATTTTTACAGTTGGTCTTTTCATTTTCTTAGTGGGCACTTTGGCG
The DNA here is from genome assembly GCA_049840975.1 of Cyclobacteriaceae bacterium. Taxonomy (GTDB): domain Bacteria; phylum Bacteroidota; class Bacteroidia; order Cytophagales; family Cyclobacteriaceae; genus ELB16-189. The sequence continues at coordinate 20,812 of JASGIR010000044.1, read as the reverse complement.
AACGGTATTTTATTTTCTGCCATTGGTGTAATGACGTTTGTGCTCTGTAAAGTTCTCTTTGCACCGCTTCATGACATCGCGTACTTTCCTACACAGATGCGGGTGATTGATGTGGTTTCGAAGATTGAGGATAGGAGTGAGTTTGCCTACATCTTTAATCATGAGTTTGGTCTTTATGTGGGGCGTTTCTTTGGGCTAGTGTTATTCATTGTTTTAGCCACTTACGTCTCTGAGACTTTTGCTCTCAAGTACGCTTTAATCATTATCGCTGTTCTACAGTTGGCTTCAATCCCAGTTGCCAAGAATATTATTTCTCAGGCAAATAAATTAAGTGAGTGATGAGGATAGCTTTAAAAATATTTCTTGGAGTCTCACTTCTTTTGGTTGCATCCACATGCCAAAAAGAAGAACAAGTAGATCAAACAAAGATTGATCGCATTGCTATGATGCCCGATCAACCCTCACCTTATAAAATGATTGATTGGTTTGAGAAGGCTCACAATTTTGATCAGTATGTTTTCAACCTTGATTTAAAAGGTGAGAACGTACCATTTATCTGGTGGGATAGTGCGAAAAGAAATTTCCCCGAAAAAACATTTGGCATGTACACAGCCATTGGAGATGTGCGGCAAGGTGCCAGAGGTAATAAAGAATTTCATGAAGCTCTTGCTTCGATGGGTGCATTATTAAGCGCAGGTCTGGTAGGGATTGATAAGACCAATCAGAATGGTCTCAACTATGTGAGGATGGTTCAAAATTATTTCAACGCTGCTAATGGTTGGAATATTATGATGGACAACACTTGTGCCGAAGTTGCAAAATTAGGTGGTGGCTATGGACGAGATTGGTGGTATGATGTTTTTCCCAACGTTTTGTTTTATGGTCTTTGCGATTTGTATCCTAACGTACCGCGAGCTGATAGTCTCCAACATTTGATCGCGGAGAAATTCTTCAAAGCTGATTCTGTTCTTCAAGGCAATTACGATTATTCTTATTTCGATTACCATCAGATGAAGGGAATGACAAACAATATTCCTCATCAGCAAGATGTTGCTGCGGGTCATGCTTATGTATTGCTCTGTGCTTATGAAAAATTCAAAGATGATCGCTATCTGCGAGGAGCGAAGTCGGCCATGGACGCATTTGTAAGTCAGAAAGAAAGTCGTTTCTATGAAGTGCTCATGCCCTTTGGTGCTTTGGTGGCCGCAAGAATGAACGCAGAACATGGAACAAACTATGATGTAAAGAAAATTTTGAATTGGGTATTTGAGGGATGCAAAGCTAGCGATGGAAGAACAGGTTGGGGTGTGATTGCTGAGCGTTGGGGTGATCATGATGTTTATGGTTTACAAGGCAGCATCATTGATGGAGGAGGTTATGCATTCCTCATGAATTCTTTCGACTTAGCATGGCCGCTAGTTCCGATGGTGCGCTATGACAATCACTATGCAGATGCTATTGGCAAGTGGATGCTCAACGTTACCAATGCAGCGCGATTATTTTATCCTTATGAAATTGATGATCAGCATCAGTGGTTGCCTGAGAAAAAACAGATTACAAAAAATGTAATTGCTTATGAAGGAATTCGCAAGACTGATCTATTCTATAAAAAGGAATCCTTGGTAGGCGCAAGTCCGGTAGCGCTTGGCGATGGACCACAATGGGCAAAGGGACAACCAGAAGAATCTATGTTCAGTTTATACAGCTCCGCACAAGTGGGAATCTTCGGTTCGATTGTAAGAAAAACGAACGTTGAAAAAATTCTTCAAATCAATTGCAATGCCACCGATTTTCTATCATGAGAAATCTTTCCCCACCTATCTGTATTACAATCCTTATGATTCGATAAAGTCGGTTTGCTTTTATAATACGCAAAAAGATAAAGTTGATCTCTACGATGCATTGACACATAGTTATTTGAAAAAAGAAATTTCGGAAGAAGGTTGTTTCGAAATCGCACCTAAGTCTTCGCGACTGCTTGTGATTTTGCCTTCAGGTAGTAAAATGTTGCACGAGAACGGAGCCGACAAAGTGCAGTCGGCAGTAGTTGCCTTCAATCAAAATGAAAATCCTTAATCGGAAGCCTATGAAAAAATTTACACGACACTTTTTCTTTTCCATAGCGCTAATGGTATGCTCGATAGTCTCAGCACAGAATGTGAAGATCAGTGGCGCCATTGCAACAAACTCAAAAGAGATGCTGCCCGGAGTAAACATTCTCTTGAAAGGAACAATGTTGGGAACAGTGACCGATGCGGAAGGGAAATTTGTATTTGATATTCCTTCAGATCAACTCTCATCTGGCACCTTAGTCTTTTCATTCATCGGTTATGTAACTAAAGAAGTTCCTGTCAATGGACAAACGAGTTTTGAAATTTCACTTGAAGAAGACACAAAATCACTTGACGAAGTTGTTGTAACAGGCTATCAGTCGGAAGAACGCAAGAAAATATTGGGGGCAGTTAACACAGTCAATCCTGACCTGTTAGCAAAGGTCCCAGTTGCAGGCATTGATCAAGCGCTTCAAGGCAGAGTTCCAGGTGTTGTTGTTACTCAAAATACTGGAGCGCCCGGTGAAGGTGTGATTGTTCGCATTCGGGGAGTCGGTTCATTGAATAGCAACAACCAACCGCTTTACATTATTGATGGAATCCCAACATTAGATGCGACTTTCCTTGCCTCACAAGATATTCAGACACTTACGGTTTTAAAAGATGCAAGTGCCACAGCCCTCTATGGATCTAGAGCAGCTAACGGTGTGATTTTGGTCACAACAAAGTTGGGCAGTGCAGATAAAATGACAGTTACTTATAACAATCAGATTGGAGTGCAGAATCCGGTTCGTCTTGTGCCAATGGCAAGCACTAGTCAGTATGTTTCAATTTATAATGAAGCTGCCAATAATGATAATCCTGATTTCCCAGTCATCCTTCAAAGACCCTTAATATCTCAACAGCTTGCTGCAACCTTGCCAAATGTTGATCAAGTAAAAGCAATTTTCAGACCTAATGCTCTTTTACAACAACATAGCCTTTCATTTTCTGGAAGCGAAGGAAAAACAAAGTACTTCGTATCAGGAAGTTATTATAAACAAGAAGGCACAATCAAGGCAAGTGATTACTCTCGTATCACCGGTCGTGTAAACGTTGAGACTGAGTTAAAAAAATGGTTAAAGGTTGGAGTAAACTTGAATGCATCAGGCGCATCTACGGATGTAGTGGGTAGTTCGGGTGATGGACGAGGAGGCAATGGTGGAAGTGTTATCCGCTACGCTTATTTCCGTTCACCAGCAATCCCTATTACTGATTCAACAGGAAACTATGTTGATAAGCCTAACGTACTTCAATTTTTTTGGTGATGGTTACAACCCAGTTGGCATGCTGGCTTATAATCAGAACAAAAAAATAACCAATCGCTTATTCACCAGATTTAACGTTACACTTAAACCTATTGCGGGACTTACAATTGTTTCCAATTTCGGTGTTGATTTCACAAGCCAAAACCAAAGACGATTTGATAGAAATTGGGGAACTGGTAATAGGATCAATAATCCAAATCGACTTACCGTTACAGATGATCGTTTGTTTACTCTGACGTTCACCAACTTTGCGACTTACACGCGAACATTTGGCGAGCATGCATTCACTTTTCTTGCTGGAATAGAGGCAATTCAAAATGAAGCTTACGAGATTGTTGGCAGCGACACGCAGTTTCCAAGTCAAGACCCGGGATTAGTTTACCTTGGCAATGGCAAGGGACTAAAATCAAATTCAGAAACTCGTCAACGCAATACACTACTCTCGTTCTTTGGGAAAGTCAATTATGATTATAGTGAAAAATATCTTGCTTCTGTAACTTTTAGAAGAGATGGTTCTTCGAGATTCGGTCCATCTAATCGCTACGGAAATTTTTATGCTGGTTCTTTAGGATGGAGGCTAGATAAAGAATCTTTCCTAGTAAATAATTCTTGGATCGACAGACTCTTGCTAAGAGCAGGTTATGGAGTTATCGGAAACCAAGAGATTGGCAACTATGGTTTTGCGGATGCTTACGGAGTTAATTACAATTATCCTTTTGGAGGTGTTTCTAATGTTGGCTATGCAGTTTCACAACTTGGAAATGCAAATATCAAATGGGAAGAGAGCAGTCAATTAAATGCAGGCGTTGACCTTACTGCCCTCAATGGAAAATTTTCTATTTCTGTAGATTATTTTAACAAGATCACAGATAAGCTATTAGTAAAACAGCCAATCGCTCTTTCGGCTGGGATGGCTCTTCCTCCTTATGTAAACAATGGTAAAATTCTAAATCGTGGAATAGAACTATTGTTGAATTACTCGAACAGGTTTAAGGACTTTAGTTATTCAATTAGTCCGAACATCGGAATTCTACATAATGAAGTCTTAGCTGTTAGCTCACCTATTCAAGGCGGGTTGTACGGATCTCAATATGTTACTCAAACGGACAAAGGTCATCCGGTTGGATCTTTTTACATGTATCAGATGGAAGGAATATTTCAAAATCAAACGGATATTTTCACTCACGCCCTTCAGAGCAGTGTAACTACAGGACCTTCACGAATTCAACCTGGCGATGTAAAATTCAAAGATCAAAATGGCGATGGCATTATTGATGGCAATGATCGAGCTTATGTTGGAAGTGCTATTCCGACTGTAACAGGCGGATTAAATATCTCTCTCGGTTATAAGGGCTGGGATATGTCTATATTTTTTCAAGGAGCTTATGGACAAAAAATTCTTTCTGTGCTCAATAGAGATATCGAAGGATTCTACAGGCCATTCAACGTAACTGAAAGATATTATAAAAATCATTGGACAGGAGAAGGCACTACAAATGAATACCCTCGAGCTTCTTGGAATGCCTCAGGCAATAACACGCAGATATCAACACGCTTCCTTGAAAGTGGATCTTACACGCGACTGAAGAATCTTCAGGTTGGATACACTGTGCCCAAAAGTATTGTTGGTAAGTATGGTTTATCCAGTGTTCGAATTTATTTCTCGGGAACCAATTTGATCACTTGGACCAAGTACTCTGGTATGGATCCAGAAATGTCTGTTAGCAATAACTCTGTTAGCGATGGTGATAAAGCTAATGGAATTGACTGGGGCACGTACCCAGCTGCAAAGTCGTACAACGTAGGAGTTAATGTTACTTTTTAATCAGCTAGCCATGAAGACAATTAAAATAGTAGTAACGTTTATCGCAATCACATTGAGTGGTTGTCATGGTTTTTTGGATGAGAATCCTGTGGGTTATTATACAAGCCAGACATTTTATAAAACACAAAGCGATGCGATTTCCGCAATCAACGGTGTTTATAATGCCACAGCTTTTGTAAATACTATGAACCAGCTTTGGGTGTTTGGCGATGTAGCTTCGGACGATGCTGTCAAAGGTGGACTTGCAGGTGATCTGAGTGATATTCAATACATAGATCAATTCAATTATGTCAGAACAAATACTGTACTGGCGAACGTATGGCAATTCTACTATGAAGGTATAACTCGAGCGAACTATCTCTTGCTTTATGTTCCAAACATTGATATGGATGCTTCGCTTAAAAATAGAATTCTAGGAGAAGCAAAATTTTTAAGAGCCTACTTCTACTTTAACCTTGTCAATATTTACGGTGATATTCCGCTGAAGCTTCTGCCTCCGTTAAGCTTGGATCTAATTAATATTCCAAAATCGAAAGTTGCAGATGTATATGCTCAGATTCAAAATGATTTGACAGATGCCTCAAAAGTTTTGCCTGCTACTTATTCAGGAGCAGATATAGGAAGAGCAACAAGAGGGGCCGCCTTCGGTTTACTTGCAAAAGCACACCTTTACCAACAGCATTGGAGCGATGCATTGGCTGCTATTGACTCGCTGGATTTGTCTGCGCCATATCTTATGGTGAGCGTTTACAAAAATAATTTTCTTGACTCCACTCAAAATAATACTGAGTCTGTTTTTGAGATTCAGCATGCTCCTGTGCTTGTTCCAGCTTCACTTGCTAGTTATTTGAATCAATATTTTTCACCGGCTGATTACAACGGATATTATTTCAATGCACCTGTTCAGAATTTTATTGATGAGTTTGAAAAAACCTCAGGAGGTGTGTACGACCCACGACTAGATTATACCGTTGGGCGGTCTGGAAATAAATGGGTGAATGGTGAAAATTTTGATCCTACTTGGTCTGCTACTGGCTACCTGAATAGAAAACACAGTCAATCAAAGTATGATGCACCCACCATTGGTGTTTCAGGATTGAACTACATGTACATGCGCTATAGTGATGTGTTGCTGATGAAGGCAGAGGCATTGAATGAATTGAATCGAGGAACAGAAGCGATAGTGCCTTTAAATCAAGTTCGCAAACGCGCTCGTGAAAGTTATTTATATGATCAAGCTCTCCCTGGTTATGGAACAGTACCTACCAATTTGTTGCCTGATGTTGTTTACAGTGATCAATCAAGTTTGCGAATAGCAATACAACATGAAAGAAGGGTGGAGCTTGGTTTTGAATTTCACCGCTATTTTGATTTGATGCGATGGGGACAACAAGTTGCTGAAGCAGCTTTGGGCTCGACAGGCTTTACTTATTCAAAGCGCTACTTTCTTATACCACAAACAGAATTGGACACGAATCCTGCTATTACAAATTAAAACTTATGAAACTCTTTTCACTTAAATACAATACAACTAAACAATTAATCTCTATGAAAACAAAACAGGTAAAATTACTTCTTGTGATGTTGGCAGCCGTGCTGTTTGCATGGTCTCTCAACTCTTGCTCGAAGAGTAGCGATGCTGCTCCTACTGTTTCTAAAACAGTATTGAATGATTCAATTACTGCGGCTACTGCATTAATTTCTTCAACTGTTGAAGGAACTGAAGATGGACAGTACGCAACTGGCTCTCAAGTCACGTTAGCTATCGCTATTGGCCAAGCAGAAGCTATCGCAAATAGTTCAACTGTTACTCAAACTCAAGTGAACGGTACTGTTTCAGCTTTGGCTGCAGCTATAGCGACATATCGTGCAGGCAAAATTGTTCCCGTTGCAGCATCAAATTTGGTCGGACACTGGGGCTTTGATGAGGGTACTGGCTCAACAGCAGGTGATGCATCAGGTAATAATTTCAATGGTGCATTCAAGGCCGGTCCGTCACAATGGGGATCAGTCATGCCGACTTGGACTACAGACCGCAAGGGAAATTCTAAGAAAGCTATTCAATTCAATAATGGAGCGAGTGTAGAGGTTCCTTACAACACAAAATTCAACCCGCAGACCCTTACACTCGCTGCTTGGGTGAAGGTAGATACAGTTAACGCTAATAACCGTTTTATTGGTTTGTGGTCTTGGAATGGATACAAGTTTCAGCTTCAGGATGGCAACCGCCCATTCGCAACTTTTTCTACAAGTGCATCAATTTATGATAGAGATGCTGCGGTTGGCTTACCAGATGACAAACAGTGGCATCATCTAGCCGTTACCTATGTTGATGGAACTGAAACTTTCTACATCGATGGAGTGAATGTGAAAGTTTGGACTGACGTTTCTGGTACTTGTACTTCAATCTCATCAACACCTTACAACTTAGTTATTGGCGCTGACTTCCCTGTTGACAAGTATAATCCAGATCCAAATGGAACTGATTATAATACAGTTGGTAGCCAATGGTACCATGTTATTCCCATTGGCTTGGGGCGGTCACTTTATTGGGGCGTTGGATGAAGTTCGTATTTACAACATTGCCTTGACAGATTCGCAGATCACAACAATGTACAACCGCGAAAAATAATTTTTTAGTTAGGGTTTGTTTGGGTTGACTGGTGAAGCTTTTCGCTTCACCAGTTTTTTCTTTTGTAATCGATATTTTTATTTTAATTCAAAAAGTTTGTGAAGACTCGTAGGGAAATCAAACTAGTTCTGTCGCTTTTAATCTTTCCGATTGCTTTGTTAGCACAAACTGGTCAGATAGAGAATCAATCGAGTGGGGCTGATGCCAAATATGCCTTCACCTTATGTGATGCGCGATTGGAAAAGTGTGGGGCTAAAATATGATTCATTGATTTTCAACCTTAATGCAGCGGGGCATATCTCCCGGTAATGCATTTAAAATCGAGTGGCGTTAACTACCCTTCTTTACAACCAATTCTATTAGACTCTTATGTGGGCTCGGCATCCAGTGGAAGCCAAGCTGAAGCAATTAATATTATTCCAGCTGTGGTCGGTGCTTCTTTGCTAGGTGTTGACAAAACCAATCAGTTTGGTAACAACTGGGTTTTGAAAACAAAAGATTTTTTTAATAAAGCAAATGGCCAGAATGTCTACCTCAATGGTTCCGCTATCCCGAGTGGCTCTGATTGGTGGTACGATCTTATGCCTAATGTTTTTTTCTATCAATTGTATTCGCTTTATCCGAATACACAGGATTACAGTTCGCAATTGACATCAGTTGCCGACAGTTGGTTAAATGCTGTTTACACGATGGGAGGTTCTATTACACCTTGGGCTATACCCCAAATGAATTATCGTGGATTTAATATTTCTACGATGACTCCCAATTCATCAGGTATTACCGAGCCTGAAGCTGCGGGTACTATCGGATGGTTGTTATACCATGCGTATGTAAAAACGGGAAACAAAAAATATTTAGATGGAGCAAAATTGTCCATCAGCTTTTTATCGAACTTAAATATCAATCCAGCTTACGAAATACAGTTGCCTTATGGAACATTGGTGGCGGCTAAAATGAATGCCGAGTTGGGTGAGAATTATAATATCCAAAAGATGCTTAACTGGAGTTTTGATCAAAGCTCGAAACGAAATTGGGGAACGGTTGTGGGAACTTGGGGAAAATAGTGTGACGGGGCTAAACGATGTTTCAGGTTTAGTAGGCGAGATCGACAATCCCTCCACGGGTTATGCATTTGCAATGAACGGATTTCAACAAGCGGCAGCATTGGTGCCATTGATAAAATATGACAAACGCTTTGCGCGTACGATTGCCAAGTGGACTTTGAATCTGGCTAATGCTAGCCGACTTTTTTATTCAAAATATTTGCCTTCCTCACATCAAGATGGATATAACTGGGGCCATGTTTATGATCTGAATTCCGTAATCGCCTATGAGGCGTTGAAGCAAACTGGCCTCAACGATTCATTGTTGTACGCTACTGGTGATGCTTTGCGAAACGGATGGGCGCAAACCAATTTCGGATTATATGGATCGTCACATGTCGGTTATTTGGGTTCAATTGTTCAGACAACCGATGTTGACGGCATTCTTTTGCTTGATCTCAACAGGACTGATTTCGGAAAGAATTCTTTTCCATCCTATGCGATCTACAATCCTTATGGCTCAAGCAAATCAGTTACGCTTTCTTTAGGCGCAAATACATATGATATCTATGATGCAATTTCAGAGACAATAATAAAATCGGGTGCAACGGGAAATTCTTCAATCAATGTTCCCTCAAACCAGGTCTTGCTCTTAGTGTATTTACCTTCTGGATCCTCAACCGTGGCAAGCAATGGAAAATTGTTAGTCGGAAATAAAGTTGTAGACTATCATTACGGTTACGATTTTACAAGCAAACTTTTGATTCAAACACTTGCATCAAATGATTCACTTGTTGAATACAATAAGCAGGTGAAAGTGTATAGCTCCGTAAGACAATAAATCGGTCCACTTACTTTTAATTGGTACGTCAATGGTAGTTAGCCTCCACAACAACAGACAGTATATACACTTGGACCACTCCGCAAATTTCCGGTGCTTACAAACTTTTACTGTCGGTGAAGATGGCACATCTGTAGCAAAAGACAGCCTTCATTTTCTGTCGTGGCTCATATTCCTGTGCCTCCAGTAATCTCCAGTATCACCAGCGACTCGCTTTGGTATTACGCTGACAGCACAGCTACGATAACATGCCACGTCAACGCATTAGACAAGACATCTTTGAAGTATACTTGGAGTATTCCGGCTGGCTCAATTATTTTAAAACAAATTCCATTTTTGAATGGCAGGCACCAACTTCTGATGGTCTATATTCCATTTCTTGTACTGTAAAAAATTGGATTTACTTTCAACCACAGTTAATTTTCCAGTTCTTGTTAAAAATCAAAACGCAACTAGTTCACCAATCGGTGGCTTATTACCCATTGAATGGTGATGTAAAAGATTATAGTGGGAACAATCACAACGCAACTTCAAGTGGTGTACAGGTAACTACTGATGCGCGCGGAAAACCAAATTAGCCTACCGATTCACCGATGGAAGCAATATCATCGATGTGCCCAATGATGCAACATTGAATTTTCAAAATCAAATTACACTTTCATTCTGGGTCAAGTTGGATGCTGTACCCGATGAAGTCTTATGTGCTGTCGCATGGAAGCTATCAACAGAGATGGAAAATTTCGGTAATTCCAAACAGTAAAATCCGTTGGACAGTCAAAACAGTTTCTTCGGTTGTCGACCTTGATAGTTCTTTTCCGCTTCAACTTAATCAGTTTTCTCACCATCACTGTTGTTTATTCGGGTTATTCAATAACGGACTTATCAATGGAGATTAAACTCTTTTTGTAGCAGATGCAGGTCTGATCAGTACATCAACAAGTGATATTACATTCGGACGAGAAACAGCATCGGCGCAGAGCTATAGTTTGTATGGAACATTGGATGAAGTTCGAATCTACGATAAGGCTTTGGGACCAAATGAAATAGCTACTTTGCCATCGATATGGTATTACGTAACGGAAATAGAAAATCCAACGCAACAAATTTTTGTTTATCCGAATCCATCTTCAGGTGAATGACGATTTCTGGTATTCAGGAATTGTGTCCGCAATGTCTCGATGACGGACATTACTGGGCTGATCTGGTAGGACTAAAATCCTAATGGACGAATCAGGGTTATTGCATGTAAGTCATTTTGAAAGTAACTCTGGAATTTTTCTTTTGAAAATTCCGAGACTCCAACTCAAATTATTTTCAAGAAAATCATGTTGATAAAATAAGCACATGAAAGACCCTGATAAAAATTTGTGGGGATAGATTGGGAGGGGGCCAAAAATAGGAAGGAGTCGTTCTTGCATCAGCTGATTCTCCAACAGTTCTTTTTCGCGATCGTGTGCCCACGGAAAGCATTTTGGGATATAAGCACATTCTTAATCAAATCAAGAAGGTCGTTGATCAAAAAATGGAATCCGCTACTCGGCTACCTCCAAAAAAAATAGGGAAATTGCTACACCGGTATTGAGTCCTAAGACAGGATTGATGCGCAATTGTAATACCACTTGCCTTAACGGTATGCAGTTGAAGGAAGACTTCTGCGAAAACTCATTGGGCTTGAAGATAAATATGGCAAACGATGCTAATTGTTTTGCTTTGGCTGAAGCCAACATGGGGATCGTGAAAGAAAAATTTCCCGAGCAAAAGTAGTTTTGGGGTTATTATGGGAACAGGCGTTGGTGGTGGTGTCGTAGTGGACGGTAAAGTTGTCAGCGGATTTCACGGTATTGGAGGAAAGTGGGGCCACAATTTTTTAGATCCCTCGTATGGTGAACGTTGCTATTGTGGTAAAGTGGGTTGTGTAGAGCAAATCTTAGCAGGTCCGGCATTGCAGCGATTTTATTTTGATCAGAGCAGGTCGACAAAGACTATGAAAGAAATATATGAAGCATATCAAACGGGGACTGATGAATTTGCCAAAGCTACTGTCAAAAGGATGATCCATTTTTTTGGAATTGCACTCAGCGTTGTGGTGAATATTCTTGACCCAGATGTAATCGTGATTGGTGGAGGTGTAGGCAATATTGATTTGCTTTACACCGAAGGACGAAAATCTCTCGAGAAATATATTTTCAACGATCGTGTTTTTGAAACACCAATGGTTCGTCCCAAGCTTGGTGACAGTGCTGGTGTATTTGGTGCTGCTTTTCTCTCTGATTTCCTTGAATAGATACATATTCCAATAATTGCCTGATTATTTGTACATTAGGTAGGAAATCTTTTTTATGGAGGCTTTTGATCGCTTTCGAGTTGTGTTCGATCACTCGTCCGAGATCATATTGCTTTCAGATCCCTCTGACTTTGGAAAAATTGTTGACGTCAATAAAAAAGCAATTGATGCTTTAGGCTACACTTATGATGAGCTCATCTCAATGCATGTTTCAGATATTGAGGTCGAGTTTGCAATCTCCACACGCGAAGAATGGGACACACATGTCAAGCATTTAAAAAGTCTTGATGAGCCTCTTATTCTTGAAGGTCGTCACAGAAGAAAAGATGGCACCACGTTTCCTGTTGAAGTCTCTGCAACGGTTGTCAATTATCTGGGCTCGGAATATACATTGGGCGTAGGTCGGGATCTTTCTGAAAGAAAAAGAAAGGAGCGTGAAGTCATCCAAGATTCGTATGATCAATTCAGTACTTTTTTTGAACACGCACCTGACGGCATAGTTATTATCGACAGCGGCAGTGTCATTCAAAAATGGAACCCAAAAGCAGAAGAGATTTTCGGTTGGAGCGCAAATGAAGTCATCGGAAAAAGTATAGTCGACACCATTATACCGAATGTTCACAGAAAAAATCACCAGGCTGGTGTGCAGCATTATAACCTTACAGGCGAAGGACAAATCATAAACAATACAGTAGAGATCATCGCACTCCGAAAAAATCAAGAAGAATTTCCGATTCAACTAAGTGTATCAAAGGCAAGTGTAAAAGGTGTTTCGTACTTCATCGGTTTCATTAATGACATCACAGAAAAGAAAAAATCAGAAAAAGCATTAAAAGAAAGCGAGAGTAAATTCAGACAAATAAGTGAAACGATTAATGATGTCTTTTTTCTTTATAACAATATTGAAAAGAGGTATGAATACATCAGTAAAAATTGTGAAGAAGTTTTAGGAGCACCTCAAGAGTTTTTCTACCAAACTGAAAATTATACTGAAAAATTTGTCTTTGATGAAGATAAAAAAAGAATGTTGAAAGCTTATGAATTGATTGAAGCTGGTATTCCTTACGAAATAGAGTTTAGATCTGTCATTCGAGGTGAGATTAAATGGATTCGAGGAAATCGTTCCCGAATAAAAAATGGATACGGCAAAGCAATAAAATTCTCTGGCGTCTGTACAGATATTACGAGACTTAAGTTGAATGAAATAGAGTTGAACGCCAGGAAACGTCATTTGGAGAGACTCAATAATGCAAAGGACAAGTTCTTCAGTATTGTAACTCACGATTTGAAAAGCCCGCTCAATTCTCTCACCTCTTTCACGAATTTGCTGATCAATCACTCGAATGAGTTAACTCGTGAAGAAATTGTTTCGATAAGCAAGCAGCTGCAAGATTCTGTTGGCAATACTGTTAAGCTAGCCGACAATTTGATAACGTGGGCGAGGCTGCAAATGAATGATTATGAATCTTAAGCCCGAGATATTTTACCTTAAACATGTGGTTTCAGAGATAGGTCCAATTTATTCTGGCTTGGCTGAAAAAAAAGGAATCGACCTCACTTGTTTACATCCTAATGAATTGACCGTTTATGGCGACAAAAATCAGATCGAATTCATCATCAGAAATTTACTCAACAACGCAATTAAATTTACTGATAGAGGTGGATTCGTGAAGCTTGAAGCGTGTGATGTCGCCAATGGTGAAATCTTAATCATCGTCTCGGATAATGGCGTTGGCATTTCTGACGAAGCGAAAAAGAGAATATTTGTGGCGGGTAAAAACAAAAGTGAAGTTGGTACCGAAGGAGAAAAGGGAACCGGTCTGGGCCTAACGCTTACTTACGAATTTATTAAACTAAATCGAGGTGAAATAAAAGTAGAGAGCCAAGTGGGCAAGGGTACAACTTTCTATGTACGACTTGCGAAAGGAAACTAAACTCAACTTCCTTCTTTGTAGGCCAATTTCATAAACTTAATCACTTCTTTGTTGATGTCTTCTTTTGCTAACATCCTAAAATGATGATTGTATTGTTTGTCATCGCCTGGCACTTGAGCAATTTTCTGGAAGCACAAATTGTCCGGAAAAGGTTTTTCAAATGGAAAAACCACGTGAATAAAATTTTTTCCAAGCTGTGTGATATAAGCGATTCGCTTACGCGGAGTGGCAATTCCAATCATCGTTTTGGCAGGCGAAACAGTTACTTTACCAATACGCTGGTACTCTTCAATAAAGTGACGGAAGAGAGAAAGCGTAATTTCAGATTTTCCTTTGAGGGAAATCATCTAATGTTTTTTCTGATGTTGCCATTGGAATAAAATAATACAGATTTATTTTCCTTCCAACATTTCTTTCATCGAATTCAAGACCATATTCCAGTTGCTGGCAGAATGTTCACTTGCTTCTTTTGTCGGACTGTTTTCTTGAGTCAAAGCAAAGGTAGTCTTTCCATTATTTTCAGATAGGGTGTAAGTGATGATCTGATAATTTTCGGGAATATCTTTTTGTCCAGAAAAACCACTCCAATAATTATACTTCAACAACTTTTCTTTCTCAATAGCTAGAATTGTTCCTTTGTCTTCGTAAGACTTTCCATCCCACACTCCAGAGAACGTAATTGGGCTCCCTACTTTCCAGTCGCATTTGGTGTCGGTGCCAAACAAATACTTTTTGATTTGTTCAGGTTCAACCAATGCTTTCCAGACTTTTGAAATAGGGGCGCTTATTTCTATTGATACCGTGCTTGCGAAATTGCTCATGATCTTTTGGTTTTAATATTATTCTTACTAAGTCTTACGGATAAATAATCGCCACTCACTTTGGAGTCAGTGACTTGAAATTTCTTTCGATCGGAAATATTTTCGAACAGTGGTTTGCCGCCACCTAAAATGATCGGTACAAATGCGAGCCACATTTCATCAACTAAATTCTCGTTGATGAATGTGCTAATCAAACTTGCTCCACCGAAAAGCCAAATATCTTTTCCTTTTTCTTGTTGAAGCAAACTTACGGTCTTGAACATATTTTTTCGTATAACATAAATTCCTTTCGTGTTTCCGTTAAGGGTATCGGAGAAAACATAATGGTCCTTTCCTGGAAACATTTTCGTGCCGCACAACTCATAGCTTTTTCTTCCCATGAAAATGGCATCGATTCCATTCAGGAATTCAGACATCTCACTCTTTAATGGAGGAGGACACCAATCGTAGTTGCCATTTTGATCTTCGATGAAACCATCCAGACTGACTGCCGCACTTAAAATTATTTTTCTCATTTGGGATTAGTCATCAAGTTCACTACAGGCAAATCCAAAATAATCGAGTAGCTGAATAGCTTTTTGCGGTTGAACTTTTTCGGACGCAATGCGCAGAATGTTGTCGCAATCGGAAAGGTCAAAATTCCATTTGCCTTTTCCTGCTAACCGATCAAGCTCTGGTCTCAGCGTTTTCACGCTCAGTTGATCATCTACAGACGTTTTAAATACTAATATTTCCATGCTGAATAAGGATTATATAAATGACAAGGAAAGCCACTAAAATTCCGCTTAGGAGGTAAACCCATTCAAACTTATTTTTTCTGCAATAGTCCACCGTTCTTTTTTTAAGCAAATCAACGATAGACCAATGTCAACCCTATGACAGCAGAAAAAAGATTTTTAAATATTTTTTTTGAGATGACTGACAACAGTATGTCAGTAGTGGGTGATTTTTTCGAATAATCAGGCTGGCTGATTACTCAACGCGTAGTGTTTGAAGAGAGTTTCGGTGATTTCAGCCATTTTATTTCTTAATTCTTCTGGCTGCTCAACTTCTACGTGAGGCCCAAACAATAGAAGCCAATGTGCCATGTAATCAAGACTGTCCATCATGAATTCTGAACGGATGCGTGTCCCAAGATCTTCTTGTGATGAACTTCCATACAAAGGTCTTCCGCGCAAAGCAGATTTATCAAAAGTGACAACTACACGAACCAAATTTTGATTGGTTTGATACATGGTTCGGAAATATTCTTGCAACGAAATTGCACTTCGCCTTTCAAAACTTTCGCCTGTAGTTTTCAGTGATTTGATCCGATCAGCTCTGAAATTCCGATAGCTTTCGCGCAATCGGCACCAAGCCACCAGATGCCAGGCCATGCTGTAATAAAAAATTCCAACTGGCTCAATGTGGCGTTGAGTCAGTTTTTCTTCCATGTTCACATATTCTATAGTAAGCACATTACGTTGAGCAATTCCGCGTCTGAATTTCACTGAGAAAATCATCGGGGAAATCAGTCTGCTCTCGATGCTCGTAGCGAGAACGCAAAAAAACTCCGATGTGCGAATCGAGATTTTCTAAATGATCTTTTTCAGGATCGCTTAAAACAGATTTTATTTTGTGCAAAGCAGAATCAAAAGCAGTGCGAACCGATTTGTCGGCCATCTTATCTACCAGTTTGCCAGCGAGCAACATTGAATTGGCTTCATCTTGTGTGAACATCACCGGAGGCAAATGAAATCCATCAACAATAAAGTAGCCTTTACCTGCTTCGGACCCGATAGGAACACCAGCTTCCATTAATGCTTTCACATCTCTGTAAACTGTTCGAAGGCTCATACCAAAACGCGAAGCAATCTCTTCTGCTTTGACCACGCGCTTGGTTTGCAGATGAATAAGAATTGCCGTAAGCCTATCAATGCGATTCATAAAGCGAAGTTAATAACTGGGCATTGTAAATAATAGAGATGATTTCGAACTTCATAGTAAATATTACGACTATGAAAATGCAAAGCTTCAATTTTATCGTTGGCGCAATGAATATTGTTCTTATACTTTTTATTGCAGCTCGATCGCAAAAGGAAACTTTTGAAAAAATCACCGTAAAAGAATTCGAAATGGTTGACCAGAATGGAAAGCGAAGGGCATCGATCAAAGTAGAGCCTGATGGCGAAGTTGTTTTCAGACTCACCGACCAGGGTGGAAATATCCGCGTGAAGTTAGGAGGTGGAAGGGATGGTTCAGGAATAGTGCTACTTGATGATGAAACAAATGTTGGCGTTCATGTTGTAGCTAAAAAAGATAAGGCGTTCATTTCGGTTACTGGTAAAGACGGAAAGAAAAGAGAATATTAAGGAGCAGTTTTAAGATGAATGATACGATTTATTCTCAACGGCTAGTCCTTACTCAGCTCTCGGCTTTGGACTCGGATTTTATTTTTGAATTGGTGAATACCCCGGGATGGATTAAATACATTGGCGATCGTCATGTAACATCAAAGGAAACTGCCCAAGCATTTGTTCTTTCAGTTATGCAAAATCAGAATGTTAATTATTGGGTTGTCAGATTGAAAATCGAAAATCATCCGATTGGAATTATATCCTTTGTGAAAAGAGATTATCTTGAATTCTCCGATGTTGGTTTTGCCTTTCTTCCAAAATACTCTAATCAAGGTTTTGCTTTCGAAGCGAGTCAAGCCTTTTTAAATCACTTAGCTTCCATAGGGCAGCATAATAGAATCTTGGCAACTACGATACCTGACAATACTAAGTCAATTTCATTATTGAAGAAACTGGGTTTCGATTTTGAAAAACAGATTGAGAATAACGGGCAAGAACTGTTCATTTATTCCGCTTCCATAAGCAGGTTTTTGCTTGAATAATTTGAATTGCACACGTGTTATTTTATTCGGAAGTTGAGCGCTAAAGAATCTGGCAAGATTTGTGCTTTTACTTTGTTATCGATTTAATCTTCAATTTACCGATTTGTATATGCACTTGATTGAAGGATTAACAACAATTAAACTTTTTATAGCGTTATAGTGTCTAAATGGAGACTGCCCAATGCTTTTGCAGTCAAAGAATTATGAAAACTAAAATAACTGTGATTCGAAGTTTTATTTTGGTTGCGCTCCTTTCCTCAAACTTTATATCGGATGCGCAATCATATCAAGATAGTTTGAAGAAAGACGACCAGGATATTATTTCATCTATAGCTCCATATCCATCCGATGTTCGTGATGCTATTCTTGATGTATCTCAATATCCCCAAAAATTGGTGAAGATTGAAAGGATCCAGGCTCGAACCAGCCAGTCGTTTCAGGATATGGTTTCTAACTATTCACGGGAAGAGCAATCAAAGTATTATGAGATAAGCCGCTACCCAGACTTGGTTCATGAACTTGTAACGGGTGAACCTAAAACTTTTGAGCAGGTGAAGCCAACACTCTCTAGTTATCCGAAAGAAGTTCAAGATGCAGTTCAATTTCTTTTCCCAATGCATCTGACCGACCTACAGTCGATGGACAGAACGTATCAATCATCTCAGAGTTCTTTGGAAAAAATCATCTCAGATTTACCAGACAATACTCAAGCTGATTTCAAAAAAATAGTTGGAATGCCTGACGTAATGAATTTGCTTACAGAGCGAATTGATTTGGTTGTTAGTTTAGGCGAGACTTATAAAAACGATCCAAAGGGTACAAAAGAGAAATTGGATGAGATCAGTAACCAGATCAATGAGCAAAGCTCGCAGGATTTGGCTGACTATAAAAAACAGGTAGAGAATGATCCGAAGATGCAGGAGGAGATGAAAAAGTCTTCACAAGAATTTGCTGATAGTTTCTCAACAGACAGTCTCAATAGTGATAGCCCTTCTGACGCAGTTATTCCTCAAAATCAGGGTCAGGCTACAGTTGTAAACAACTATTACTATAGCACGAACTATAGTCCGAATCCATATCCCTATTGGTATGGTTATCCCTATTGGTATTCTTATCCGATTTGGTATCCGCGACCACTCTATTATTATACAGGATTTTATTTTGGAACAGGTGGGAATGTGGTTGTGGTTGGATTGCCTTCACATGCTTATTCCGGATGGTTTTTCAATTTCGGCTACAGAAGATATCCAGTGTATTATGGTTATTGTAATAGATACTATACAGCGCATAGATCGTTTGTGAATCGCGTAAACGTGTACAGTGGTTTCCATACGAATGTGAATCGTCACTTCTCTGCAATCAATCGTGCAATGGAAAGGAATAGAAATGCGATCCGCGAAGCACATCAACGTGAGGCTGGCAATAGACTCACTCAACCAACGAATCGCAATCAGTTCAACAATGTCTCACGTTCGAATAACGCTGCTCATTTTAGAAATTCAATTAACCAACCGAATAATATTAATCGACAGTCGTATAATAATTTCCATGCGAATCAGTTTCATCAACAAAATTGGGGTAACGTAGGCGGAAACAGATCTGGAGGAGGAAATTTTGGAGGTGGGAGAAGTGGCGGGTTTAACGGTGGCGGTCATATCGGTGGGGGTGGCGGAGGCCATATTGGAGGTGGCGGAGGCGGTGGTGGACGCGGAAGACATTGATAAGTTTTATAATTTTGGATTGATGATGACAATTAAAAAAATCCTTTTTCTATCTGTGATTGGGCTCATGATATGGAGTTGCAATCCGAAACCGAGCGACAGCGATCTATTAAGGAACTTGACAGTGGTGACTGATTTTGATACCACATCAGCGAATTACTTTTCGCTGGCGTCAACGTTTACATTGCCGAGTAGATTCCCATCAGTTACTTTGATGGATCAGGTTCCACAGATACACTTTGGGCATCTCAGGGCACAGGCGATTTTGTCAACTTCCTTACAACAACAGTCAACGATAAATTAACTTCTCTGGGGTATCAAGCTGTAAATAAAAAATCCTCCCCTGATTTAAGAGTCTATATTTTCATAGTCGAAAATTATAGTGTTTCCCAAACGTATAATTATTATCGATACGGCTATGGTTACGGCTATGGTTATGGCTACCGGTACGGTTATGGCGGAGGTTATTATTGAACCAGCGTTTCTGATGTCGCTGATTTGTACATTGAAATTTTCGATCTCAAGCACAGAACATCAACCGGCAAACCCAGACTGATTGGTATTGTGATATCGGAGACCTTGTCTCTTCATTTAGTGCAGGTTTATCTCAGCCAACTATTACAGCATTGGATCAAGCTTTCAAGCAATCACCTATCTTAAAGAAATAAGAAATGAAAAAAATATTCTCGAGCGCTTTTATTTTGGTGATCTGCATCTGTAGTGCAAAAGCGCAGTATTATTATGACCGTTCAAAATTGCCTAAAAAGACACAGCCGGTTGTCCAGCAAACACAGACTAAAACTGGTCGCGATTTTGATCATTTCTATTACTTTCTAATTGATTTTAACCAGCCGCTTTCAAATAAAGATTACATCAGTAACCCAAGTTCGTTTGGAACAAAACTGGGTTTTAGAAAAAGGCTTAATAGTATTGATAGACTTTCGGCGGTAGATAGATCTCGGATATGCTGTGTACAAACAGCATATTCCTTTGGCAGCTTATCAATATGGTACAACCACCATCAGTCCCGAACTCTATAATTATGCAATCAATTATAGCCTGACGGGTAATATCGATTATTTCTTCGTTCCAATGGAAAAAATATTTGTTCCCTATGCAGGTGCAGGTATTGGTATTGCATACAATCGATTTACCCAGTACTTATAATATCTATGGAGGTGATATCAAGTCTTATGGAGTTCAGTTGAGGCCTGAAGTAGGTATACTTATCGGTTTTTAGTGAGAATCCTCTTGGCGTATTAAAGCATCTGCTCACTATGATTACGCATCAAATTCCGGAGACCTTGTCAAAAACGGTTTTATCACCCCTGGTAATAATAATTACACGGGTTTTGTCAAATATGGCTTCCAAGTAGGAATAGTGAAAATGGCGTGGTAATTGTCTATTGTTCTCTGGCGCTAACCTTTTAGGTGCTGTTCGGATTCTATCGTGTTTCCCTATTAACCTTAGGCAA
>JASGIR010000043.1:0-37717 GCA_049840975.1 Cyclobacteriaceae bacterium | reverse complement strand
AAGGTTAATAGGGAAACACGATAGAATCCGAACAGCACCTCAGTGATCAGGCTTCCATTTAAAGTTATTTTGGTATTAGGATTATTACTCGTTGGCAGGACACAATATGCTTGACGGTGTTGCATTCCCTAAAGGGGAAGTTGCAGCTGACATCTGGGGAGTACTATTAAGACCTTACTTCTTTACACTTGGGCACTTCAAAATATTTGTGGGTTATCCCATTTTACCATGGGCCGGTATCATGATGCTAGGCTACTGCTTTGGAAGTTTATACGAGTCTTCAGTAGATGTAGCAAATCGAAAGAAAGTATTTGATGAAATCTCGGCATTAAACTTCACTCTTGGTTTTTGTTGTGCTAAGATCTATCAACCTTTATGGCGAGTCATTCTTTTGGCAAACACAAGACAACTTCGTGTTTACAGCGCTGTCTTTCATTAATGTAACGAAGTATCCGCCTTCATTACTATATGTATTGATTACACTAGGGCCTGCGTTCATCTTTACTTTGTCATACTACGGAGAAACTTTCGAGCAAACTTTCGCATTATGTAATATCGCTCGGTCGAGTGCCGATGTTCTATTACATCACACACATCTACCTGATTCACATACTGGCATTGTTTGCTGCTTTGGCAACTGGATTTTCGGTATCAGACATGACCTTCACCACTTGGATAACAGACTCACCGAACTTGAAGGGCTATGGATTCAGTTTGGGCGTGGTATATGCCGTTTGGATAGGCGTAGTTCTAGCTTTATACCCAGCGTGTCTGTGGTATGAGAGATACAGGGCCGCACATAAAGAAAAGTGGTGGCTTTCGTACCTATAAAAAAAGAACGGTGCGCCGTTGTTGGCGACCCATTTCTGCGGCTGGCTTTTGATCTAAATGAGGACAGCCCAAAAGTAAAAAGTCCTTTTCCCTTCAATAGGAAGGGCATGGGAGTTTAACCTATATTATTTTCAAATAAATTTAGCGGTACCCCAATTCGCGAATAAGTAACCGCAATTCATTGAGCATCATTGCCGTTCCCCCCAGACCATCTCCTCTTCAATAAGGAAATGTGGGGCCATCATCTTGAATGTTTTGGCTGCTAAGATCTCTTTGGTGTGAATAGCATTGTCGCTGAATGAGTTCAGAAAGATTGCCTATTAGATCTTAACAACTTCAGACTCTTGAGGAACAAAGTGTGGCGCAGACTGCGCATATGCAACCACAGGAACGATCATGAAATTGCTAGGGATGACGAAAAAATCGCTTAACCTCCCAATTATTTTCAATTCACCAGCCTTTACTCCCACTTCTTCTTCTGTCTCCCGCAAAGCTGTCTGGAGATAATCTTCATTAAGCTCTGCCTTTCCGCCTGGCAAACTTACCTGACCTGAGTGAGCACCATTATAATCGTGTCTTTTAGTAAGTGGGAATTTTATTTGACCATCTTCTTCGTAAAGTAAGATCATGACACTGCCAGGCTTGGGCGGGATTTTGTGTTCGAACTTGGGTCGAAGGTCTCCAACAGGAGTTGCACGCAAAGGTTCATGAGCGGAATCTCCCGGAAGAGGAAGTTTCAGTCTTTCAATAAGCTGGCTTGCGAGGGTTTCTAAGTTTATCTGCATTGTGCCATCAATTCTTTAGAAACAAGTTTGTCGTTTAAGTCAATAGACTTCTTAAAAGAAGCACAAGCCAAATCCTTCTTTCCGTTTTTCAAGTATGCGGTGCCTAAATAGAAATAGATCTTGTCAACAAAAGGGTCCATATCGAGTGACTGCTTCAACAAACGTTCTGCTGAAGTGAAATCGTTCCGCTTCAAGTAAAAAATCCCTTTGTTGCGATAAGCCCACGCGTTGTTGGGGTCTTTCGAGATGCTTGTATTAATATCAGCTTCCGCACTGGCAAGCGCATCTTGCATTAAGAAGATATAACCTCTGTTGTTAACGTAGTAAGATTGATCAGGATCTAGTCGGATTGCCTCATTGACAAAGTTCATCGCTTCAGCATAATGACCTAATTCCGTTTCAATCAAGGCAAGCGTGTTATAAACACTAGGTTCTTTATCGTTTTGCTTCGCGACTTGCTCCAATTCTTTGGCAACGTCAAAGTTCTTGAGGTAATACTGAACAATAGCATGATTGATGGCAAGCTCTGTTCTTTGTTTGGTGTTTTTTGAATCGACTCGCTGTGATGCTTTTTCAAATGATAAAAGTGCCTTATCGAACTCTCTCATTTTGGTATAAGTAAGGCCTAATGTAAAGTAGACTACCGAAGTATCAGGTTTGAGTTCGATAACTTTTTCAAGATCGGCAATGGTGCGGAAGTATTCCTTAAGTTCATAACAAGTGTTCGCCCTATTTAATAGAGCATTGATGAATGCGGCTGACAGCTTGAGGCTTTTTCATAATTCTCAAGCGCCTTATCAAATCTGGACATCTCAAAATAGACAGTACCGAGATTGTTCCAAGCATCGGCATAGCAAGGCTCAAGCCGAATGGCTTCTCCATAGTTATACATCGCCTGATTCCAGTTTCGCTCACGCGAAGCAATGTTGCCTTTCAGCAAAAACTTGTGAAGACGTGACTCTTTAGACTCGCAAGCCGAAAGAAACAATAGAATAATCAGGAGTTTACATCGCATAAGCATACGCTCGTTCGGTCGCAAAAGTAATTCATAAAGATTTATTGTCGATATGTTTTGGAAGATTCAGCTGTGAGACTTTACATTTGTGTCATCATTTGAAATGAACACAATTCAAAACATCCATCACGGCCATCATCATGCACACCACATGAATGGCAGGTTATTGTTTTGATCTAACGAATAAAGAATCAACAAGAGGCTTGCCCAACGGCAGGCCTCTTTTGTTTGTTGCCTGTCTTGAACAAGTTTAAAAATGAAGTAAAGACATGGAAACACTAAGAATCGCAGTACAGAAATCAGGAAGACTTCAGGAAGAGTCGCTAAAGCTCCTAAAGGAAAGCGGATTACACTTCAGCAACGGAAAAGACCAACTTAAAACCCAAGCTGATAACTTTCCGGTCGAGCTTTTATTCTTAAGAGATGACGACATTCCACAATATGTTGAAGATCGGGTGGCCGATGCTGGCATTGTTGGTGAAAATATCTTCGTTGAAAAGCAGAAGAAAAATGAACTGATCAGAAGACTCGGCTTTGCGAAGTGCCGATTATCAATTGCAGTGGCACGCTCCGAGAAATATCCCAACTCACAGTGGCTACAGAATAAAAACATCGCCACCTCCTATCCCAACATCGTCAAAAACTTCCTGCGCAAAAACAATATTGAAGCTGGCATCCATGTAAATCAGTGGCTCAGTTGAAATAGCACCAGGCATTGGGCTTGCAGATGCTATCTGTGACATTGTAAGTTCAGGCAGTACACTCATGAGCAATGGACTTGTTGAAGTGGAAACAATCATGAGATCGGAAGCCATCCTGGTTGCTACTCCAAACTTGGCGCAACAGAAAGAAGATTCTTGATGAGTTGTTGTTTAGAATACAAGCTGTACAACTAGCGAAAGACAACAAATACATCTTAATGAATTGCCCAAATGACGCCATCGAGAAAATCACACAAGTAATTCCGGGAATGAATAGTCCAACCATTTTGCCATTGAGCAAACCGGGATGGTCATCGCTACACTCTGTTGTTGATGAAAATGATTTTTGGAAGAAAATAAACACATTAAAATCGCTCGGAGCAGAAGGGATTTTGGTAGTGCCCATTGAGAAGATGATTCTTTAAAGAAAAGCTTAAGAAAAAATGAAGACAGTAATCAATCCACCAAAAGATCAATGGAGCCAATTGTGCGAGCGACCGCAATTGCAAAGTGATGTGTTGGAAGAAAAGGTGAAGAGCATTCTAGCAGACGTAAAAAATCGTGGAGATAAAGCAATACGTGAGCTCACGTTGAAGTTTGATCAAATTGTATTGACGGAAGTTCAGGCATCAAGCACTGAAGTTTCAGAAGCTACCGCTCAAGTTCCTGAAACTTTAAAGAATGCCATTCGAACTGCATACAACAACATCGAGAAATTTCATGAAGCACAAAGGCGTGAGGTGACTAAGATCGAAACAACTAGCGGAGTTTTATGCTGGAGAAAAGCAACGCCTATCAATAAAGTCGGTATTTACATTCCTGGAGGATCAGCTCCATTGTTTTCTACTGTGCTGATGCTCGGAGTTCCAGCTAAACTAGCCGGTTGTCAAGAAGTGATTCTATGTACCCCTCCAGATCAAAACGGAAAAATCAATCCCTCCATTCTATTCGCAGCTGAACTGTGTGGAATTAAAAAGATTTTCAAAGTTGGAGGCGCACAAGCCATCGCAGCACTTGCTTATGGCACTGAAAGCATACCTAAAGTTTATAAAATATTCGGCCCGGGCAATCAATATGTAACTAAAGCGAAGCAATTGATTTCTCTTGAAGGAGTAGCAATCGATATGCCCGCTGGACCATCGGAAGTATTGGTGTTGGCAGACGAAAACGCTGATCCATCTTTTGTGGCTGCCGATTTGATATCGCAAGCTGAACACGGAGCAGATAGCCAGGTTGTTGTAGTAACGAATCAAAAGGCTGTTGTAGAAAATGTGTTGAAAGAAATAGAAAAGCAATTGATTGATCTGCCACGAAAAGAGATTGCTTTGAAAGCACTGGTCAATAGTTTGGCTATCATTTTAAATCAGGATGAAGCCGTTGACTTTATAAATCAGTATGCACCTGAACATTTGATCATCAATACCAACAACTACGAAGAGCTTGTTGAAAAAATAACAAATGCTGGCTCTATTTTCTTGGGAGGCTACACGCCAGAATCGGCAGGCGACTATGCATCAGGAACCAATCATACATTGCCAACAAATGGTTTTGCAAAAAGCTATGGCGGTGTTTCATTGGAGGGTTTCTTAAAGTATATAACAGTACAAAAGATTTCGAAGGAAGGAATTAAAAATCTGGGACCAACCATTGAAGCAATGGCAGAAGCTGAGCAACTGATTGGTCACGCCAACGCTGTAAGAGTTAGATATTAAAGTTTGAGAAAAGAATTATGAATTTTGATTTAGACAGTTTGATACGACCCAACATCAAGGTATTGAAACCTTATTCATCAGCAAGAGATGAATTTGAAGGCAATGCTTCTGTATACCTTGACGCTAACGAGAGTCCCTATCCTACTCTGTACAACAGATATCCTGATCCACTTCAAAAAAAATTGAAACAGAGAATCAGTGAATTGAAAAATATTCCATACGAAAACATTTTTATTGGAAATGGTAGCGATGAAGTTATCGATCTATTGTTTCGGGCCTTTTGTGAACCAGCTGTTGACCAAGTAATCATTCCACAACCAACTTATGGAATGTATGCGGTAAGCGCTAACATCAACAATGTGAAAATAAGAGAGGTTGCCTTAACGTCTGCATTTGATATTGAACTTGATGATGTTCAGGAAGCCATCAATTCAAAAACTAAACTTATCTTTTTGTGCAGTCCGAATAATCCTTCTGGAAACCTTTTGTCTTTTGATAAGATTATTGGACTTCTTAATACATTTAAAGGAATCGTTGTTATTGATGAAGCCTACATTGACTTTTCGTCATCACCAAGTTTCATGTCTCAATTAAGTATTTATAAAAACCTGGTTGTACTTCAAACGCTCTCGAAAGCTTGGGGTCTCGCAGGACTTCGGCTTGGAATGTGCTTTGCATCAATTGAAATCATTTCATTACTCAATAAAATAAAACCTCCTTATAATATTGGGAGCCAGGCCCAATCCATTGCATTGCAACAGCTCAATAACATTGATCAAAAACAAAAACACGTGGAAGAAATCCTTTCACAACGGAATTATGTTGCAAATGAATTGACTAAACTCTCCATAGTTGAAAAAGTATTTCCTTCGGATGCTAATTTTGTTCTTGTGAAAGTAAAGCAAGCCAAAAAAATATATCAAAGTTTAATTGAGAAAGGTATCGTTGTGCGCGACAGATCAAATGTCTTGCTATGTGATGAGTGTTTAAGAATAACGATAGGAACGAATGAAGAAAATAAAGTTCTATTACTAGAATTAAACGTATTATGAAGAAGATTTTGTTCATTGATCGAGACGGTGTATTGGTTAAGGAACCTGAAGATCAACAAGTAGACAGCCTTGAGAAGCTTGAGTTTATTCCCGGCATGCTAACATGGCTGGGAAAGATCGCTCAAGGTTCGAATTATGAGTTAGTGATGGTAACTAATCAAGATGGAGTTGGGACTTCCAGCTTTCCAGAAGAAACATTTTGGCCAGCACACAACAAGCTGATGAAAACAATGCAAGGTGAAGGAATTATTTTCAAGGCTGTTCATATTGACAAATCATTTGAACATGAAAATCTTCCGACTAGAAAGCCGGGAATAGGAATGTTAAAGGAATATTTCTCAGGAGAATACGATTTAAAAAACTCTTTTGTCATTGGAGATAGAATTACTGATATCCAACTCGCTAAAAATTTGGGAGCGAAAGGTATTTTATTCAACTCACTTTCGATGGAAGAAAAAATTAGGGAGAATAAACTTGAAGAAACCTGCGTTTTAATTTCACAATCGTGGAAAGAGATTTATGAGTTCGTGAAAGAAAAGCGAACAGCTAAAGTGAACAGAAATACAAACGAAACTAAAATTGAAATAGAACTCAATCTGGACGGATCAGGGAAGTCATCTATAAAAACGGGTCTTGGTTTTTTTGATCACATGCTCGACCAACTGGCGCGTCACGGCCAAATCGATTTACAAATTGTCACTAATGGAGATGTACACATTGATGAACATCATACAATTGAGGACACTGCCATTATTTTAGGAGAAGCTTTCCTGAAAGCACTTGGAAATAAAAAAGGAATTGAGCGTTATGGATTCTGTTTGCCAATGGATGACTGTCTATCACAAGTTGCCATCGATTTTGGTGGCAGACCTTGGATCGTATGGGAAGCTGAATTCAAAAGAGAAAAAATTGGAGAGATGCCGACAGAAATGTTTTTCCATTTCTTTAAATCTTTTTCCGATGCTGCCAAATGTAACTTGAACATCAAAGCCGAAGGAACAAACGAACATCACAAAATAGAATCTATATTTAAAGCTTTCGCGAAAGCTATCAAAATGGCTATAAAAAAGAGGGAGATCAGTTGCCTTCAACCAAAGGAACATTATGAAAATAGCCATTCTCAAATATAATGCGGGCAATATCAGGTCAGTTGCCTTTGCTCTTGAAAGATTGAATGTGAATTTTCAAATCACCGACAACGCTGAAGAAATCCAGTCTGCTGATAAAGTGATATTTCCAGGCGTTGGTGAGGCTAGTTCTACCATGGAATATCTTAAAGAGAAAAAGCTTGATCAGCTGATCACTAATTTAAAACAGCCTGTTTTGGGTATTTGCCTCGGGATGCAATTGATGTGCAAACACTCCGAAGAAAATGATACACCATGCTTAGGTATTTTTGATGAAGTGGTGAAAAAATTTACTCCTTCCAACGGCCAAAAAGTTCCACATATGGGCTGGAATACGTTAGAACAAACTACAGATTGGCTAACATCCCAAATGAGCGGTCAATTCGTATATTTTGTACACAGTTATTATGTTCCTGTCAATCCGCTTACCTCTGCTATCACAGAATATATTAATCCATTCAGTGCGGCCATGAAAAAAAACAACTTTTACGCTGTTCAATTTCACCCGGAAAAATCCTCGAATACAGGTAAACTTATATTGGAAAATTTTATAAAAAATGCGTAACTCAGTGTTGTGAAAATAATACCCGCCATAGACATTATTGATGGAAAATGTGTTCGATTAACACAAGGCGACTTCGGGCAAATGAAGATTTATCGAGAAGACCCCGTTGATGTTGCTCTGGAGTTTCAAGAAGCTGATGTTGAATACCTCCATCTCGTAGATTTAGATGGAGCAAAAAAAGGCCGAGTGATTAACTGGGAAGTTGTAGAAGAAATTCAAAGCAGAACAGCACTTGCGGTCGATTTTGGAGGCGGTGTTCAACTCGAAGAAGATGTAGAACATCTCCTTGATCTTGGAGTCAATCAAGTAAATATTGGAAGTCTTGCTATAAAAGAGCCAGAGAAATTCATTGAATGGATGAATAAATATGGTTCAGAAAATTTCATTCTAAGTGCAGATGTCAAAAATGAAAATGTAATGATCAATGGCTGGCTTGAATCTGCTAACTATCGTGTTCTTGATCTTGTAGATAAATTTATAGACCATGGTCTCGAGTATGTTACTTGCACAGACATTGGTTCTGATGGTATGTTGAATGGTCCTAACTTCGGATTATACAAAAAAATAAAAGCTCGCTTCCCTCATTTAAAAATAAACGCGAGTGGTGGAATATCATCTCTTGATGACATCAAAGAATTGCAGTATCTGAATTTGCATGGAGCAATTATTGGAAAAGCTATCTACGAGGGGCGTTTCAATTTATCTGATTTAAAAAAGTACAATGTTCACTAAACGCATCGTTGCCTGTCTTGATATCAAGGATGGACGAACAGTAAAGGGCACTAACTTTACTCAACTGCGCGATGCCGGTGATCCAGTAGAACTTGCCGAATTATATTCAAAGCAAGGTGTAGATGAACTAGTCTTTCTGGATATATCTGCAACGCAAGAGAAAAGAAAAACATTTGCTGACCTCGTAAAGAAAATAGCGGAACACATAGACATACCGTTCACTGTGGGTGGTGGAATAAATTCCATTGAAGATGCTTCTACCCTTCTTGAAGCTGGCGCGGACAAAATAAGTATCAATTCGGCAGCGGTAAAAAATCCAGAGTTGATCAACGAAATTTCAAAAGAGTTTGGCTCACAGTTTTTAGTCCTTGCTATTGACGCAAAGAAAATTGACAACCAATGGATTGTTCACACGCATGGAGGGACAATTCCGACAAATAAGAAATTGTTTTCCTGGGCTAAAGAAGGACAAGATCGTGGCGCAGGCGAAATTCTGTTCACAAGTATGGACCACGATGGAACAAAAAATGGCTTTGCCAATGATGCACTTGGCAAACTCAATGAGCTATTGCACATTCCTGTAATTGCATCGGGAGGTGCTGGTTTACCTTTTCACTTTGCTGAAACATTCTTGCTAGGAAAGTCCGATGCAGCTTTAGCTGCGAGTGTATTCCATTTTGGAGAAATTAAAATACCAGAGTTAAAATCGTTTTTGAAAACCAATCATATTCCCGTAAGGCTTTAGTTATGGATATTAAATCTCTCGATTTCAAAAAAGGAAATGGTCTTGTGCCATGTGTTGTTCAAGATTCACAAACATCTGCCGTGTTGATGTTGGGTTTCATGAACGAAGAAGCTCTTCAAAAAACATTGATCGAAAAGAAATTGACATTCTTCAGTCGCTCCAAACAAAGATTATGGACCAAAGGCGAAAGTTCTGGAAACTATCTTGCGTTGGTTGATATCAAACAAGATTGTGACAATGATACTCTGTTGATCAAAGCAAAACCAAAAGGGCCTGTGTGTCATACCGGTGATGACACTTGCTTCAAAGAGAAGAATTTATCTCAAGGTTTGTCATTTCTTGAAGAGATAATTCAAGAACGGAAGAAAAATCCGAAAGCTGATTCATATACCAACAAGCTCTTCGATGCTGGAATCAATAAGATCGCACAAAAGGTTGGAGAAGAAGCGGTGGAACTCATCATCGAGGCAAAAGACAACAACAAAGAGTTATTTCTGAGTGAAGCTGCTGACTTAATGTATCATTATTTAGTGTTGCTTTCTTCGAAAGGATATGCACTCAAAGACGTTGTCAGTGTATTAAAGCAAAGACATTGTAATAGTGTCAAGCCATAATCGCTTCACGATTATAC
Source organism: Cyclobacteriaceae bacterium (assembly GCA_049840975.1). Lineage (GTDB taxonomy): Bacteria > Bacteroidota > Bacteroidia > Cytophagales > Cyclobacteriaceae > ELB16-189. The sequence goes on along the minus strand of JASGIR010000043.1, from coordinate 27,821 downwards.
TTTTTGCGATAATCAATAGGTGACATCTGTGTTACTTTCCGAAACACTTCCCTAAAGGCCTTCGTGTCGGTATAACCTACATCGTACATTACTTCACTTACCGTTTTACGTCCAACTTCAAGTTCTTTTTTTGAAGCTTCGATCTTCACGCGTTGAATGTATTCGATCACCGTATTATTAGTCGCTTTCTTAAATCTTCTTTCCAGTGTTCTGCGTCCTATTCCAAACTCAGTAGAAAGTTCATCGACAGTCATCTTCTCTTGAAAATTCTTTTCAATGTGTTCCTGAACTTTAATGATCTCTGCGTCTTCATGGATTTTCTGTCCTTTGAAAATGGTGAATGGAGATTGTGTGTTTCTGTCGATGTCTAGTACGAAAAACTTAGATGCTAAAATCGCCATCTCACGGCCTGTGTACTTTTCTATTAAATGCAAAAGCAAATTCCAATATGAACTTGCGCCACCGCTTGAGTATAAACCGTTTTGCTCGGTTACAATTTTGTTGTCCACCAATTCTATTTGAGGAAACATGGAGCGAAATTCGTTAGCAAACAACCAATGAGTGGAACATTTCTTTCCATCAAGCAAACCTGTAGATGCAAATAGAAAAGCACCGATGCATAAACTGGCAACCTCTGCCCCATTTTTATATTGCTGTACTATCCAAGGGAAAAAGTCCTTGTTCTTTTTAATTGCATTTTCTAAATCTCTGCTGATAGCTGGTATCACAACAAGGTCCGCTTTTTTTAAAGTCTTAATGGTTGCGTCTGTATGAACAGAGAATAAGCCATCGGTGAGTTTAACTTCCTTTGAAAGGCCAACCAGTTTTACATCAAACAAAGGTGGCTTGCCTGCGCTCTTTAAGAATTCATTCACAGCCGTAAACATATAGCGTGGATCCACGATTGCAGCTAGCACAGCGGTTTCAGGCACTAGTATGGCGATGGTTTTCATTTTCATAAGCTAAAACACGTTTAAAAATCCTTTGTAAAGATAAAATCACTTCATGTCGCAATCAACCCCATAGAATGACGGATTAACACACCCTCTGTTTCCATGAGCGACTGTAGGTTTGTATCTACATCAGACGGAAAAAATATGGCAACACTGCTCAATCCTTATCTCGGCTTCAACGGCAAGTGTCGTGAAGCGATGACTTTCTATCAACAATGCCTTGGTGGTGATCTTGTAATGCAAAAAATCTCGGAGTCACCGATGGCTGCACAAATGCCTTCAGAGATGGGGTCTCATATTATGCACAGTTCTTTAACCAATGGCAGTCTCGTGCTTATGGGATCGGACTTGATGCGAGGCAAACCCGTTCGCGGAAATGATTTTACACTTTGCCTCAATTGTGGAAGCCTTGACGAAATCAATGATTGCTTCAACAAACTTTCTGAAGGCGGTGAAGTAATCATGGGATTGCATCAAACTTTTTGGGGAGCCACATACGGAGAACTCAAAGACAAATACGGCTTCAATTGGGCACTGAACTTTTCTAAGAATTAACAAACCATAAAACTTTTATAACATGAAAACTACTAAGATTATCTATTGGGTTTCTACTGGCTTCATTTTTCTATTTGATACAGTGATGCCAGCTTTGACTTCTCACTTACCACTGGCTGTTGAGTCGATTAAGCATTTAGGATATCCAGATTACTTCCGTATTCAGCTCACCATCTTCAAAGTAATTGGCGGATTGCTTCTTATTTTCCCAAAAGTTCCAGCTCGTTTTAAGGAGTGGGCTTATGTAGGTTTTGCCTTCAACTTCATTTCTGCTTCCGTAGCTCATGCAGTGGTTGACGGATTCGGTCCTTTTATGATCATGCCTTTGATTATTTTAGGGATACTGATATTATCCTATGTCTCTTATCATAAACTAAAGAATCAACAAGCGATTGAGTTAAGTAATAAAGAAAAACTAACTGTTGCTTAATGGAAACTTACTATTTGAAAGACGATATCAAGCTGCTCTGTGTGAATGCTTCTTCATTCCCCGATGGCATCATGGATGCACATGAAAAACTAAAGGGTTTGCTCCCATCTACTAGCGGGAGAAAGTTTTATGGAATCTCTTTCCCTGATAAAACTGGAAAGATCAACTACAAAGCTGGCGTAGAAGAGTCTTTCAAAGACGAAGGCGACAAGCTTAAACTCGAAACTTTCGTTGTCAAAAGAGGTGAATACACTGGTTCTCGCATTCTAAATTATATCGATCACATAGAAAGCATTGATAAAACGTTTCAGAAAATATTGAAAGACCCACGCATCGATTCCAACGGCTGTTGTTGTTGAAATATATTTGAATGAACAAGATGTTCAATACAGTGGTGAGGCTTAACACAAAAATCTAACTAACTAAAACTTTAAAAACATTCCCATGAAAAAGATCACTCCCTTTCTTTGGTTCAACCGACCAAGCCGAAGAAGCTGCCAACTTCTATGTTTCTCTTTTTAAGAATTCAAAAATAAACAACGTTACGCGTCAAGGTGACAAAGCCTTTTCTATAACTTTTACTTTAGACGGTCAGGATTTGCTTTGCACTTAATGGTGGGCCACATTTCAAATTCAATGAAGCCGTTTCCTTTTATGTAAACTGCGACACACAAGAAGAGATTGACGAAAAGTGGGCTAAGTTAACAGCGAATGGCGGACAAGAATCAATGTGCGGATGGCTCAAAGACAAGTACGGATTGTCATGGCAGATTGTACCTTCTATTTTAGGCGATCTGCTTTATGATAAAGACAAAGCTAAAGCTGGTAGAGCGATGGAAGCCATGCTTAAAATGCGAAAGCTCGATATCGCAGCATTGAAGAAAGCTCATCATGGTTGAAATTTTCAAAACTGATATTGGTCATCGCTCTGTAGCTTCGAAAATAAAAGTGGAACTGATGGTTCTTTTCCCAGATTGCAAGATCAACTTTGACCTTGACGACTGCGATCGTATTTTGAGGATAGAAAGTGCTGTGGAAATCGGGAAGGAAATTGAACAAGTGATGAAAAACAAAGGCTTTTACTGCGAAGAACTTCATTAATACCAAAATCAATCTTATGAGAAAACTAAAACTCCAAGTACAACTTTCAATTGATGGCTTCAATGCAGGCCCCAATGGTGAAATGGACTCGATGACTTGGAACTGGGACGATAAACTCAAGAATTTCGTCAGCGACTTACATTCTAATATCGATACTATTCTTTTGGGTCGGAAAATGACAGATGGTTTTGTCGGTCACTGGGAAAGTGTGAAACCAGAAGACCCTAGTTATCCGTTTGCCAGGATTATGGTTGACACACCCAAAGTTGTTTTCTCTAAAACACTCGACAAATCAACGTGGAACAACACCAAACTTGCGAAAGGAAACCTTAGTGACGAAGTAAACAATCTTAAAAGTCAAAAAGGAAAAGATATTATCGTCTATGGTGGAAGTGGTTTCGTTTCAAGCTTGATTGCTGAAGACCTAATCGATGATTATTTTTTGTTCGTCAATCCTGCAGTATTGGGAAATGGTTCTGCTATTTTCAAATCCATAACTTCAGCACACAAGTTGAAACTCAAAGAAGCCATTGGTTTTGACTGTGGAATCGTGTTGCTTCATTACGAAAAATGAAATCCGTATGATGAACGGTCATAAACCAAAAACAATTGATGAATACATCTCTGATTTCCCTGAACATGTCAGGGAAATTATGGAACGTGTAAGGTTTACCATTGCTAAAGCTGCACCACAGGCAGAAGAAGTGATCAGTTATTCTATGCCAGCCTTTAAACTCAATGGTGTGTTGGTATATTTTGCTGGTTGGCAAAATCATTTAGGCTTTTATCCTTTCTCTTCAGCAATCCGTGCATTTCAAAAAGACCTCTCAAAGTATGAAGGAGCAAAAGGATCAATAAAATTCCCATACGATAAGCCAATACCCTACACCCTAATATCAAAAATGGTGAAGTACAGAGTGAAAGAGAATCTTGAGAAAGCTAAACTTAAGGCACTCAAGAAAAAGAAGAAGAGTTCTTAGCATTCAACTCTTGGTTAGTACACTTTCTTCGACCTCAGAGTTTCTTGAAAAAGTCTACTGATCTTATAGACGTAAGAAATTACCCAAAATCACAAGTTTTCAGTCAGGGTAATGATATAATATTGATACTTCCATAGGTCATTGGGGTTTGTTTGACCTAATTCAACAATAGCTTAAAGCCTCGACAGACGGTTGAGGCTTTTTTCTTTATCTTCATTTTGTAGGTCATTCAGGGCAGGCCAAATTTGAAGGCAAGAGGCCGAAAATTTAACGAGAGCATTAGAAAACTCTTTACGCCAACTCCAATTCCAATCCATTACAACAAGTGCGTTGGCCCTGAGGGAAAAGCGGGCGTGAGGTGGAACGCGGGAAGGAGCTTTTTTCCCTCTTGATCTTTTTTCGTTCTTTTTTGCATCAAGGCAAAAAAGAACAATAACCAACCACAAAACTTAATCATTTGAATCCTACACCAACAAAGAGAGCCCTTCTAAAAACAAAAACTACTTCTTCAAATCATTATACAACTTCTCCAAATCCTGAACCTTCCCTGGATATAGCATAAGCGTCTTTGCTACTGTCAAAAGTTTTGTCTTCACTAGCTCTTCGGTTTTTCCTTTTTCCACCGGACCATTTAATACCAGCAGTTGGTCAAAACAAATCCCAACGAGATATACCTGCTTTTCGACATTGCTTCCACTTTTGACTTTAGGCATGTTGTACGACCAATAGATAAATGCTCGGTTGGCAAGATCCACGAATATATCTTTATCTGTCAGTTTTGTTTTAAGCTGTTCCTCTACCCAATTTTTCTCGTACTCTTTCCAAGCGAGCAAATATTTTCTTTGCAACATCCTGTCCATCTTCTTGAAATCGATTTCCTCCTGAAAAGGAATAAGTGAAGACTGCATCAAGACACCATCTATTAAAACAAAATTTGCTTTCTCTGTTGGTTTAAAGTTTTTCGATTCAAACTTCAGCGAAAATGAATTTGATTTTCCATTATATACCAGTAGCGCTCCATACTTCGCCTCTAGCAGAGCAGCTTGAAACTCTTCAGCTTGATATTGACCCAATACAACACTTGAAATGGTAGAGAAGAATGCAACGAGAATAATCTTCATATCTAATATTTGGTCTTAAAATTCTATATCGTCTCAATTTACTCAAACATTAGTACTTACAACTCAAACAAACGAAGCTGTTAGAACCAGGGAAACGGCCTCAAAGCCAAAAGACAAAACAAAAAGTTGAAACGTCATTGCGAGGGAGGCACGACCGAAGCAATCTCAGTATCAACAATGTGATACTTTAATTAGTTATCATCTGCGATCTAAGGACTCTCTACGTCAACTCCAATCTCAATCCATTACAATTAGTGCGTGGGCCCGAGGGAAAATCGAAGATTCGCGAATACCTTAAATAAAATTAAATGAGTAAAGCGGGCGTGAGGTGGAATGCGTAGTGGAGCTTTTTCCCTCTTGATCTTTTTTCGTTTTTTTTTGCATCAAGGCAAAAAAAAACAAGAACGTTCAACAAAACTCAAACTTCAGAACCTAGCACACACAAAGAAAGAACTACTAAACCCATATCGTTAAAAAACAAACGAAAAAAGGTCGATGCTACCACCGACCTCTTTTCAAAAAAACTCTATCAAAAGAAGTAAGTAAAACTAAGTTTTGCAAAAAAAGGAGTACCCGGTGTATAACAAATCTGTTCTATCGGTGCACTCTCCCCTTTCAATCTTGTTGTTGTCGCAAACTGCGCTTCTTTCCAGCGTTGATTGAATATATTTTGCAATGACAACGCCACTACATATTTTTTATCGGTATAGTTTATCAATCCATCGCAGATAAAATAGCCAACCGCCACCAATGAGTTGTCTTCGTTCGCTGGCCTATCGCCCATGTAGCGATAACGAAGGCTTCCTCCGAATCCTTTTCGCTGACTATAAGTAAAACCTCCAGTCGTGGTGATGATTGGACCCAGCGGAACGTAGTTTTGTCCCTCAGGCGAGGATACATATCGCGGCTTTGCGGTGTTCAAGTCACCGTCAAAAAATAGTTTTGGAGTGATTTGGTATCGCACCGTCACATCCACTCCATATCTACGCGTTTTATCTGTTAGCTCAACGTTACCTTCGTCTCCCGAATAGACAAATTCGTGATCAAGCCAGAGATACCAGGCTGCAGCATTGATCAACAAGTTTGGTACAGGTTTGAAAATGGCGCCAAGGTCAGATCCCCACGCAGCAGGAAGTGTTTCTTGTCCGCGTTTGCTGACTACAGAGCGTGTATCATTTGAATGATACCCTTTACCACTCTTCAGATAAAATTGAACGTTCGAGTTCTTCGTGTAATAGAAGTTCAACTTAGGGCAAACGATGTTCGAATTTACCTTTCCAGTAGTTACCGGATTGGCAAGCAAGTCCTGATACTGGTTGGAGAAAAAATCTATTCTTAAACCTGCATCCATCGTAAAATGATTTGAGAACTGCACCAACTCATCCACATAAATTCCCAAGTTCTGCTCATTCACATTGCCAAATTCCTTCCGTCCTAAAGTGATGTACCCATCCTTCGTGTGCGAAAGCTCTGTCCCTTTTATGATATCATGACGATAGTAAGCTCCAACAGTTGATGTCACCAAAGTATTCCCTATCGTTGCATCATGAGTATAACTTCCATTGTATCCAAACATATTCCGCGCCTCCTTTTGCCTGATCTGATCACCATTTATACTGTCTACCAGAAAATAAGTGAAGTTAGAATACAGCTCGAAGGTATTGTTTGTATAAAAGACATGGTTCTTGATCAAATCATTCGACTTGGTTAGCGTGAGCAACTGTGCACTTGCATTGGTTCGCGTTGTTGCGCCTCGCTGTGTTGGATCAAGTGTTCCATAAAAGCCGATCAATCCTTCCTCTGGCGCGCGGTCTGGAATTTCACCGGCAAAATCCCACGTGCTCCACAGCGTTGAGGCCGTTGCTGTCAATACACTGCTTTTAGAAACGCGGCCGTTGTATTTACTCATCAGGTTTAGTCGCTTGAAGTGCTGTGAGTTGTCAAAGAAAGAGCGTGAGTAGCCATACTCACCGGCAATGTACACGTCTTGATTCCTAGCTCTTCCTTTCTTTCCGAGTAGGTCAATCCCAGCCACGGTTCTGTAAGTTTGATATTGACCTACATCTGCTTTAATGAAGCTTCTGTCCAATGAGTTTTTTGTAGTGAATGCTACCGAGCCCGCAGTAGTCAGGTTTCCATCTTCAGCGCGATATGGTCCTTTGTTGAAGTTTACATTCTGAACCAACTCCGGTATTACAAAATGCAAATCTGCGTAGCCTTGACCGTGAGCATGCGATACCATGTTGACAGGAATTCCATCCACAGTGATCCGGATGTCTGTCCCATGGTCAAGGTCCATTCCTCTTAGAAATATCTGCTCTGCCTTTCCACCTCCGGCATGTTGTGCAATGAAAAGACCCGGTACCATTCGCAAAATCTCTTGTGTATTGTTGGTCGGCCTCAGATTAATATCAACGTTGCTGATCAGTTGCTGACTGTGTGCTGTCTGCGAAGAAACAGACAACCTCTTTTAACTCGATAGCTGCCGATATTAATTTGATATCCATCGTTGTTTGGTTGTCGGCTACAACTAGACTTAGATGTCGATGCGCGTAACCCACGTGAGTTACCTAACAAGATATTTCCCATTCGGAATTTTCGCCAGCTCATACACGCCACCTTCCTTACTTATCGTTCCATACTTTGAGCCAGCCAGAATAATCGTTACATCAGACAAAGGTTTTCCCGAAAGACTGTCAATAACAGTTCCTCGCACGCTGCCTTGTGCAAATACATTTTGTCCAATGAGAAGAAATAAAATCAAAGTCAGAAGTTGAACAATTCCACTAGTTGATTGCTCCCTGGGTTTCCGGGGCCTTCGCCATAATTTAAAATATACTTTATCAGATATTCGTAAACATATCTTATTCATAAATGAAGTTTGGAGACAGGTAAAACCCTGCCTCGTAGTAAGACATAAATTTTTTCTAGAAAAGAATTAAGATGCCTGACTACCCAGAGGTGGCGGAGTTGGAGGGCACATGCTGAAAGAATAAGAAGGTTCTATCACCATGGTAAAGTGCGTTTGGTCATTAAAAGAATAAGAGCACTTGTATTCAAGAAAGGATTGAAAGAAACCAAAGGCAATCACAACGAAATTGTTTGGCGATGGAGCCTCGTCCATCTCATAAGCAAACTGCATTTTGGGGAAGTTGTGGTCTGCAAGCGAGTGATCTTTGAAATCTTTGACGCTGCTAGCCTTATGATAATGGAAAGGATTCTTGAAAGAGTGAAGCGCACTATGCCCTAATTCAACCAGCTGCACTATAGAAGCTGATAGAATGAATAAAGTCAAAACTATTCTGGCACTACTTACCCTCATACGACAGCAAGTTACAGTATTTGGAGAAATATCTTGAATCGTCATTGCGAGGGAGGCACGACCGAAGCAATCTCAGTATCATTCATTCTTTTTTCGCCTTGATACAAAAAAGAACAAAAGCGTTCTCTAAAAGACAAGCCCTACAACGCAGGTGTAACACTCCCCAAATGTTGATTATACCACTTAAGTGTTTCTTTGATTACAGCGTTCATTGGAATCTGATGCCCCGACTCTTCAAATAGAATCAGTTTCTTCTGCGTTGGAGGCGTTCCCAACAATTCAAAAAAAGGTTTCTGCGCTAGTTCATAGGGAAAGTTCCAATCATATCGGGAGTTCAGCATCAGCACAGGCTGATGAACTCTTGGCAAATAGTTTACTCTGTCAATTTCAGGCGCAATTTCTATCCGAGTAGAGATTCCGCATATCGCTAAAGCAGCCGTTTTAATTCTACTTTCAATAGCCAGCATTATTGCTCCCTCACCTCCTCCTTGACTAAAGCCAAAATAGGCTATTCTATCAGGATCCAAATCTTTACGCGTTGTGATATAATCTACAGTTCGCTTGAAATCCTTTCCTGCCTTAATGACGATCTCTTTACGACTGATCAGTCCTTGTCTGGGATTGGTGTAAGAGGTTTGTAACCAACTTGGGTCATATCTATCAAGTGTTGAATAGTATACTGGGCAAATCACAGCGCGTCCAGTCCTTATCAGGAATTGAAAAATCTTTATGTCCTTTTCAAAAAAGTCTTCGCTATTGATAGGACTAAATGCTCCAGACCCAGGAAAATACATTACAGATTGATAAGGCGCTTTCACTTTTTTAGGAAGATATAAGTAGACGATAACACTATCGCTTCCATAGACTGAAGGGAACATTACTTTTTCTTTTACCCAATCAGGCTCTTCTTTAACATATAAAGTGCGTGCTTTTACAGGCTTCTGCTCGTAGTCATAAAGATGTTTTACTAATTCATATTGCGCTTCAGTCATTATTTTTCGCTTCGACATATCGAAAACGAAATGTTTAATGGGGCTCAACAAGAGACTTGACGTTGAATCAAGAGGTTTCATGCATCGAAAACCGTTTAACTCGGATCTATCCATCGGAGCCAAATCTTGATCTTGACCAAAGTAATATGAATTATCGCTCCATGCGCCTCCTAAAACAAAGTGATCATTGGAGCCTTCCACTTTATTATATATCCATTCGCGTGCATTACCTGCCAAATCGAATGTTCCGTGTCGGGTCATGCCATCCGATGTTCCAACTGGTTTTACCTTCGCACTTTCTATGTTGCTTAGATTTACAATCTCCGCACTAGCGAAATAAGTTGCCAATCTTCCGAAATGTTCGAGCGTAAGCAGTCTTTTTCCTACGTATTCAGAATAGGCCGAAGCCTCATACCAACTTATTCCTCGCACAGGATATTGCTCTTCTCCTTCAGCAAATGATCCTGCAACCCAACTCGATGGCCCTACTTGGCCTGTCTTATCTACAAAGAGCGTCATCACTGTTTCCCAGCTTATTTCCTTTCCATCATTGATGAATTTATCTCTCCAGTATTTCTTGTTTCGATAGCCACCCGCATCTACAAACTTCTTATACTCCACATTCGTGACCTCATACTTGTCTACAAAAAAATCTTCATACACGACACCATTTTCATATTTCCCTGTTGTATCTGAATGAACGAGAACCATTCCCTGTGGAATGCTCGCAGGTGCTATTAATTTGAAATCCAATTTTATCTCTTTCTCGGTCTCATACATATTTCGGTCTTCTATCACATCTTCCTGATCAGCATAACCTTCTTTTACAATCTTTAACCGCAAACAACCGGCAGGCAACTTTGCACCATCAATAGGAGTTCGTCCGATGAGCACCCAATCTTCTTTTGGGTTTGAATATGGTTTTATAAAAACTTCAGTATTTGGAACATTTGATTTAAACTGAAAGACCCTCGATACAGGCCCCACTATTTTTGAGAGCTTCTCTTTTTCATAAGGATATTCTTTTTCTGCTTCTTTTAAAATCTGGTACGCATTCCATGATTTAAGTCCCCGCTGTACAGAGCTCTCGTTTTGTACATCTTCAACCAATCTTTCCAAAGCGACAATCTTAGCTTTCACTTCTTCTGCATCTCTCAACCGAGAAACAAATTGAAATACATAAATGCCCACCCCACCGATAACGATCACAACGAAGGGAATAACAATAAAACGCCTCGTTTGTAATGGCTTCACCTCTGCTTTCTTTCCACCAGGGTTTTCTAGTGTTTGAAAAGTTTGCTCAGATTCTTGAGCTTCCGTCTTAAATAAATAATGATTTACCATCAGCCAGATGGGGAAGCCCTGAGATTAATATGTAAAGCGGCCATCGAAGCGCTGATGCAGGAATATCAAAGGTTGGGAAAACGAATCCAAGGACTTGAAGTATAGCCCAGGAAGCAATGACATAACTAATAGCACCTTTGAAAGTTCTACTGTTCCGTAGCTTTTCAATTAGTCTGTTCATATGGAATCACGAACTACTGAGGTTGGGGTTATCTATTGCCTAATTTAAAAACAAAACTTCAAACCCCTTACTATTTAACTAAGATTACTAATCACATGTCTGTGGTATTATAAGAAAACAGGCTCGTTGACGCTATTCAAGAGCAAGTCGAAGCCTTCAACTGCCTTAGTAATTAAAGAATATAGCTAACTTTAGTATGTTAAAAATGAAGATCAAGCTTACTATACTGTTTCTTGGTTTGCTTTTCAGTGCATGCACATCTTCAAAATCTACTGCGCGCACACCAGAAAAGAATAGATTCCATCCACACTGGAGTCCATCGCACGCTTATCAGCGTCATTAGTCTTTACTTCCAGTTTGTAGTTACTTAACGTAGACTACAATTAGATTAAACATAACATCAATCTCATATCAGCTAAAATCAATTTGTTGTTATTCGGCTTTTTGATCATTGTAAAATAGTTTTGTCCTTTTTTGCCTTGATGCAAAAAAGGACAAAAAAAGATCAAGAGGGAAAAAAGCTCCTCACCCTCCTTCCACCTCACGCCCGCTTTTCCCTCAGGCCCACGCACTAGTTTTCTTAATTGAGAGAGAACAATCGAAAGCGAATTTTGGCTGAGGCTTAGCGCGGTGGCCCGGCTCAAGAGCGAGGAGGCGCGTCTGCATGCGCGGGGAAGCTTTTCTTGAGCCTTGTCTTTTTTCGTCCTTTTTTTGACTAAGAAAAAAAGGACAAAGAAGAAGGCAAAAAAGGACAAAGAGTAATTTAAAACTCAAACATTAGAAGCTAGCACTAACAAAGAAGAAATCAGCACAACAACATAACTGATATTCAAAAGCAAAAAGGTCGATATCACTACCGACCTTTCCCTTACAACTTTATCTTAAAAAGAATATGTCAACGCAATTGAAGCGCGCTCTTTGCTTTGTGTCAGTCCATGAAACAAATCCTGCGCTACCGGTGCGAATCCGTTTATTAATAAACCGATTTGATTCCGTTGCATATTCACGCCCACTATTCCATTGAGCAGATAGCCAGAACTATATTGCACTTCTTGTCCTTGGTAACGGTTAGCTGAGTTCGTTACAAGGTTCAATCCTACTGTAGGACGAAAAGTATAAGCTCCAGCCGTCCATGTGTGGAAATAAGCCGTGCTTAAGTAAAATCTATTTCCGTATTGGTAGTCCTGATTGTTCTTTGTGTTGATCTTATAAGCAAGGTTCGTCACCAATCCGTTGCTTCCTAGAAATATACTGTGATTGATATTGAGTAGATAGTCAGTACTTCCTGTTCCAGGCGTGTTTGTAAACTCTCCAACGGTGAACGCAGGATCTTTAACATCTATCTCACTTTGACCAGTGCGGAGTTTCACACCACCACCTACCCAAAGTACATTACCAAAGTAACGTTTGCCTTCGGTAGCCGCTGTTGTCTTGGAGAATAATAGATAGTTGCCAAGTAAAGTGATGTCACCTAAGCCTGTAGTGTTAACTACACCGTCATCACTTGATTTATGAATCGATATATAAGGAATGAATACCATGGCTTGAAACCTTCCTGTCTTAAAACCACCCCAAACTTCTGTAGTATGAAAGTAATCGCGGCTGAATTGACTTCCACTGTCGGTTTTGAATTGAGAATAACTGTAACGAACGCCAACAAATGCTTTAGAAAATGTTGGAAGAACGCCAATTTGAAAGTTGCTGTTGCCACAACCACACCACGGACAGGCATGAGAAACAGTTGAAATGCTAGTAACGAATAGTAAAAGAATAATAATCTTTTTCATTTTAATCTTAATTGTAGAATGTTCTAAAATACAGGACGTCATCCTGCTAAAAAACGATAGACAAAAAATTAAGACAAAACGCTGGGTGGGTGAAAGACCGATTTATGTAAGGTAAACTTGTATTGGTCTGATGAAGGAACAAGATTTTTATCGGTTTGAATTTTAAACTCAGGTTCCTGAAGCTTAAATGATGAGATAAAGAACAGATTTATGTCTCTTACTTCAACAATATGTTTTGGTACTGAGTGAGTGTTGTCTTGTGTTTCAATTTTCAAAGAGCTGTCAGCGGAATAATCGCTACCGCAAACCGCAATAGGTTTCTCTTTGATCAATCCTAAAACCAAAGCTATGTCGTGTCGCTGTTGGTAAACGAAGTCAACCAAGCCCAATCGGCATCCGCAATGCAGAACCATGCTTAACAATACCGTATATGCGATCAGCTTTCTTAACACTTTACAAATCTACGTTTACAATTCTTACCCGCCAACTTATTAAGTTCATTCCTCGCACTCTTATGTCTTTTTCTTCTCTGGTCTATAGAAATAGCGCTGTATACCGAAGGTAGTCATCGGTGCAAAATGCTCATACGAAAGTCCTACAACACTGAAGCCCATCGATAAATCAAATCTCAAGTTTGATTTTACGATGTACTGAATGCCCGGATGCGCTTCAATGTAGTAACTGCCCCATAGACGCCCCGCTACCGGACTGTTGATGCTCAGTTCTTGTCCGTTTTGTACTATTCGAGCCGATCCATACGTTTTACCCATGAACTCCAAATAGATATTAAGATTAGGTTGGTCATAATCTTTATAATGTGCGGGAGCAACTCTGTATCCCAACGATAGATTGTACTTCACAGCATCGCCATACCAAAACTTTGTTGATACAGTAGTGTTTCCATTATTAATAACCTGAGTTTCTGAATAGGGATTCGGCTTTATATATCCATAAGTTAGAGATGCAGCAAATCTATTCTTCAACCAAGTGGTGATAATACCATAACCATAGCCACCAGTGTCGTCCATTAAGTTGGGTTCTGCTTCTTCGTGCGCAACACTCACGTTCGACCATTCGCCATAGGCCGTTATTCTTAAATGAGAATACTTCCGATCGATGGAAATGAATCTGTATTTGGCAAAGAGATAGGTTCCGTTGTAAGTATAAGGTAAATAGCGAGCTCTTTTGAAGTGATAAATCAAATCAACCGGAAGCTTAGGCCGATGATGATTCGAAATGGAGGCTACAGCTATGATCGAAAGCTTGGAAGTCAGTCCATACATCACTCTTATTCCTTTCAGAGACCTATTGTATCCGAGGTCTTTATAGTTTTGAGTGAATACCCTTACGCCTACCACACTTTTGGGTACAGAACTCGCTGGCTCATTGAGTGGATAAAGCTCTTGCGCAAGAGTAAGCCGTGCCGACAACGTAAAAATGAAAAAACAAGCCGCTCTATTAATCCACAACCACATGATATACTTTAGTGTTGGCCAAGATAATGGAAAGCGTTTTCATAAACACATTAGATAATCTCCCAACCACTAACGTTTATACTTTAAAAGAATTTTATAAGACCAAAATTATCGGTTTTAAATTTCATTTCTCTGCCAAGTCTCCCTACTAAATTGAAATCTCTTTCTTCAACTTTAATCTACATTTTTATTTCACAGCAGAGTCTCCCGCCTCGGGGACTCTGCGTCATAATTACGCCTAGTGCAGAGTCTCTTTATCAAGAGACTCTGCGAAGAGAAGAACATCAACCTCAGTTTCTGCAAAATCAATTGTTGCAACTCGGCTTTTTGATCATTGTAAATCGTTTCTGTCCTTTTTTGCCTTGATGCAAAAAAGTACCAAAAAAGATCAAGGCTCAAGAAACGCTTCCCCCGCGCATGCAATCGCGCCTCCCCGCTCTTGAGCCAGGCCACCGCACTAAGCCTCAGCCATGTTAACGTCACGTTTAGTCAACTCTCAATTAATAAAACAAGTGCGTGGGGCCGGAAACAAATCGAAGATTCACGAATACCTTAAATAAAATTAAATGAGTAAAGCGGGCGTGAGGTGGCACGAGCGCGAGGAGCATTTTTTTTCCTTGTCTTTTCCTGCCTGCCGGCAGGCAGGTTCGTCCTTTTTTTGACTAAGAAAAAAAGGACAAAGAAGAAGAGGCTAAAGCACAAGAATTAATAACAAAACACAAACTCTAAAAGCTAGAAGAAGCTTAGAAAAGCACTATTTTAAAAAAGCGGTGACAAAAAAACTTAATTCATCGAAAACCTCCTCTTCAAACTCCTTATCAAATTCCCCTTCCTTTTAGCCTTAACAGACGAAGCTTTAATCTTTTCTATAGCCTCCTCCGTATTCAAATTAGTCATCCGGTGTGAAAGCGTAAGTGTCACACTGTGAAAACTCAAGTCTGGCATATCATTGCAGACCGAAACAAAACCATCCGTATTGAATTTAATAATGTTCAACACCGCCATCTGGTCTATGTCACTAAATCCATAATCATTTAAAAATGATTTGATGAAGTCGGTGTTGATCAAGTCTGGATTTGCTTTAATCCACTCCAGCCTCTTGATCTTCTTTTGTCTGATCTCATCCACTTTTGACTTTTGCCCGTCAAACCATTTTTTACTGATCACTTTAAATTGACCATGACAAATAGTTTCCTCCAGAGATTTACTCGGACCATTGACATCGATACTCTCAGTTATTTCTCCGCTGTCATATCCTATATCGCGCCAAGCCACATCCCTCAACTGCGATGACATCCGTCTTTGTAAGGCTGCGTTCCTGATACTGTTTACTTTCGGATCACATATATCAACAGTAGTTCCAAATGTTTTGGAATTGTATACGATTTTTTTTCCTCCCAGCACTCCATCGTCAAGGACACTTAGCGTATCGATGAAGCTCATCCAATAATTATGCTTAAAGAAATAGTAGTATTCCAAAGTGACACGTTGCCCGCTGTAGACAATCATATTTACTCTTGTCGAAATCTTGGCCGGAAGTATGTCTACTATGATTTTGTCCTGAGTCAACGCTGCTGTTGACCAAACAAAACTTATCAATAGTAACGCGAATATGTTTTTTGACATAACAAGCTATACTTTTCAGTAGTGTTTGATTACTACTACGATGAAAATAGAAACAAAAAAGTTTCAATTTGTTATTGCAAGCTTCTCTTTCTTTACATCTACATCCTCCACAATCATACACTTGGCAATTTTATTATGCAGCCCTTGTTTGTGCGGTACAAATAGCAACACAGCAGCTTCGAGGAAGAATATTATTCTCAAAAAGTTCCTGTAAAAAATTGTCAATAGATAAGAGCGTTTCTTATAGCCGTATACTATTTTGATTTTCATGATGTGTTTTCCTGGTGTTCCGTGTTGATAGTAATCAAACAGAATAGAATAAGTTATGAAAAGACCATAGAAAATCCATTTCGCGGGTATACCCGGAATTAATCCAACCAATAACATTCCAATCGCAAATGTGGTCAACCATATCAAGAAGAAGTCAAATAAAAATGCTATCGACCTTTTCAAAAGAAGTGAGTTTTTCTCCGTTACTAAAGTGTTTGTAATCATCTCAGGCTTAGTCCTTCAGTATTTTATCATTTTTCATTTTATCCCAAGCCTCTTTCGTCAACACTGTTAGTTGATCCCTACTACAATTCCATATCGAGACATTATTTTTCGACATTACATAATACTGTTTCCACTTAGCGAACTTCTCATACAGCATCAAAGTGCAAATGTCAGTAGCCGTAATCAGATCACCCGTTTCGGGCAAATGAGTATGCATCCCACCAATCGCAATCTTTCCATCCTCGTTCCCATACTCCGTTGATATTATATTTTTGTGCAACCTTCTTTTTTCCTTTAGCTCATTCTTTGCGTTAAATCTTATCAAATAGTCGTTTCCAAAAATCATTACACCTTGACTTTTAGGGCCCGTGAGCACGTAGACTCTTTTCCCAAGCTCATCAATCAAAGGAATAAAATTGGGGTTTGTGTTTCTGTAAGTTTTAAATAGAGTATCAGATCTATAAGCAGCTAAAGCAGATTGTCTAATCGTCATTAAGTCAAACTCATCTGTGGTAAGTTCACGCTCTGTCGAGTCGATCCCAGCTGTTTTCACGTTGTACGTATCGTCAAAAGTGAACGTCCCAAGTATTTTTGGTTTGTCACCTTTGGAAAAGAAAACACAGATAGACTTGTCGTTAACCAGATAAGAAAAGTAGCCACCAATGTTTTGTCTTCTGCTTTTTAATTTTTCTAAGAAAATATCCGTACCGTACCAAGAGGCCATCTCCACTTTATAAAGCTTGGTGCCCTCGGCTACTACTTCCATTTCCTCTTTAGATTGCGCTAAACAGTTTATCCAAAGCGCAGAAGTCAGTATAAGAATTAAAATCGCTCTCATTTATTTTTAAGTTTAGTGCAAGTACTTGTTTTATTTCTATATCAACTGTTACTCCAACTCCTTTATCTTCCCACTATCCAAGATTTTGTACCTTCTTCTTGTTACTGTGGCTGTTTGTGTTTTCTCTATTGGAAAAGGAACACCTTGAATAATCTCAACATCCCATTGAACTATACTATCAACACTTAGTATTTGCTTGTCATTAAGTATTTGACCGTAGCTATAACTTTGTAATGCTCCAGTAGAATCCACTGAATAACCGCCTCCATAACTGACCACTAGCGAATCAATTTGATTTCCTTTATTATCAAAAATTAAAATAATAGGAACACCTGAAGCGGCTGGTATTTGACCAATAATCGCAATGTATTCTTCAGTATCAAAAACTTTGCCATCAACATAAAATGGAACGGTTCTGTCATTATATTTCTTTTGTAGATTACTTAAAATTTTATTCTCAGGAAGATCAACATCAGTGGTGCCTCCACAAGATCCGCACGGTACTCTTATAGGTGTCTTTATTAATGGAAGTTTCTCTCTCAGCTCTTTAAAACTTGGATCAGTTGTGTTTTTACAACTGAGAAGTACAGTAAAAATAAAAGCAATAACACTAACTCTCATCTTCGTTGAACTTTAGTCACTCTATCGTAAAAATAAACGAATGCCACCAATAAGCTGGCAACTGTAAATGGGATTACCACCGATAGTTTGATTGCTGTCAGAATTGCGAAAAGCGAGAAAAAAGCCACTGATATTATTTTTATCTTTCTGAGTGGGTCTTTGGTCTCTTTCTGTGTATGTCTGATAAAATAAGCTACCCCAAAAAGCGAGTGCTGATGTAGCGTAAAGTATTTGTCCTACTAAAACATAAATTGGCAGAAGATATTCCCCAATCCCCATGATGACTAGAATTACCGACAATGTATTTATTAAAGGCGTGCCTGCATTGTCCAAACGCAAGTAATAAATCAGGACGCTAACCTTTAGGATAATTGCAAGAGTCATGTCCATTGGCTCTACGAAATACAGCAGCCAAAGATCAATTAAGGAAATTATTAATAGAGGAGCGAATAACTTGACGTACCTCACTTGTTATCTAGTTTTCATTCTGTTGACGACACTTCTCCAACTCCACATTTGCTTTCTCCAGCTCCTTTTTCGTATTCTTTAATTCCATCATCACATTGCTCGTTTCCACAAGGTTTTTCTCCGATTGTATTTGCTGGATTAGTGCATAGAAATAAAACGCAATGACCATCAATGTTTCAATCACGATAACTCCAATGATTATAATTTTTTCATTTTCTAATGATTAGTTTATTTCCCAGCAGAGTCTCCCGCTTCGGGGACTCTGCGCCAAAGCTAGTCAAGACCTTTGTTTATATATTATCAAAGTCTCTTTATCAGACAGGAATCCAACGTAATAATAAACTCCGTGTCCATTATAAAAGTCAAATTCAGATTCTATACTTTTTCCACCAATTTCTTTAAGCGCTTCGTCTAACTCTTTTGAACCATGCTTCTCTATGGCCCTTTGCAATCCCTTAATCATTAGTTGCTTTTCAAGGCTAGCATAGAAGTCTCTTTCCACATTAACAATTGAAACTGATCCATAATCTCCGTGGATGTCAGGATAACTTGCTGTTTTAAAAATGATTTTGCCTTGATCAGGAAAATCTACACCTGTCACTTCTTTAAAATCCTCCTTATAAAACTCATCCAAAGGATAGATTGCCGTGTAAACAGAATATCCAAAATAAATAAGTGGAATGAAGAGTAAGTATTTTAGTCTCTTGTCCTTCTTATTCAAGAATTTAATGAATATTGGAAGCAAGACCAACAGCCCGAAGACGATAAAAACAAAAAATACAATGACTAAGACATCAAACATCTAGAATCCAATAATTATTAAATACTATTTATAATTCTTCTTCACATCATCTTCTCCCCACAGCCCTTACATCAGAAAGATAAGTCCAAAATCTCTCTCCTCAACTCTAATTCATTCTACAGTAATTGCAAGTCTATATGCTTATGCTCCTTCATTAACTCAACAATATCCGCAAAGTCAACAAGCTTATATTTTGATACATCCGAGTTTTTCCAAATTATCTTTATTGCCTCGCCATATTCTGTTTTAACAAATCCACCGACTAGTATATCGTTAAAAGCATTCATGTTTTTTCCCCATTGATTATTCTCAACAAGCTGCTCGCCAATTACATTGAAGAATTCAGCTAGGTCATTAAAGTCATGGCCGTCAATCACAAAGACTTTTTGATCTAATGAATAATATTTAGCTGGCTGCAGGCTCATCCCTAACTTCGTGCAATTGTCATTGTATTCTTGAATGAGAGTCCCTACCGTTCTTCTGACCTTCTCTTTTTCATCCATTTTTAAGAGGAGCTCGCCAACTTGCCCAATCAATTCAGCTGAAGTTGTATAAGCAACTTCATAGGCACTCTTTATAGATCGTAATTCATAATCAAGATTTCCTTTCTCAAGTTCGGCTTTTATATCTTCAATAATCTTTGAAAAATCTCTCATAGTGGAATTATTATAACACTTCGCCAGAAAGATAAGTCCAAAAACTCTCTCGCAACTCCAGTTTCAATTCGTTACAATCAGTGCGCGGGCCCGAGGGAAAAGCGGGCGTGAGGTGGAAGGTGTGCGAGGAGCTTTTTT
The DNA here is from genome assembly GCA_049840975.1 of Cyclobacteriaceae bacterium. Lineage (GTDB taxonomy): Bacteria > Bacteroidota > Bacteroidia > Cytophagales > Cyclobacteriaceae > ELB16-189. Next base: position 7,936 of record JASGIR010000043.1, on the reverse strand, counting down.
CCCTCTTGAATCTTTCCTGCCTGCCGGCAGGCAGGTTTGGTACTTTTTTGTATCAAGACAAAAAAGGACAAAGAATAATTACAACGATCGAACTAACTAATCCACCACACGCATCAACAACGCTCACTTAATGTCTTTCTCCTTTATCATTATACTCCCCTCTCCATCCCATAAAAATATAATAGAACGCCCATCTCTTCTTTTTGTTTTTATAGCTAGTCTCCCAGCCATATTGTTGAGCATCTTTTATGTGTTGCGCTTCATGCTCCTGCTGATTAGCAAACAATTGAAGATTTTCTGGGGAGTTATCTAATTTATTTCGGTTGATATGGTGTACAACCTCTGTTGGTAACAATTTTCTTCCTAGTTTTTTCTCCATAACCCAACGATGAAGAAGCATATTGCTATCCTTAAAACGAAAGTACCCACGTGTATCCACATAAAGCTTAGACTTTTTCTTGATATGAAGGACACCTCTTCCAATGATTAGAAGAAATATCACTAATGCCCCGAGAGCACCTATAATAACGTAAGTGTTGAACGTTTCATTAGCTGATTCAGACTCTGAAGAGCTTGATCCAACCCTACTAAACTCCAAACCTTTATAGTAAACGAAGCCACTGCGGTTATCATACTTGATCTTATACCAATCACCTAGTTTCTCTACAAGTTCAACCTCCTCACCCTTCAATAAAGTAAACGACACAGGGTATTCAACTCCCGCCCCACTTCTTACATACAGTATCTCCGTTGCTTTATAAAACTGCGCAGCAAATGAGGTTGTAAAAACCATCAGCAAAAGGGCTAATAGTATTTGTTTGGGGCGCATTTCTGATAAGGCTTTACCTCTGTTATTAGTTCTCAGCTATTAATCTCATATTGGTTCTCATCACTACATTCAAGATGACTAAAATGATTATAAACAAAACAACATTCTATTCACATCCTCAGGTTTATCTTTTCCGCATTCAATCTTATCGTTGCTTCGTTCATCTGTCTATAAATATTCCTGTATTGAATTCGCATTTCAATAGTTTGTCTCTTTAATTCATTGAATTTGTAAGTTAAATCTTTGCCCAATTTTATAATTTCTATTCCAAGTTCATGAGTTTCATATTTTCGTGACTCAACTAATTCAAGTTGAATCGGTCTTAAAATCTCCCTGTAAAATCGTCTCAACCCACGAGTCCCAGCTATATTTGTATGAAAATGAAATAACGATTTATTAACCAAAATATATGACGAATCATTCGCTCGTTGAGGATTGGTTTTGTTCTCATAATCTACATAGCCAGCTAATAAATCAAGGTATTTATTAGTCAAATCATAATAGATCGTTCTTCTATTCTGATTTTCAGAATATAATTGATTATGATAATTATCCATTGCATTTATAGTTCCGAGAATAAAATCTAATTGGGTCACCACAATGGATAAAGACTTCTTATTCGAAAATGCTTGAAAAAGCTTATAGAAGTCAATTCTATCGAGCCTTTCTAAATCATTTGTTGGTATTTTTGCCGCCATTTCCATACCAGTATCAACGTTGTTTGTTTGATAAACATCTTGATAATATTTATTAATAATTGGAAGTAATTTTTCCGAAAATTCATTTACAATTTGTCTATAGAGTTTTCTTAATTTTTTCCTCTCTTCTTTTTTTTCGAAAAATTCAATACCTCTATCGACAAGTACTCCTAAAACGAAAATTGAAATTGTGATTATGGTTGCAAACGCAGTATCATAACTTATTAAATTAAAAATCTTCTCATGCTTATTCCCATTTCGTAACTCCGCTATTATTCCTTTTAGATTTTGATTTAACGAATCACCAACCGTCTTAATATGCTGCTCATCATTTTTCTGTGTCTCAAATGTTTTAATTGAATCCTTCAGCACCTGAATCTTTTGTTTATGCTTATTAACAGTTTTTAAGGAATCAATCATGAAATATTTGCTTTAATTCTAGGGTGATGGAAATAGTTATTCCTTAAACAAAACATCCAATCGAACGGTTTTATTCGCTTGCATAAATTCTCTCAGAGCCCCAACCTCATAGATTCTAAACACAACCTAATATAGGACTTCAATTAAATTTGCCAAGGCATTATCATGCAACTATTGCAAATGGCAAAAATGCATTTGCAGAACGTGGCTTGTCGATTTGAGGGTTTTGCTTGTTTGCGCTTAATCTCTGTACTATTGGAACTGACTGATTATGTGCTATTGGAAAATTTAGAATCGAATATTTCGTACTTAAATCAATTCGGTTCATTTCATTTTCTGCCCAATCTTTACTTGCTCCAAGTAAGCTACTTGAATAATATCCACCAAGAGTAGAACTATCACCAGCATACTCATTTAAACCACAAGCATAAGAATTAATAATCTGTCCTGGAGAATCGGAAATAGTTTTATTGTAGAGCGCTCTACATACTTCTGGGTTTAGCGTCTTTCTCTCTCTACTTCTCAATGCATCCGCACTAAAACCTTTTACTAAGTTTTCAGAAATGTATTGATCATGAACTTCTCTGCAATTATCAAGAATGATTATTCTTTTGTTAGAACCTATTCTCAAATCCAAAGAATCCATTTCTTCTTTTAAATCATTTAGCACTAGAATATTGGAGTTGCTTCTAGAAGAATACCACCCGTGTCCACAAAAGATAATTATTGAGAACTCAATATCATCTTGCTTAATTAAATCTAATTCTTTGTAAACCGTTTGCTTTGACGGTTTATCAAAATGTCTAAGTTCTGAGCTCGACCAATAACCACCATAAGGTTGTGTGAAATAAGAAAAATAATTTCTTTGGTCTACATAAACTCCGGGGCAATAGTTTGATTCTCCGTTTTTACCTGGATTTGTGAGCATTATTACTCTCCTATTTATTTTCATTTTGTTTACACTTTTTGTTCATCCAATTTACTGATAATTGAGGGCGCAAATCTTTCACTTGAACCAGCTATTAACCCCCCTAGTAACATAGCAATATGTATTGAGCCTATTTTACTATAAATGGGAAACAAAATTCCAGATTTGATAGACAGGGATACTAAAAAGCCTGAAATTATTCCAGCCATTATTCTACTTGCCCCTTCTAAGTAATGTAGTTTCCTGCTTGCATTAAAATCAAGAGAGGTTTTTCCTACTCTCATTATAATGGAAAGAAACGCACCTATTGATCCCAAGAAGGAGGACAGTAAAAGGTAAAATACAGTTTCGCCAATTACATTGATTAGACAATATCTAACAACCCAAAAAACTATGCCTATTATAATAAAGACTAATGTTGTTAGTCCACTACTTGTTAAATACATAAATCTTGATTCTTCAGTATTTCTCTTAACAATGTACTCTTTAGCTTTTTCAATCATTCCCTTCGCATTCCCAAAATCCCTTTCCAATGCTCTAACAAGAGCTTCTCCAACTTGTCTCTTAAAAGTAATTATAACTTTTTCATCCAAGTGGTCGCAAGGAATACTTTCAACGCTATCAATTTCATTTTTAACTTGATAAAAGTCCTTGATAACATCGGGGGTCAATTCGGTTGAGTCAAACGTGTCAGATGTTTTCCAATCGAGATCATTATCATGATCAATAAAAACGCAATACCTTTCTTTTGAAGATAATATTAAGTATTTGATAGGAAGTTTGTCCCAGTCTCTTTCGTAATCTTGCTTTGCCATTCATTTTTAGAATTAAAGTTCCATGATTGATAATCACTAATTATCTTTTATAAACCCTTATACTTTTCATGCTTTTGAGTTAAGCGAAAAACACTACTATTGCATTAAAACTTCAAACTGAGGAGTTTATCCCAATCCATTGTCCCAAAATTCAGATATATACCCAAGTTAGTTTTTCTCCTGTTCACCTCCCTCACATATAGGAGTTACTCCTATATCACTCACTCCCCTCCATTTTAGAATTCTCTCACCATCCGCAAATCAAAAAGTTATTCCCGCAGACTGCTAATCAACGCACTCAACAGCTATACGGTCGCAATACTTTTGAATCATCGCGCCACAAAAGCAGCGCTGTTCAACAAGTAATTATTAAACTAAACAATACTAACTATGGGAAGTACTTCTGAATCAGGTGTCGCAACACTTTTAGCAAGCTTTGAAAAAGTTGTTAACGCGGGCAGTAGTTTGGGCACGGGCTATAGCCCCTCAAATCCGTTACTCAAAGTTACTGCGCTCAATACGCAGCTTGGCAACGCACAAACTGCAGTGCAAAATTACAATGTAGCTAAACTCAACTACGATACTGTCACTAATACCCGCGATCTTCTTTTCAAAACCTCGCCAACAATTATCACTAGAATCATAAACACTCTTGCTGCTTGTGGTGCAAACAAAGAAACAATCAAAGACGGACGTTTTTTTGTAAGAAAGCTACGCGGTGGAAGAGTAAAAGCGGTCGCCAAGCCTGGCACCACCGAGCCAACACCAGAAGGCACTGATGGAACTTCAGAAGAGTCCGCACCTAAGATCAATTCAGTATCACAACAAAGCTTTGAGTTTAAGACAGAATACTTCTCTCAGCTTGTTTTGTTGGTCAGTGCAGAACCTAAATACAATCCCAGTGAAGCTGATCTGAAAGTAACTGCACTCAACACGCTCCTTACGGATATGAAAGTCAAGAATAGCGCTGTTATCTCTGCAGCAAATACATTAAGTGTAGCACGCATCAACCGCGACAAGGCACTCTATGATCCTAATACAGGACTTGTTGTTACTGGTCTTGGTGTGAAGACTACCATCAAAGGTGCCTACGGAACTAAAAGCCCTCAATACAAAATGGTTGCTAATCTTAAATTTGTTAACAAGAGAAAATCATAAGCGAAATAAAAAAATCACCTCGAGTGGGGCGAGTCGACATGCAAATCGGCCGCCCCATTTTTGTTTTTATTCGAAGTGAGAGTTTTAATTCGAAAGCCCTCTGTTGATTTTCTCATCACCACGGTTACAACTCGCGTGACATCAGTTGTTTTTGTCACGACATCGCTTATTATTCGCACTACATCGGTTGTTTTTGTCACGACATCGCTTATTATTCGAACTGCATCGGTTGTTTTTGTCATGACATCGCTTATTATTCGCACTGCATCGGTTGTTTTTATCATGACATCGCTTATTATTCGCACTGCATCGGTTGTTTTTGTCACGACATCGCTTATTATTCGAACTACATCGGTTTTTTTGTCATGTCATCAGTTTATAAATCGAGCATCATAAGTCAGATTTCTTGAAGTATTTGTTAAAAGTTGAGGAGAGAGTGATACAAGTTGATGTATCGTCATTGCGAGGGAGGCACGACCGAAGCAATCTCAGTATCAGCCGTATGATAGTTAAACTCTTTCTTTTCTTTAACCGCAAAGCCGCAAAGAGAATCATCATCCACCATTAGCACTTCAGGACTCTTCACGTATAGTCTAATCTTAACTAAATACAATTAGTGCGTTGGGATGGAAACAAATCGAAGATTCACGAATACCTTAAATAAAATTAAATGAGTAAAGCGGGCGTGAAGTGGCACGAGAGCGAGGAGCATTTTTTTTTCCTTGTCTTTTCCTGCCTGCCGGCAGGCAGGTTCGTCCTTTTTTTGACTAAGAAAAAAAGGACAAAGAAAGGAGACAAAAAGAAAAAAGAAGGTATTCAAAACTTAAGCATTTGCAGCTAGTACAAACGAAGTACATAGATAAAGGCTCACGATAAAGGAGATTCTTCGCTAGTGAATAGTTATCTCTTGAGGAAGTAGTAAATGTAAATTCAAAACATCATCAGAAAGCAATGGTTGATCCCGCTCAGAATTACACTCCTCTCCTTTCCTTCGCAGAATATAAAATAACAGTCACTAATCCTGAGCACTGTGAAGGGTTTTGCGTGGGGCGAAGGATCTCCGATTCAAAGCTCCTCGCCAATGAACTTCTATTTCTTGAATAAGCAGGAAATATAAATTCAAAACATCATCAGAAAATGATTATTAATCCCGCTCAGAATTAGACTCCTTTGTTTATTTCTGCTCCGCAGGCGCTGTCTTCGGATACACTTTCAAAAAAGTAATCTTATACGTGTACGTTGCATTGCCAGAACTTTCTGTTCTTACGCCCTCCAACATTTTCTTCTCTTTATCATACACTAGTGAATAGCTCAACACTTTTCCTTTGGGCTCAAAGTGGTGTAGCATCAGCACGTTTCCTTCTGATAAAGAGGTGAACTCTCCGCGTATCGGGTAAGAATAGCCTTTTACATTGTCGAGGGGTATCTCTATAAACTCGCGGTTGTTCTTCGAATGGTCGCTGATGATGGCTACCATCGCATAGTTGTCTTTCTGATCGAGTGTCTTGTCGCGTTCAGTAGAAGCAAACAGTGGCTTGCTCCTCTTCACTGCCGATGCCGACACAGTATAGATGCCCTCGATGTCTTTGGGAGTTTGTTTCTCAACATACTTGCGTGTCAGTTCAACAAAGTTGATCTGATCGTAAGGAGAAACTTTCTGTTTCATTTGAATGAGCTTGTTCACACACGATGAGCACCCCACAGATAGCACAACTGCTATCACTACATTTCTAAAACACAATATCTTCATAAACGCCATTCACACATCTTCTACACGATAAACGGTTACTCAAGGCCGTTGGTTTAAATAATGATTTCCCCATGAGCATACGCACACATTCCTGAATACCTTCGGTGATACTAGGATGTGGATGCACGCACTCAGCAAGTTCTTCTATTCCTTTGTCCATAGAAATCAAGACCGCTACGGCTTGAATCGCACTACTAGCATTATTACCGACTACCTTCATTCCTAAAATCTTCATCTGGTCATCATTAGTCACGAGTAGTTTGATGAAACCTTGGGTATTGCGCATAGCAATGGCACGTGGTATAGTACTATACTCGAGTGTCACTACTTTATAGTCGATCTTTTGTTCACGAGCCTGAGTTTCGTTCAGTCCAACACCTGCCACTTCGGGACTAAGGAACATGATGGTGCTTATATTCTCATACACCAGCTTTCTGGAAGGCTTTCCGAATATTTTTTCAACAGCATAGCGACCTTCAAGCTCGCCCACGTTTACTAAAGAGATATCGGCAGTAAGATCACCCACTGCATATATATTATGTACGTTGGTCTGGGTGTCGTCATTGTCGATTCCGCGCTTGGTAATATCGATGCCCACTTTGTCGTCCCACAAATCTTCGAGGTTAGCAACACGCCCAACGGATACAAGCGCTTTCTCTACATTAAATATCTCACGACTGCCATCGTTATATTCCAATTCATACTCTACTCTCTCGTTTACAACCTTCATCCCGATTAGTTTCGAATTGCGGTGAATGAGCACATCGTTGTTTTCCATGTTACGCTCAATGATGCGCACCACATCTTCATCTTCAAAAGGAAGTATGTGATCGCCTTTGTCAATCAAATGCACTTTAGTTCGGCCAAAGCCGGAGAAGATCGTTGCAAACTCGCAACCAATAACCCCCGCACCGACAATTACCATACTCTCGGGGAAGTCTTCCATGCTCTCGATGCCATCACTGGTCATCACGGTCTTTTCATCAATAGGTAGTTCGGGCAAATAGCGAGGTCGGCTGCCTGTAGCGAGGATCACATTCTCTGCCCACACCTTTGTAGTCTGTGCACCGTTCTCTATTTCATTTTCATTTTTGGTAACAAGATGTGCAGTACCTGTCTTGAACTGAAGAAACTCAGAGTAGTTGGACATCTTGAGCATCGCCATGTGTTCTTCGAGCATTGACTTGCGTTCACCCACTGCCTTAAGAACTTCATTTTGAATCTCTTTATAATTAATACGGGGTGCTCTAGATATTATATCGCTTCAAGCTTTTCCTAAAAGCAGATGCTTCGCGTGAAAGCTCCCACCATGTTTTAGAAGAAAGGGCTCCGTTGGTA
>JASGIR010000042.1:0-51197 GCA_049840975.1 Cyclobacteriaceae bacterium | reverse complement strand
GAAAACATTAAATGGATATGCGAGAAAAATAATGTTCCTGTACCAAATATTTTCACGGAGTTTGGAAGTTTTACCGTTGCAGAAAGCGGAGCAATCTTATATTCTGTGGTAGATCAGAAATTACAAAACGACAAAGAGCTTCGGTATATGATCGATGGCTCGTTGATCACACATTTACCGGATGTTTGGGGTTTGAATCAAAAATACATTTTGCTTTCGGTGAACAAATGGGATGATCCTTACCACAAAGTGAATATTGGCGGACTTACTTGCGACAGTCAAGATTATTATAATAGTGAATGGACACACCGGTGAAGTGTTCTTGCCAATGATCAACGATGAGGAAGAAACTATATATCGGATTTTTTCATACGGGTGCTTATCAAGAGTCGTTAGGCGGAAACGGTGGCATTCAGCATTGTCTTATTCCTGCGCCTAAGCACGTGTCTCATCGATAGAAATGAAGATGGAGAAATTTCGACTGAGTTATTTGTCTCCAGAAGACAACGAGTGATAGTATGATGAAAATCCTTGGTTATTCTGATGAACTAGTGCAGGCCAAAAAGCAAGCTAAAAGATCAAGCTCTAAAGCTTGAAAGAAGCAAACGAAAAGCTCAAGAGTACAAGTCATCCTGTATAATAAAAAAGCCAGTGAAATCACTGGCTTTTTTGTTTAGATTATTTCACATGTTTATCTGCCAAACATTCCTTGTGTCTCTTTGAAGTCGCTTGGTATTGTAAAGAGAGAAGCATCCAAAGATTCGCGTTTAATATCCGTAACTTCCATCACCATATTTCCTTGCGGAGTAGTAGACTCGATTTTAAGTGGCATGCCATCGATGCCATCATAAAACATAGATTGTCCACGACCCATTCTTTGTTTCTTCATTGCTGAAACATCAATATCTTTTATATCGGTAGTAGCCCAAATATTTGATGTCATTGTTTGGCCACGTTCACTCACAGTAACAACATACTTTGTACAGTTGTAGCCAATGATTTTAGCTGTTTCATTTGTTTTGGTGACTGTCGGTTTTACTTCTCCATCGGAACCACCTGGTCCTTTTCCTTGAGGCATAACAGAATATGTTTTATTCTCGCGATCAAGACGTACGTGTCTTTTCCTTGGTGGTCAATATGTCTCCTGAAAACATTCCTCCTTCCATTGTAACTAAAGAATTCCCGCTCTTTAATTTGATTGTTACGCCTTTAGGCACCATACTGTTTGCCATATCGCCACCATTACCTTGTGACATTTTATCGATCATGGCTTTCATCTGGGGATTTGCCTCCATCATTGCCTTCATTTTAGGGTCCTTCATCTTTTCCTGAAGCTCCTTCATTTTAGCTTGATTTGCAGGATCATTCATCTGCTGCTGACCTTGAGCCATTTTCGCTTTCAGTTCCGGATCAGTTATTTCCATTTTCATCGACCACTTAATTGTTCCCTCAAAATTCTGAGCCCACACGCGCGATACTGACAGCATGAGCAAAACAATCATTAATTTCTTCATATGTAGTTTGTGTTATAGGTTATGGGTAAAATTAGGCAAAGTATTTTTTTTCGCAATGTTGCAAAGCATCGGTCAAACATCTGATTTTTTATAAATTGTCATTAATTCATTTTGAAATGCACTTTAAAATTACGAGCACACAAAACCCAAAAGTAAAAAGCCTAATGGCGCTCGAGAAGCCACGCGAGCGTAGAAAGCAACAGCTTTTTATTATTGAAGGAAAAAAAGAAATCGAGTTGGCAATTGAAGCTGGATATAAAATTGGAAACATCTTTTTTTGTGATGAAATAATTGATGTCAGCGAAATACCAGCGAAGCTTAGAGACGACAAGCTAGTCATTCCTGTTGCGAAAACTGTTTTTGAAAAAATTGCTATACGCGAAGGAACCGGAGGAGTGATTGCTGTCGCTGAACAAAAACCACATTTGCTTTCACAGATAAAACTGAAAGAAAATCCGTTAATACTCATTCTAGAAGCAATTGAAAAGCCAGGCAATCTTGGAGCGGTGTTGCGAACTGCTGACGCGGCCGGTGTTGATGCTGTCATCATTTGTGATCCTCAAACCGATTTTTATAATCCGAATGTCATCCGCTCAAGTGTTGGTTGTGTGTTTACAAATCAACTTGCCGCAGCTTCGTCAGATGAGACCATTGATTGGTTAAAGAAAAATAAAATTAAAATCTTCTGCACCTCTCTTCAAGCTGCGCACCCTTATCACCAAATTGATTTTCGTCAACCGAGTGCCATTGTGATGGGAACAGAAGCTACGGGACTTTCAAGCACATGGACTAATAATTCCGATGCCAACATCATTATACCAATGCAAGGCAAGATAGATAGTATGAATGTATCAAACGCAACTGCTGTAGTAGTTTTTGAAGCTGTAAGACAAAGAATCAATACCTAGTTTCAATTCATTTTTACAATCAAAAACTCCACTCTCCTATTCTTTGCGTTTCCAAGCTTAGTTCCTGAAAAGTCAATGGGCTTTGTCGATCCATATCCCTTCGCACTCAATCGCGATTTTTCAATTCCTTTTGAGAATAAATAATCAACCACGGCTTGCGCTCGTCCTTGTGACAAAATCAAGTTGTAATCAGTTGAACCAAACGCATCAGTGTGACCCAAGATTTCACAGGATACATTTTTATTCTCATTGAGAAATAATGCGATTTTGTCTAACTCAAAGTTGGATTCCTCTGTCAGACTGGTTTTATTAAAATTGAAATAAATATTATTCATCACCACATTGAGCCCCACTTCAACGCGAGTAAGGTAATAATCTCGGGTAATGTCTTTGCGGTCATCATTTAATATCCAAAGCGTATCCGTTGATTTCTAAATAACCATGTGCGTTTACAGTAATAATGTACCATCCATATTTCGTCAACGTCTCAGAAAACTCTCCAGAAATATTTTTGGCTGACTCACTTTCAAAATCATTGTCGAAGTAAATGTTAATCTCGCCATTTACTGAGCCATGAGTGACTTTGTCCATGATCCGACCATGGAAAGTCACTCCCGCTGATTTTTTATGTGCAAATGTACTTGTTAAGCCAACCCCAAAAGACAAAATGATCAGGGCAATTTTACCGTTCATAATTGATGCGCCAACTATGAAACCGAGAATAAAATTAGCCTATACGCTAATTGGAAAATTTCAGCTTAACTGAAAATAAATATACTTTAACGAAGAATTTTAGACTGAATTGAGGTAACGACTATTTTTTCACCAGCCCCAATTTTTCAATTGCAAATTTTTCACAAGCCTCTTCGACCTCTGGGACGCCTTTAGAAGAAATTCCTGAACCAATTCGATGAGTCTTTGCATTGGGAATTGCCACCATCTGTTTCAGATTTTCAGGCGTACTTAATTCTTTATTCATTTCAATCATGGCACTCACTTTCACAGTAGAATCTTGCTCGATCTCATTCTTATAATAGTAAAGTGTTAGGCTTGGGCATTTTATTTTATGAAATGTTTCATTCGTCATTTTCTCTTCGAGGAGTTCTTCCAATTGAGAAACTGCCTCAAGTCTGTAGGTATTGTACCAATATTTATCGGTCAACGAATCAGAAGGGTACACAATTGACTTCCCTCCCATTACCATACGGCCAACTTGCAAACCCCAGGGGTTGTTTGCTATCCATGCTTTAGAATCGAAGATTGAAATGTTGGGAGACATGTTCATTACGGCATAAACATCATCAGGGTATTGCGCAGCTAGGATCAACGCCATTGTTCCTCCAGTTGACGTGCTCATCAGAATCACTTTCTTACCAATTGCTTTTCCGATAGCCAATGCTTCTTTGCTGCTAACCCACCAACGATCAGGAGTGAAGTATATCATCTGATCGACTGTGTCAATTCCGTGATCGGCCATTCTTGCTAGATAAAGGTTGCAACCAAATTTCTTTGCAAAATTTCTGTGCACCGGATTCCCTTCTTCCTGGCATGCGGAAAAACCGTGGATATAAACAACGGCATACTCTGTTTTTGTTTTCGAGCTGTCAGCCCAAACTATTCTCGCTTCGTTGTTAGGTTTAAGCTTATGCATGCTCTCCTGATTCGCAACATACTTCTCCAACTCCTCTGGCTGTTGTGGCACTTGAGGCATCGCTGGATCAAACTTTGGTTTTTCTGGTTCAGGACCAAGAAAGTAAATCCCAAATAACAATACGATTGGAAAAGAGATGAAAATGAGTTTGCGTTTCATGCCTTCAAATTAACCGAAAGAATCCGGTTACTAAAATGCCGCCTGAAATTGGACAACAAATTCGCCAAATCGGGAATTCTGAACAAGATCACCATTTGCATTCGCTTTAAAGAATGGACGGTTCTGATAATTGAACGTAACCTTTGCATTATTTTCAGCTATCATCCAGTTCACGCCAATATCAAAAACATACATTGGGTCTTTCAATCTATCGTAACGTGCGTACTGCATATCAAAAAAGGGTTGCAGAGTCCCTTGATCGCCTAGTAGTTTGTCTTTGAACTTGTACGCGGTTTGTAAATAGCCCACATTTCCCGTGCCTATGTATGGAAAAGCATTTCCATAATTTGATTTTGAAAATGGAGTAGAGTTATCTGAAGATCCAGTAGCCGGATTATTGGGGCCAGTGACTTTCACAAAATTCGTTCCGTAATAATAATTTGAATAACAGGCGTATAATGAAAAGGCTGAGCCCGTTATTTTATTTACTGGTACATCATAAAAAACGTCAATAGCTAGCAATCGGATGTCTTGGTTTAAAGTGTCTTTTGATGTGGAGTTCCGATAGCGAAACATTGCATTCGGCTGGTAGTAGAACCCACCTCCGATGTTGAATATTTTTTTCTTTCCGATATAACTACCTGCAATACTTGGCGCAAAATTATTTTCCTGCTCTAGGAATTGGTACATGAAGTAGCCCTGATAAACCATCTTGGGCGGCAATGTTGAAAATGAAGCGTACGATGGATTAATGGCTTCGATGCCTGATCCGCTAGTAGTTTGGATCACAAAAGGTTTTCCAATGGAAACACGATAATCCAGTTTTTCTATTTTTCCTTTAGCATAAACCCCAAGCCTCCTTACAAACTGATCATACGTGTCATTAGTAACTTCTTGATACCCGGGAGGGTCAAGAACCAGCATGCTTGACAATTGGCTATTCGAAAACCTTGAAGGACCATTCCATCCATTCAAACCTGCGCCAATGGAAAGATGTTTTTTGACAAGGGCATAGTCGGCCGTGATATCGTGAAAAAAACTTCCGCTTTTACGAGTTGATAAATAATTCAGGTTGTTTTGGCCAAACTGAATAAAAAAATTAATACGATCAGTTAACGATCCACTAAATACAACTCGAAAACGCCTAATACTCATATCAGTCGTACTGGGTTGAGCGACAGATTCAACAGTAGTCCCAGGATTATTCTGTGTGTTGCGAATCCAAAATTGCCCGAGCATGCTCAACTTAAGAAACCTCGCACTATCTTCAGAGAGGTATATTTTGTATCCGTCTTTTAGTTTTTTAGGGATTTGGCCATGCGCGCTAAAAGCTATAATAAGCACGAAAAAAACGATACGGTATCTAAGCGCTAAACAATTCTGAATCATGAAGAAAATGTTACGCAGGTTTTAATTTGCCGCAAAAATAAACCAGTTATATTATCTAATTGTTAATTCAATATTAACGAATTAACAATAAGGAAAAATAAACTTAACACTGGAGGGTCTAAGAAAGCCCCCCCTTTAGGAGAATGTTAGCTGGTTTTCTTACCAAAGGGATTGATGAAAATGACGTCAAAGGCAACATGTACAAAGTCATTTACCAACATAGAGTTTTTGAAATTCAGTTGTTGCATCAGGCCTACATCAACAATTATTGCTGGTTTTTTAAGGCTATGACGGTAATATGTACTGATCCTGTCTTCAGAAAATGAATATGGAGTCCAAGATAGCCCTCCATTGGATTGGCGCTGCTCTACTTCTACAAATAAGAATTCATTGGCAAGAATAATTGAACTTTTCTTTGAATCACCTAATGCTAAACCTGCCTGAGCTTTAGCACGATACCTTAATGCCTTTGGGGAAGAATAAAAATTCGACCAGTCCGGAGAGTAAAAATTCCGCCATTCTGGGCGAAAATGAGTATGCAAATGAAAACCTGCCAATTTGGTGTCTATAAAAAACCCTCAAATAATATCGGATCTCCCTACGAAGAGCGGGTGCAGCATCTTCATACGGTGGGTCATCACTATACATATTCTGCCCACGAAGGCTAACACAAAAACCCAACTGCCAATGCTTTCCAAGTTGTCTATATGTTTGCTGATCAACAACAAATATGGCTTGCCGCTGTGCTATCTTGTCATTGTTAGGGTCACTAAACCTTGAGCCTCCGATATAAGACTGATTAAACCATTTCTTACCAATCGATTGGTTTATTCCAATTGCACCCCAAATAACGACATGAGTATCATCTACAACCCGGAGGAGAAATTTGACCAAAAAGATCTACCGTTATTAAAAAGGTGACTACCAATACCCAACAGAAATTGAACCTTCCGACCATTCTTAAGAATGAATAAGTTGCAAACTTAACATTAAGTTAACATTGAATAACAACCATTGATCACTTATTGGTGAGCATGTATTTGCGTAAAATGATTCACCTTTTAATCCTGAGCTTTATTCCAAGACCAAGAAAATCATTCAATGGTGTTGTAAATGATTTGTCATATTGATATCTGAAATACGAATAGAGAGTCCCTCCTTCAAACAGCTCATAATCGAAAGACAACTGCGTGAAGGGCTGTTGCAACAAATAAGGATTGAAGACATCATATGACCCAAGTAGCGCTTCGAGATAGCCCTTGTCATTGAGTCTATACCTGATTCCAAATTTGTAGATGCCATGATTATCATTGGGTCCGCCAATCATCGGCTCACCTTGATATACATTGTCCTTTTGATAAGAGAACTCATAACCAATGTTTGCTATCAAATCAAATTTTGGAGAAACCGCGTGCTTTGTTTCAACAATAAAAAGATAATTACTGCGTGAATAGTCGGCACACCGTAACGAACGATATTATCCGACATGCGGGCAATCAAACGCACTCTTCTTTGAAAGAAAGATTTCGATTGCAATTCCACTTTATAATGATTGTACGCACCAATTTGATTTGTACGTTCACCTTGCCTAAACCCAAGCTCCACTCGAAGCCATTTTGTAACTCTAAAATTCGGAACGAAATTTTGGTCGAATCGAAAATTACCATTCGCATCAGAAATTGTTCTGGTGTAAAGCAGAAGTGAAAAAGCATCGCTTGTTTTTCGTTTCGTCCCCTTCTCAGGTTCATCTGTATTTTGAGCTAACGCTACCAGCGGCAAAATCAACAACACAACTAAAAGGCCCTTCATCTCAAAATAAAATTAGAAACGTATTTTATTTTCATTTTTAATCAAGAAGCAGAGCCTTATTTTTATATCGGCTCTTAATTTCTGCCTCAAGTAGTGAAAATTTCGGAAGCAAAAAAATACATTGATAAAACGACAGTCTTGTTTTGGTTTAGACGGGATTTACGACTGACGGACAACGCAGGATTATATCGTGCCCTGAAGAATGAAAATAATGTACTTCCGATTTTTGTATTTGATACTGAGATTCTAAATCAACTTGAAGATAAAACTGACCGAAGGGTTGAGTTTATTCATCATTCAATTCAACTTTTAAAAGAAGAGTTTGAAAAAAATAAGAGTTCGCTTCTTGTCTTTCATGGTAATCCGATTGACATATTTAAATCTCTTGATCCCAAGGCTGTTTATACGAATCATGATTACGAGCCTAACGCCATTACCCGAGATGAATCGGTGAGGAAAATTTTAGAAAAAAAACAGGTTTCATTCTACTCCTTTAAAGACCAAGTAATCTTTGAAAAAGGAGAAGTTGTGAAAGACAATGACGAGCCCTATACAGTCTTTACTCCTTACAGTCGCAAATGGAAATCGTTGTTGAAAAAATTCTATTACAAAAGCTACCCTACCGAAAAATATTTACAGAATTTAAAAAGAGTCGAAAAATTTTCTTTGCCTTCATTGCGAGAAATTGGGTTCAATGAAGGTAATTCTTCTTTTCCTGATAGAATGATAAAAAAATCAATCATTGAAAAATATGATGAACAACGGAATTTCCCGTCAATAGAAGGCACAACGAGATTAAGTGTACATCTCCGCTTCGGCACGGTTAGTATTCGGAAACTTGTACAGATTGCGTTACAAAAAAATGAGATCTGGCTCAACGAATTAATTTGGCGGGATTTCTATCATATGATTCTCTGGCATTTTCCTCACGTTGAAAAGGCATTCAAATCCAACTACGATAAAATTGAATGGAAAAACAACGAGAAAGAATTTCGGGCTTGGTGCGATGGGCGAACAGGCTATCCCATTGTAGATGCCGGAATGCGTGAACTCAACGCAACCGGTTTTATGCACAATCGTGTGCGAATGATCACGGCAAGTTTTTTAGTAAAGCACTTACTCATTGATTGGAGATGGGGCGAAGCTTATTTCGCTAAAAAATTATTGGACTTTGATCTGGCCGCGAATAATGGCGGATGGCAATGGGCTGCAGGTTGTGGCTGCGATGCTGCACCGTATTTTCGAGTATTCAACCCAGCGCTGCAAACTGAAAAATTTGATCCGGAGTTGAAGTACATAAAAAAGTGGGTACCCGAATTAGGTACAAAAGAATATCCGAAACCAATCGTAGATCATTCATTTGCCAGAGATCGTGTTTTGAAAACTTTTAAAGATGCCCTTAATCAATGAAAATCTACAACATCCACTCTACTCAATTTCTTCCAATATCAATTAAAGACGCTTGGGATTTTTTTTCATCGCCAAGAAATTTAGCGAAGATCACTCCCTCTAAAATGAATTTTGAAATTTTGTCGGTGACAGAAGATAAACGAGTTTATGCCGGACAAATGATTCAGTATAAAGTGACGGTCTTGCCAGGTCTTAGAGTAAAATGGTTAACAGAAATCACTCATGTAAGTGAACACAACCATTTTATTGATGAGCAACGATTTGGTCCTTATACAATGTGGCACCATCAACATTTTTTTAAAGAAGTAGAAAATGGTGTCGAGATGACTGACCACGTTACTTATGCACTCCCTTTAGGTTTTCTTGGTCGGCTTGCTCATTGGCTTTTCGTCAGAAAAGAAATAGAGAATATTTTTGAACACCGTAAAGAAACACTGAATCGGTTATTTCAAAAATAAAAGAGGCATTCATTTTTTTGAACGCCTCCAATAAGGGTAAGTAAGAATCGTTTCGGATTACTCGTATCGCAAAGAATTGATTGGTTTAGAGCGTGCTGCTTTCAATGACTGATAACTGACAGTGAGCCCAGCTATCACTATTGCCACCAAAGCACTTCCGATAAAGATGAAAGGTGTGAGGGAAATCCGATAAGGGAAATCAGCAAGCCAAGCGTTAGCTAAATACCATCCTAACGCAAGAGCTGGAATCATTGCGATGAGCACGAGATAAATAAACTCTTTCGATAAGTGAAGTGTGAGACCAGTGACAGTAGCACCCATAGCTTTTCGAATTCCAATTTCTTTTGTTCGCTGTTCGGTAGTAAATGCAGCCAAGGCAAATAACCCAAGACAGGCAATACTTATGGCTAGCACAGAAAACACAGAAAAAATACCTTGCAACCGCTGCTCGGCTCTAAACAACTCATCAAAATCTTGATCGAGAAAAGTAAATTCGAAAGGTTCGCCTGTAGAATTTTGTTTCCAAATTTTTTCAATGGACTCAGTTATCTGCTTCGGATTTCCTTCATACCGAACCAACAGATTACGGTTTTCTTTGCTTAGCCGGATTAAAATTGGACGAACTTTATCTTTCAGGGTTTCGAAATTAAAATCTTTGAGTACACCAATTACTTTCAAAGTTTGATTTTCATTAAAATCAATCACTTCACCATTCAGAGGATCTTTAAATCCGAATTCTTTAACAAAAGCCTCATTGACAACAACCGTCATCGAGTCTGTATTCAGATCACGCGAAAAAAATCTTCCTGAAACAAGTTTAAATTTCATCACATCAAGGTGATCCCAATCAGCGTAATACTTTCCCGTTAGATGGTCGACCTTGCTTCCTTTCTCACGAAAAACTGTTGTGTTATTTACTCCAGGAAAAGAATTGCTCGCAAAACTTACACCTTGAACACCGGCCAAATTTTTCAATTCATTCCTGAACGCCATACCATTTTTATCCAATCTTCCCATGCTATGTATGATGAGGACATTGCGCTTGTCAAGTCCCAGATCTTTGTCTTGCATGTAAGTAAGTTGAAGATAGACAACAGCTGTCGACAAAATCAAAAGCGTTGATATTGCAAACTGAAAAACAACGAGCGAACTGCGCACTCCTTTGCTCTTCATCCCCGCTCTGATTTTCCCTTTCACTACCTCCACCACATTGAATGAGGTGAGATAAAACGCAGGATAGCTTCCAGCCAATAGCCCAACAATCAATATGAGCAACAAAGCCGTTACGAAAAAAGAGGGAGTAGCAAAAACGGCAAGAGAAAGTTGCTTCCCCGCTAGAGAGTTGAAATACGGTAAGACTATATAGCAAATGCCAATAGCCAGAACAACCGCGATGAAACTAAAGATAAATGACTCCGACAAAAACTGCCATATTAATTGTGTACGTAGTGAGCCTAAGGTTTTACGAAGACCCACTTCTTTTGCTCTGCCAGCAGATTGTGCTGTAGACAAATTCATAAAATTGATACACGCGAGCAATAAGATAAAAATCCCTACACCAGAAAAAATGTAAACATATTTAATATCTCCAGCAGGTTCCATGTCATCAAGCCCATATGGGTGCAAGTGGGAATTAGCTAATGGATAAATTTCATAGCTATAAATCCCTCCCTGTTTTCTGAATTCAGAAAAACTTATACCCAAACCCTGCTCCAATTCTTTGCCCACATATTTCTCCACCATGTTCTCAAGTTTCGAATTGATTTCGCTCACTTTTGTAAGTGGGTTTTTTATAATGTATGTATGCATGAAATTGCTTGACCACTCCGTAGATACTTGCTTATCATGGATGAGGGTATTGAAAGAAAGAACTGCATTAAATTTCAGATGTGAATTAGAAGGAGTTTTTTCGGCAATCCCGGTAACTTTAAAAACCTTCTTGTCATTACCGATAACTAAAGTCTTCCCGATTGCAGATCCATCAAAATATTTTTTGGCCAATTCTGAAGTAATAACAACACTGTTGGGTTCATTGAGCGCTGTTTCTTTATCACCTTCAATAAGTTTAAAGCTGAAGAATTTGAAAAAATTTGAGTCCGCATAGCAAACATCTTTCT
The DNA here is from genome assembly GCA_049840975.1 of Cyclobacteriaceae bacterium. GTDB lineage: Bacteria > Bacteroidota > Bacteroidia > Cytophagales > Cyclobacteriaceae > ELB16-189. Next base: position 39,782 of record JASGIR010000042.1, on the reverse strand, counting down.
CAGTAAATATCTTTTCTTCATTCTTAAAAAGAATGCCTGTGCCGCTAGCAATCTGATTCACGCGAGTCATGCTTTCAACTCCTGGTATCTCATTTTTCATGGCGAGCCCAAGTGGCATGCTCGAATTAGTTGTATGCACCTCTTGTCCCCCGATCCGTCCATGGAGCCCGACTCTATAAATATTTTCGGCATTGACATGAAATTTGTCGTAGCTCAATTCATCGCTTACGTAGATAAAAATCAATAGGCAACTTGCGATACCAACAGTCAGCCCAAAAATGTTAATGGCTGAGAAAAACTTGTGTTTGACAAGGTTGCGCAAAGCAACGGTAAAGTAATTTTTTAACATACAGCTAAAAGGATTTGTATTTAAGACTTTATTTTCGAGAAAATGTTACAGACTCATTCGTCTCGTAAAGTTTTCGTTGGATTGAGTGAGGCCGTGCTCACTGTTTTATAGCCAACAGCCAATACTGCCACAGCTATCATTACCAGAATCGAAAATGTAAAGCTGACTATACTTAGTTTTTCATAGTATTCCCAAATGGAATCCATCAGCCAATCGGACGCAAAATAGCCGAGCGAGCCTCCCAGGATTGTTGCGATGAAAAGATTTATAATGAACTCGAAATTGATTACGGCTGCCAAGTTTGCCATGGAAGCCCCCAAAACTTTCCGCACTCCAATTTCTTTCATCTTCTTGACGATATTCAACGATACCAGAGTGAATAATCCAATACCTGTCATCAGTGCAGCAAAAAAACCAAGTGACCCAAACATGATAACTATATTCTTATTTATGTCATTTGTCTCTTGCATCTCTTGGTCTATAAACTGACCATTGTATTGTGTGTTAGGGAATGTTTCCTTCCATTTCTTCTCCATAAAGGAATTAATCTCAGCTAGTTTTTCTGGCTTCCCTTTCACCAGTAGTTGTTGGTATTTATCTGGTGAAGTATAGCGAAGCATCATGGGTTGCACAGGTTCCCACAAAGCTCTCGCATAAATGTTTTTCACTACTCCCACCACAAAAAACTGAACGGTATCCATCCAAACTATTCTTTTTCCGATGGCGTCTTTCCATCCAAATTGTTTTACAAATTCTTCAGTAACGAGAACAGATTCTTTTCTATCAGTTTCAGAATCCTTCTGGAATTTTCTTCCCGAAAGCAATGTCATATTCATCACATCAAGATAATTATCGCCAACCTCCAAAATATCAACCTCTTTTTCGAGTGAGCCATACTTCACAGGATCATTGTACCAACTATTGGCAACGTGATGTTTCGTTCCGGCTACCAACTCAATATCCTTATTGGAAGAGATGGCATCGCGATAGGTATTGAATGCTCCTTCATTATTCACCCAAGTTGAAATCACTCCATGCGTTGCAAAGCCCAGGTCATAATTTTTTTGATATTGACCATTATTATAGAAAGCAACACCCATGATGATAGCCAAAAGTGAAATCACAAACTGACCTCCAAGGAGAATTCTTGTAAACCAATTAGTACCTCCGAATTTTGCCTTGCCCTTCAAGATGCTGACAGGTTCGAATGAAGTGACATAGACAGATGGGTATCCGCCAGCAACCAATGCGGTAGCGGTGAGAAGCAGCGCAAGAAATCCGATGAAGCCAATGTTTTGCGTATAGCTTAATTTCAACTCCAGCCATGGCCACAAAGAATCATAGGCAGGAACAAGCCACTCTGCAATGAGCATACCCGCCATTAAACCAAAAAAGCAAAGCACTAAGTTTTCGGTAAGGAATTGAAAGATCAATTGACTCCGTAGTCCACCCATTACTTTGCGAAGTCCGATTTCCTTTAGTCTTCTGCTTGAAATAGAAATCGATGTATTTGTGAAATTGAAACAAGCCAAAAGCATCAGCAGTACAGCCATTATGGTTGGCACAAGAACGGCTTCAGAAGGAAGTCCGCCATTGAGCCAATCATTATTGACGCGAGGGTTGGTTCTGTTACGCGCCATCATTCCCTTGAAGTTTTCAAGATAGAACGAAGTGACTTTAAAATCTTCTCGAGCTTTGTTCTGCGGTTCAATGAATTGCTGAAGTTGTCTAGTTACTTCGGCTACGCGGGATGGATCATCGATTTGCAGAAATGTAACATTCCATCGTTTCCAACTCGACTCGTTGTTGTCGACATCCAAATTGATTTCCCAGAAATTATCGTATTGTGCAACTGCATCAAATCTGAAACTTGTGTTGAGAGGAAGTTTTTCAAAAACACCACCAATAGTAAATTCTTTTAAAATGCGCTGACCATCTTTCTTAAGTATTACTTGCGTGATCTGTTTGCCCACAACATCTTCTTTGTTAAAATACTTCCGTGCAAGTTCATCGCTTATGAATGCTTTGCTTTTGTCATAGAAATCTGGAAATGTTCCATATTTTAACTTGAAAGTGAATAGATCAAAAAAAGCGGAGTCTGCAAATGCAAATTGAGTTCCGAAAATTTCCTCACCGATACGAATGTCTGTGTAGGTAGAAGTGTATCGAACTACTTTTGATACATCTTTAAAATTATTTTTGACGTGTCCAGCCAGAGGATTAGGAGTCATCCCGAAGCGTTCATGCTTACCTTGGAAATCGCGCCAAAATTGAACTCGATAAATTTTTTCGGCATTCAATTGAGTGGCGTCCCACTTATCTGCAAAATCCCAGTTGACATACGCAACAATACAGCAAGCAACTGCGATTCCCATTCCGAAAACATTAATCAGAATGAAGAGTTTGTTTTTCATCAGCGACCGGAACGTGATGAGCAGATAATTTTTAATCATGGGTTTGGTGAGTTTGGGTTAAGACGCAATCTAGGGCCAAAGCGTTGCATCGGTATGTCAATAAGTATACCGATTTCTACTATTTCGAAATCGGAATAGAAACGAAACAGTAGACTCGTTCAGTGTCCGCAGATGAACATTTATGTTCGGTCATTTAAAATGCGCACAAAAAAATAAAGTCCTGTGTGAAGCAGGACTTTATTCTTAACCTAAACCTAAACTATGAAGAACGAATCAGGACTCTTTCGTTCCTGAAGTCTTGATTCTATATATGGAATTGTTCTTTGATGTTTTCAGTAACGATCTTACCATCGAAAAGGTTAACAATGCGGTGTGCATAGTTAGCATCGTATGGGGAATGAGTTACCATCAAAATAGTTGTTCCTTCTTCATTCAGTTGTGAAAGAAGCTTCATCACTTCTTCGCCATTCGCTGAATCCAAGTTACCTGTAGGTTCATCGGCCAAAATCACTTTTGGTTTTGCAACGATAGCACGTGAGATAGCAACACGCTGTTGCTGACCACCTGACAACTGTTGAGGGAAGTGGTTTCTGCGGTGCATGATGTTCATGCGTTCCAATACTTCTTCCACTCTCTTCTTGCGTTCATCTGAAGGAACTTTCATGTACAATAGAGGAAGCTCTACGTTTTCAAATACAGTCAATTCATCAATCAAATTGAAGCTTTGGAATACAAAACCGATTGAGCCTTTACGCAATTGTGCACGCTGGCGCTCAGAGTATTTTGAAACTTCATTTTCGCCAAAAAAATACTCACCACCCGATGGGTTATCGAGCAATCCGAGGATATTCAACAAAGTTGATTTGCCGCATCCAGATGGGCCCATGATAGCTACAAATTCGCCATCCTTTACTTCCATGTTGATGCTGTTGAGCGCTGTTGTCTCAACTTCTTCAGTGGTGTAAACTTTTTCGAGGTTCTTTAATTTTATCATATCGGTGTGGTTAAGAATGAGATGTTTCGTATTTGGTTTTAGTTTTAAATAATACTTTCTTTTTTTCTGATGGTTACATTTAAACTTTTAATATGTCATAAGACGCTATTATTGGCAAAAAGTTGCACCCGTCTATTTTAATCCAATATTAATACTTCGTTATTTCCAAAGTTCTCGTATGAAGATGTGATTACCTGATCGCCAGGCTTGAGCCCTTCAAGCACCTCAAAATATTCAGATCCCATTTTGCGGCCCAATTTAACTTCACGTTTTACTGCGCGGTTAGTTCCGGGCTCCACAATGAATACCCAGTTACCACCTGTATCTTTATAAAATCCTCCCATTGGTAATAGCAACTCTTGCGAAGGTTTGCCAAGTTCAATTCTCAAACGAAGTGATTGCCCTCTTCGTATACCTTGAGGGGTCTCGCCCTGGAAATCCATGTCAACTTCAAAACGGGCGTTAGTGATATTCGGGTAAATGTATGTGATGACCAGGCTATAAGTCTTTCCATCAAAGTCGGTGGTTGCTGGAAGTCCCACAGAAATTTTTGGCAAATACAATTCATCTATAGGGACACGAACTTTATAGCTTCCCACCACATCAACCTGACCTAGTCGTTGCGCAGTTGTCACTGCTTGTCCAATCTCCCAGTGAGCAGCCATCGTAAGCTGGCCATCAAGGGGAGCTTTGATATTGAGATTCTCTAAAATTGTTCGTACAGCAATCAAGTTTTGCTTCATTCTGTTTTCAGAGACATCAATGTCAAACAAATTCTGAACTCGTCCCATTGAATCTCTTTTGTACGCTTCATAAGTAAATTTTCTCCGATCAACATTGTATTGATAATCAGCATCTGTTTTTTCAAAGTCTTGTTTTGCAATGAGTTTTTTACCGAGCAGTACTTTTTGTCTTTCATATTGAGGACGCAAAATTGCCAGCTGATTGTCGATCTGGGCGAGCGTTTGTCTTTGCTCAAGGTCGTTTCTCAAAATGCCTAGGCGTGTATCGCGAGAGCGGTTGATACTTTGCACAAGATCAGATTCTTGTTGAAGCACCGCGATCTCTCTATTCAGGTTGGATATCTCGATAATCGGGTCTCCTTTTTTTACCAACGATCCGCTTTCGCGAATCACACGTTTGATGTTTCCCCCTTCAATAGCATCAAGGTAAACAGTACGAGAAGGCTCAACGGTACCCGTCTGTGGAATATATTCTTTGAACAATCCCATCTTCACTTCCGAGATGGTGATCTTATCTTTTTCAGTTTTTAGTTTAGAACGCCTGTCAGCAAAAATGAACTGATAGGCTACAAACAAAACAACCGCAGCAGTGCCAACGTAGGTCAATACTTTCTTAACTGTAAATCTTTTCTTAGCAATTTTCTTATCCATGCACAGTGAACTTTTCGGGTTAATGTCGAACAGGGTTAGCCAAGATATGTGCCAAGAAAATAATTCGGTTTTTGCCTTTATTTTGGGTTTTGTGCCCGTTTTCAAGTTCAAATGTGAACGAGGCTGTCCGCATACGGACAAAAAAAGCATAGCTTTGGAGCAAAAAACCTCGATTCAATAAAAACTGAAGCCTTTTAGCCTTGCGGTATCAATATTGATTAAATAATCCCCAAATCAGACAAGCATGACCGAAAATAAGCACGGCAAAATATTGATCGTTGATGATAACGAAGATTTGCTAAAGGCTGCCAAAATCTTTTTGAAACGACACTTTGCCCAAGTCGATATTGAGAAGAACCCTGAGAGCATCCCCACATTGATGGCCCATGAAGACTACGATGTGATTTTGCTCGACATGAATTTTACCAAGGATGTGAGCAGCGGAAGTGAGGGTTATTACTGGCTGCAAAAGATCCTGGATATTGATCCATCATCAGTTGTGGTGTTGATCACCGCTTATGGCGATGTACAGATGGCTGTGAAAGCAATCAAAGCTGGAGCTACCGATTTTGTATTAAAACCATGGGAAAATGAAAAGTTGTTGGCTACACTTTTGTCATCAATGCGGCTGCGCGAAACTCGTGATGAAGTCGAGACACTGAAAATCAAGAACCAAGAAATCAATCACGCACTAAACGAAAAATTCAGCGACATCATTGGCCAAAGCCAGTCGATGCAAAAGATTTTTCAAACGGTAGAACGCGTTGCGTTAACTGATGCTAATGTTCTGATTCTTGGAGAAAATGGAACCGGCAAAGAAATGATCGCTCGTGCCATCCACAGAAACTCTCAACGAAAAAGTGAATCCTTTGTCTCTGTAGATTTAGGCTCCGTAACCGAAACACTTTTTGAAAGTGAACTTTTCGGTCACAAGCGTGGAGCTTTTACCGATGCGAAGGAAGATCGTGTTGGTAGATTTGAATTGGCTAACAACGGAACTTTGTTCTTGGATGAAATTGGAAATCTCTCCATGCCGCTTCAGGCTAAACTTCTCACTGTTCTTCAAAATAGAAAAGTAAGTCGTGTGGGAGCCAACAAAGAAGTGCCGATCAATATTAGACTGATCTGTGCTACCAATATGCCGCTTTATGAGATGGTGAAGGAAAACAGATTCAGACAAGATTTGCTATATCGCATCAACACGATTGAGATTGAAATTCCACCTCTTCGCGAGCGACCTGAAGATATTCCTTTGCTCGCTAATTATTTTCTTAAAAGCTATAATGTTAAGTACGGAAAAAATATTGCGAAGATCAGCGATGCTGCACTTGTGAGAATGAACAAACATTCCTGGCCTGGCAATATCCGTGAATTGCAACACGCTATCGAACGTGCTGTGATTATGAGCGGTGCGTCTGTTTTGCAACCTGAAGATTTCAACTTGAACGCTGTGAACTCAAAAGAAAGTGAAGGCGGACTTAGTTTAGATGCATTTAATCTTGAAGAAGTAGAAAAGCTACTGATCAGGAAAGTATTGAAGAAGTACAATGGCAATATCACACAAGCTGCAGGCGAGCTTGGCCTCACACGTTCCTCACTTTATAGAAGATTAGAAAAACATGGACTTTAAACAGTCAATTGTCCATGGTCTATAGTCGATAGCCGTACTCGACAAACTGTGGACTATTGACAATTGACTATCGACTGCGTATGAGAGATTTTCGAATTCGTTTACTGATAAGAGTTTTTTTTCTTGCATTGACCGTTAGCTTGGTTGTTTACATGCTGAACAGGTCAAACATGTTGTTTGCCGCTGGCCTTACCATTCTCATCGTTTTTTTTCAGGTTTTTGAAATTTATCGATTCGCTTCACAAACCAATCGAAAGCTCACTCGCTTTTTGGAGTCAATCCGATATTCTGATTTTGCATCTGGTTTCGCTGCCGACAATAAACTTGGAAAAAGTTTCAAAGATTTGAATGAATCTTTTAACGATGTACTTGAAGCTTTTCGCAAAACAAGATCCGAGAAAGAAGAAAACTGGCAATATTTAAATACGGTCGTTCAGCAAGTTCGTACAGGTATCATTTCTTTTGATACTGACGGAAACATTCAGTTGATGAATACAAACGCTAAGCGATTTGTCAACGAAGCCAACTTGAAAAACATAAACGAGCTTTCAGAAAAAAATCCAAAGTTATTTTCAGCAATCAATGAAGTTCAATCAGGAAAAAGTACTCTTTATAAAACGAATGAATTTCTTTTAACACTTCAAGCAACGGAGTTGCGCATTCGCGGAAGCAACATCAAATTGGTGACGATGCAAAACATCCAAACGGAATTGCAGCGCCAAGAACTTGATGCGTGGCAAAATCTGACTCGTGTATTGCGTCATGAAATTATGAACTCCATCACTCCTATTTCATCACTTACTTCGACTATGCGTGAAATTTTGGATCAAGAAATGGTGAAAAAAGAAAATGACTATGAACTCAAGTCCGAAGCAGCTGAAGATTTGCGCGAAGGTTTGAGCACCATTGAAAATCGAAGTAAAGGATTAATCAAATTCATTGACGCTTATCGTGAATACACTTCGTTGCCGCAGCCAAAACTGAAAACCGTTTTATTAAAAGAATTGATCGACAAGATTGCACAATTCATGCGCCAACAATTGAAAAAGAGTTCGATTGAGTTTACCAGTTCGTGCACCTCTGATTATTTGACAATTCAAGCTGATGCGGAGATGATCGAACAAGTGCTGATCAACTTAGTCAAGAATGCAATCGAATCGCTGTTGCAAAAAGACAGCGGGAAGATTGAGCTGAACGGAAAATACGATGGCCAAAATATTTCAATAGAAGTTGTAGACAATGGTCCTGGAATTATTCCTGAAGCAATCAACCGGATCTTTGTTCCCTTTTTCACAACCAAAAAGACGGGCTCTGGAATTGGTCTTGCACTCTCTCGGCAAATCATGCAAATGCACAACGGAACCCTTACGGTAGAATCGCAACCGGAAGTCAGAACTGTGTTTACCCTGAGGTTTTAAATCTTCAGCTATTTTTCATTGACTACATCCGGGAAAATGATAACAACGGTTTAATATCGCCACTGTCCGCCATCTTTATTGTTGCAAGATATTTTGCTCGTACATCTTCCAGATTTTTGCCCCAAGTGAATACTGGTCTCTGAAATATTTTTTCGATGATGATATCACACATGAGTCTGCTGTGCCTTCCATTTCCATTTGAAAAACAATGGATACTCACCAATCTATGTTTGAACCGAATTGCTATTTCATCGGGGTCGAAAGTTTTTTTGTCAATCCAGAATTTTGTGTCATCAAGCAGTAATCTCAACTCTGAGGATATTTGCCATCGATCTATTCCAATGTTCTTATTCGTTTTCCTAAACTGACCAGCCCAACCCCACACTTTTCCATACATTCTCTCGTGAAGTTTCTTTATAAATTCTTCATTCAGGACAGACTCAGCTTTGAACTTTCGTTTCAATATCCATTGTAGTGCCTCTTCAATATTTTGCTGTTCATATTCATCTAATTCTTGTCTCGTGGATATGGTGGGTATCAAAAGGCCATCAATTTCATCTTCGTCAAGAGGAGTCTGTCCGCGATCAACAGGCAATTTTAATCCCATAATGTTCTTGGCATTTCATTTTTAATGATCAATGCTCGCTCTTCAATTGCTTGTTTAATCCTCTCCTTTGAATTCTCTTGATCTTCCAATTTCATCGAGTGCGAAGTTTGCATAACAATTCGAGTAGCTAATTCCCTTGCTTTCCTATCAATCAATTCATCAAGAGAGCCATCATTAGGAATGAATGCATACACCAACTGCATGTCTAATACTCTTGCCACTTCTCTTAGCGATTTAATAGTCACAGATCCATCAACTTCTCTTTTTTCAATTGATCGAACGCTCTGTTTAGTAATTGAAAGCTTGTTTCCTAATTGCTCCATTGACATACCCAAGGTTGTGCGAATGGCTTTTATCCATCCGATAGAAGGCATTGGAGTGTTTCTTAATTCAGCGAAAGCCATCATTTTACTGTTGAGCTGCTGTAGTTGTAGAGTTTTCATAAAAGTAAACCTATATTGATACAAATATATTAAAAAAGTAATAATATAATATTACAATTATTATTAAAAAGTAATCTTTTACTATCACTTATTATCTATATCCTGGCCAAATCCCTTCAAATAAAAAAATATACTATTGATAATCAATACATTAAAAAATAAAACAATAAAGTACTATGCTATACATAGTACTTTCCCGTATATAGCATTAGAAATTTACATTAAAAATGGATGTATGAACCTTGAAAACACACAGATTCAGATGAGAAAGGGGATTTTGGAGTTTTGCATCCTACACATCATCGCTCGGGGAGAAACGTATGCATCAGACATGCTTGACGAACTCACCTCAGCCAAAATGATTGTTGTAGAAGGCACCCTCTACCCTTTGCTTACGCGCTTGAAAAACTCAGGCCTTCTCGAATACAAATGGGTCGAATCAAAATCAGGCCCACCCAGGAAGTACTATAAGCTAACTTCACCAGGTCAAAATTTTCTAAAGGGTCTCACCGACACTTGGGACGACCTCGTGCACTCTACTGAAATGATTCGCAAGAAAACCACAGCCACCGTTTAAAAATCTCTTCCAAACAGAATATGAAAAAGACACTAAGCATCAACATCAGCGGCATCATCTTCCATATCGAAGAAGACGGATATGAATCGCTGCGAAAATATTTAGACTCAATCAATAAATATTTCGGTTCGTTTGAAGACAGCAGTGAAATTTTGGCTGACATCGAAAGTCGTATTGCAGAAATATTCTTAGCAAAACTCAACGATGGCAAGCAGGTAATCACAGCCGAAGATGTGCAACACCTCATTGCTACTATGGGAAATGTAAACGACTTCAAGGCTGCTGAAGAAAATGAGGCCAATAGCTTTCGTGATTCAAATGAACCTTCTTATGCGAAGAAGAGCCACGAAAATCAACTTCGATGCCTGAAAATAAAAGGCTCGTTCGTGACAAGCGCAGAAAAGTTTTAGGCGGTGTTTGTGCAGGCTTGGCTCATTATTTTGGAATAGACATCGTATGGCCGCGCTTGCTTTTCGCCCTGCTAACACTTGGATATGGTGGTGGTATTCTAATCTACATAGTGTTGTGGATTGCTCTGCCGACCGATGAAAACTTGGAAGAGCAGGCAAGCGTGAAGAAAATGTTTCGCGACCCAGAACGTAAAGTACTTGGTGGAGTCGCTGGTGGCATCGCAGCATTCTTCGCAATTGATTTAGTATTGGTGAGAATTCTTTTCGTCATCTCGATTTTCTTGGGCGGCTTTGGTCTTATCCTTTATCTGATCCTCTGGTTCTCAATACCAGAGGCTAAGACTATTACTGAAAAAATGGAAATGCAGGGCGAACCTGTTACACTTTCAAACATTGAATCAAGCGTAAAAAAAAGTCTCAACGAAAAGGGCGAAGATGAGAGTACGCTTGCCAAAATAGTTTTGTTTCCATTTCGCGCATTAGCAGCAGTTTTCACTTTCATCGCCAAAATGGTTGGGCCAATCATCAGAGTATTTGTTGATGTGATCCGCGTGATGATTGGTGTTTCCATTTTACTCGTGGGTGTAGGTCTTGTGATTGCAGTGCTGATAAGTTTCGGGGTTCTCTTTGGTATGATTTCCACTTCATCGCTTCCTGATACTTTGGGAACCAATATTGAAGGAGTCAATCTGCCAATCGAAGCGCTCAAGTCTACATTCTCAACTTGGACTGTAATAGCAGCATTTTTTGCCGCTCTTATACCTGCTCTCTTTGTTCAATTCATCGGAAGCTCAATTGTAGCGAAGCGAATAGTAATTCGTCCGGTCGTTGGCTGGTCGATGTTTGGCGTATTTGTAGCGAGCGCTTTGATTTTAGGTGTGTCTTTGCCGAGAATAATCCTTTCTTTTAAAGAAGAAGGGGAATTCAAAGTTGAAAAGACATTTGATCTCAACGGCAAAACACAAATCTTCAAAATCAATGAAGTTGGCTTAGATGACTATCCACAAGTTCATCTTTCGATCAACGGATATGATGGTAAGCAAATCAAGTTGACTGAACGATTTATGGCGCAAGGGCGCTCACGCAAAAGAGCCATTGAGAATGCTCAAACCGTTTCTTACAACGCTGAGCAAAACGATAGTACAATTACTTTCGATTCCAATATCACTTTTAATAAAGATGCACAGTTTAGCGCACAACGATTAGACATGGAGATGTTGATTCCTTATGATCAGCCATTTGTGATTGATGAAAATATGTGGCGACTAATCGATAATCAAGTACGATGGTCTTACTCAGAGACGGACAAACCACAGACTTGGAAATTCACGAAGGAAAACTTTGAATGCATTTCTTGTCCTGCACTTCCAAAAAGTGAACAAGGACTGGGCGACACAGATCAATTTGGTTTCAAAGATTTTGAAGAGCTAGACATCAAAGGAGTGTTTAATTTGGAAATACGCCAAAGCGATAAATATTCTGTAGAAATCGATGCACCAGAATCAGAAAGAAAAAAATACAAAGTTGATCTTGCCGGAAATGTGCTAGAAATAAATTACGATTCACGGAATGCTTTCTGGAAAAGAGATATCGACTCGGATATACTGACGAAAATAATTTTAACCATGCCTAACCTTAAAAATCTAAAAGTAAAAGGTGCAGGCAAAATTAGAATTGAAGGTTTCAATGAAGATAATGTTGATATTTCCATGTTAGGCGCACTATCATGCGAAGCAAATCTGTCTACGCGAAATCTACAGTTGGATCTCTCGGGGCCAATCGCATTCGAGTTAGATGGTCATGGAGATTTTCTTGAAGCTGAAGTAAGTAATATGGCTCAACTAAAAGCCAGTGGATATGAAGTGGGCACCGCAGTTGTTGTCGCTCGTGAACTCGGTCGTGCAAGAGTAAATGCTCGAGATCGAGTGGAAATTGAAGCAGATGTTACTGGCTCTGTGAAATACCAAGGCTCGCCAGAAGTAATAAAAAGAGACTAGCGAGATTCGCAAAGATGTAAGGGTAGGCTTGCCAAACGGCAGGCCTATTTTTTTGCACTGAAAATCCTAAATTACACTGCAAACTATAAGCTCGTTAATTCAAAATAATGGATGTAAAAATCAAATTCTTGGGTGCTGCGCGCACGGTCACTGGCTCAAAATATCTCCTTACCATCGATTCAAAAAAGATTCTCGTTGACTGCGGAATGTTTCAGGGTCAAAAAGAATTGCGTTTGCGCAATTGGGATAAACTCCCAATCGATCCAAAATTGATTGATGTTGTTGTGCTAACACATGCTCACATCGATCATACCGGTTATCTACCAAGGTTGGTGAAAGATGGATTCTCTGGAAAAATAATTTGTACTGCAGCCACAGAAGATTTGATGGAGATTATGCTTCTCGATGCTGGCAAGCTGCAGGAAGAAGAAGCTTTGTTCGCAATAAAGAAGGGTTATTCCAAACATGAAAAACCTGAGCCTCTATTTACAGCAGATGACGCAAGACTTGTGATGAGACTGGTTGAAAGTCATTCGTTTAATTCTACTTTCAATCTACTTCCTAATGTTGCCGTAAGATTTCACAACGCAGGCCATATTCTCGGAGCTGCTTTTATTGAAATGACTTTGAGTGGAAATAATCAGCAGAAAAAAATTGTTTTCTCTGGCGACATCGGCCGATATAATGATCCAATTATGTATGACCCTGAACCCATAGCTGAAGCAGATATTCTTTTAACAGAATCAACTTATGGAGACAGACTTAACCCGATTGCAGATGTTGAAGATCAACTCAAAAAGATTATTGATGAGGCAATCGCTAATAATGGTGTTGTTACTATTCCTGCATTTGCCGTAGGCCGAACACAAAGTTTGATTTTCTATTTACATAAATTGATGGAAGCTAAAAAAATCCCTGTGCTTCCAATTTATGTTGATAGTCCCATGGCAATCAGTGTCACTAATCTTTATGAAAAACATTCTACTAATCATAAAATAAAAGTCACTGAAGGCAAACGTGAATTGATTAGTATTTTCGATTCACCCAATATTCATTTCTGCAATACGAATGAAAGTTCTAAAGCACTTAACGAGATAAAAAAGAAAACAGTGATCATCATTTCCGCAAGTGGAATGGCGACAGGGGGACGCGTACTACATCATCTTTATCATCGGTTGTCAAGAGAAAGTGATACGGTTCTATTTGCGGGTTATCAAGCTGAAGGTTCACGCGGACGTGATATTTTAGAAGGGGAGAAAATGATAAAAATATTTGGTGAAGAGGTGCCTGTTCGCTGCCACATTCGTGAAGTGCATGGACTTTCAGCTCATGCTGACCAAGGCGAGCTTTTACAATGGCTCTCGAGCGCTAAGAAAGCACCCAAGACTACATTTATCGTGCATGGAGAAGAAGCAACTGCCAATGCCTTCGCCAAAACTATTCAACAGAAATTTGGATGGAACACAGTTGTTCCAGAATATCTTCAATCAATAGATTTATTTTCAGGAATATGACAAAAGAACGTCTTCTTTCTCTTGATGCATTTCGTGGTATCACTGTTGCCGCCATGATACTGGTTAATAATCCTGGTGATTGGGGCGCGGTTTATCCTCCTCTTCTTCATTCGAAGTGGAATGGTTGCACTCCAACTGATCTCATCTTTCCTTTTTTTCTTTTCATCGTTGGCCTGTCGATTCATTTTGCTTATCAAGAAAAATTAAGTGAAGGGTTTTCGCGAAAGATTTTTTTGAAAATATTGAAACGTTCTCTAATTATTTTCGGATTAGGTTTATTGCTCGCGTGGTTCCCCAATTTTTCTTTGAGTGATCTTTCAACTATTCGCATTCCCGGTGTTCTTCAAAGAATAAGTATTGTATTTTTCTTTTGCTCGATAATTTATTTTAAAACGAATTGGCTGGGACAAATTCGTTTCGCCTCCATTTTCCTTCTCGCCTATTTTTTATTGATGACGCTAGTTCCCGTCCCAGGAATTGGGGAAGCTAATTTAGAGCCTGAAACAAATTTAGGTGCATGGCTTGATCGGCTTTTACTCAGTGGGCATTTGTGGAGTAAAAGTAAAACTTGGGACCCCGAAGGATTGCTCAGCACATTGCCAGCCATCGGAACCGGAATTATTGGGATGCTCACTGGGCAAATGTTTTCCAAAATCGAACGACCAGAATTAAGAACTACCTGGCTATTTTTTCTCGGATGTGTTTTGACTGTGGTAGGCTCGGCTTGGGGTTTATTTTTCCCCATCAACAAAGCTCTATGGACGAGTAGTTACGTTTTGTACACGGCAGGAATTGCAATGCAGTTTTTTGCTTTTTGTTATTGGATAATCGATGTCCATGAATGGAAGAAATGGGCCACACCATTTATATATTATGGAGTAAATGCCATTTTCGTCTACGTTGCCTCGGGTGCATTAGCCAAGGCTTTAATTCGAATTAAAGTGGGGCAAGGTGAAGAAGAAACCTCACTTTGGGGCTTTATTTATCAGAATGCATACGCCTCTTGGTTAGAACCAAAAAATGCATCTCTGGCATTTGCCCTAACCCTCGTCCTGTTTTTCTTGCTAATCCTTTGGTGGATGTACAAAAAGAAGATTTTCATTAAAGTCTAGCCTGTTTCGTTCAGTTTTTCCTGTCCATAAATTTATTTTGGACCCCGTGCAACCCCGTCTGTTAACTTTGCATCTCCGTTGATGTAAGGTCTCAATGGAATTTAAGATTTACCGGGCTAAAGAAACAGAATTGATAGAAGGCTGCCTACGGAAAGACCGTCAGGCTCAGCACTCACTTTACCAGCTATTTGCAGGTAAAATGTATGCCCTTTGCTGTCGATATGTAAAAGACAAAATGGAGGCAGAAGATGTGTTGGTGATGTCCTTCACAAAGATTTTCGAACGAATTGGCCAATATAAAGGTGAAGGAAGTTTTGAGGGATGGATCAGACGCGTGGTGGTAAATGAATCGCTCACTTATTTGAGAAGAAACAAAAGCATGTACCTCGAAACTGACATCGAGGATGCCATCTATGAGCCCGATTTTCAAAAACTTGAAAACCAACTGGAGGCAGAAGATTTAATGAAGTTGATCGAGGAACTACCTGTGGGCTATCGCACTGTTTTTAATCTGTATGCCATTGACGGCTATAACCATCAAGAAATAGCTGAACAACTTGGCATCAGCGAGAATACATCAAAGTCACAGCTGAGTCGCGCTCGCGCACTTCTGCAAAAGAAATTGTCAAACATTGAAAAAGAATTAATCCAAAAAACAAATTGATATGGAAAAGATCGATAAGTTTTTTAAAGAGAAACTGGAAAATCACACAACGACACCACCAGAAGGTGCATGGCCAAAAGTGGAATCCAATCTTTCAAAAAAAAATAATGTAATCGCTTGGCGTATAGCTGCAGCTATTTTACTGGCTGGTGCATTACTGGGAATAATTTTATGGGAACAACAAAACACGGAGACCATAAAAATTGCCAAAGCCCCTTCAAAAGGAATGAATAAAAAAACTCCTCCGGTCACCACTGAAAAGAAATCTGAGGAATCAAAACCTATTAGAACAGAAGTTAAATCAAAAATTCCTGTAGTTGAGAAAAAACAAATTCAACCGGCAGAAAATGAGCCTGCACCCAAAATAAAATTGATGGAAACTGAAACCGAATTGACTCAACAATACACCATTAAACTTCCTACTGACAATACAATTGAAGAAAAACAAAAAGAACAAGCAACGGTTACAACTGAAATTGCATCTACCAAACAGAAGCCAATCAAGCTGGAGTTTACACTGGAAGATGTTCCTTCGGGAGAAACGGTGGCCACGACTAACGAAGTAAAAAATTCTGGTTTTAAGAAAGTGTTGAATATGGCGCGTGATATGAAGCAGGGCGAAGGCTGGGTAACAAACCTTCGGGAAAAGAAAAACGAAATCTTTGCTCACAACTTCATCACGGGAAAAACAAAAAACCAATAATTGAAATTGAAAAAAATGAAAACGAAGCTTATTATTTTCATCCTGATGTTGTCATCAAGCGCATTTGCTCAACAAGCAGTGGACACAGTTGTGATCAAAGTGGGTGACGGCAGCAAAGTGATCTTCGCCATCAAAGACAAAAAAGATTTGGAAACGATGAAGAAATACAATTTCCAAAAATTGATGGACGACATGATTTACAAACTTGAAGTTCGAGACTCAAGTCGATTGAATAGACTTTCTTCAGAGTTCTTGAAAAAAGATTCTTTGAAAGAAGTTGCAGTAACAAAACAAGAGCCAATAGCTCAGCCGAGTGAATCGAATTCCGATGACAACGACCATAAAAAATATTATGGCCGTAGAACAAGAAACACATTCAATATTGATATCGGCACAAACAATTATTTGAGCAGCGGAAATTTTCCAAGTCAAGATAACAGTCAGTATGCAGTTAGGCCTTGGGGCTCATGGTATATTGGGCTTAACTCGATCTATCGCACAAGAGAAACTAATCATTCATTTCTCGAGTGGGGTTATGGCGTGAGCTGGTACAACTTCAAATTCCAAGATGCAAGTACTCAGATTTTGAAAGACAATAATGGAGTTTCATTTGCAAAAGATTCACGCGGTTACTCTTATGAGAAAAGTAAACTTACTGCCGCCTATGTGAACATCTCATTGGTTCAAGTATTCGATTTCGGTGGCAACAAATGGAAGCCAAGCTTGATTGACGGGCATCGCTCGAGCGGGTTTAGATTCGGAGTTGGACCTTACGCTGGTTATTTGATCGACAGCTATTCAAAGCAAGTGTATGAAGACAATAATCACAAAACGAAAGAGCGTCATCACGATAATTTCTACTTAAACAATTTACGCTACGGCTGGCGCGCCCAAGTTGGATTCAACGATATCGATTTCTTCTTCAACTATGACATGAACCAACTCTTTGTTGATAACAAAGGCCCTAAGTTAAATGCATTTAGTTTTGGAGTGACGTTCTAGATTCTGGATGCTGGATACTAGATACTGGATACTGGATATTTGATCGGTTGGAGATTGGAGTTAATACTTCAAATCTCCAACTTCGTTTTTAGCTTTTAAAAGCATCTCCTTTTGTCATCACCATCTCTCGTTCGTCTCCCCGCAATTTAAGATCACGACATACTTTCCTTGGCGAAGGCCATTGAATCCAACTCCACAGAATGACCACTCCGAAATAAATGCTGAACCATTCGTGAGCTGTCAGGAAAAAACCGATTGCTAAAAGAAAAGAAGCCAAAATAAATCCGTTTGTATTTCGCTTCGTTATTGGCACGTAGAGTTCCAACTTTTTTCCTAAACTCGGTTCGCTGGAAATTTTTTTGCACTTCTTATAAATCCCCAACTGAACAATCGTTAGTATAGATAAACCTACAAAAGGAACAACAAAAAGCATTGTCTGAACTATTAGTTCATCATCAATCAGGGTTGGCAGCACACCCGACAATAATAAATAGTAAATGCCCAAAAACTCGCCAATTGGCAATAGCATCATCAGCATGTTTTTGTTGTACAGCTTATAAAAGTATTCGTGTAGCGTGAAATTCATGATCTATTGTAGTTTCAAAGCTAATTAGAAATTATCTTTGCTACATTATTCAAATAAATAATGATCAGCTCTACAGATAATTTATCGCGCAAAGAACAGGTGATCCGGAGTGCGGCAGAGTTATTTCGCGAAAAAGGATATGCAGCCTCAAGCATGCGCGACCTCGCGCAGAAACTCGGAATAGAAGCAGCAAGCTTATACTCTCACATCAAATCGAAAGAAGAGATTTTACAAAATCTTTGCTTTGATATGGCGGCAGAGTTTCGCAAATCACTCGATGAAGTTGAAAAACAAAAAACAACTGCTAGTGACAAACTGAAGAACGGCATCATCGGTCACATTCAAGTGATGGCAAAAGATTTGACAGCTTCAGCTGTATTTATGAACGAACATCGTCATCTAAGTCAGCCATACTTACGTGAATTCCTTTTGCTTCGAATTAATTACATCAACCGTTTCAAGGACATCATTGAAGAAGGTGTAACCAAAGGTGAATTCAAAAGCAACATTGACAGAAAGCTTGCGGTGATGACATTATTTTCATCCCTTAACTGGATGCCACTGTGGTATGATCCAAGCAGCAACATTGACCCACTTTCCCTTGGTCAACAATTAGCTGACATGCTCGTGAACGGATTGAAAAAATCCTAAGAACGAAAGGTTCTGAAATTTATAACGCTGAATTCTTAGCCAGCATTCTTATTTCTAAATAAAATTACATCAGATAATTTCTGACGTAGTTAAGTCTTATTTTTATGGAATGAAATATTTTTTAACGCTGCTGTGCTTATCCATTTTTTGCCAGCTCTATTCACAAGACTCAAGTGACCAAGAATTGATTGACGAAACACTCGAAAGAGTAAATCAATTTAAAATCAATAACCAAAACGACAGTGCAATTTTTGAGTTGACAACACTCAATCGAAAATTGATTTCAGAGGGCCGTGAATCTGGATACATTTATATAGAGATTGGAAACATCTATTTCCAACTTAAGCTCGACAACATGGCCCGCACTTTCTATAGAAGAGCAGATCAATTGTTTCAAGAGAAAAATGATATGATTGGCCAATCGATAGTTTTAGAAAACTACGGAAGCCTTTTTAATCGACAACATCCCAATAACGATACCGTACGCAGTTATTTTGAAAGGGCTCTTTCCCTTCAGCAAAAAGCAAAAGATCCATTTTACTCAGCCCACAGTCTGCGATCGCTTGCCCTGTTTTATAGCAATAACGATAACACCAAAGAAGCGCATCGTTTGCTAAACCAAGCCATTAAATCGGTAAAGAACAATGGCATCCGCAAACACCCGCGGTTTAAATGGGATGTTCAATTCATTCCACAACAAGTTTACTTGAGTGCCTACGAAATCTATCGGTATGAAAAAAAGAAGCCTGACAGTGCTGAATATTTTTTGAAGCAAGCGATTCGAATGACAAAGGTTTATGGTATCGAAGCGCACTGGGTTCGCTACACTACTTTCCTCGGTATATTTTACATGGAGCAACATCAATATCCGAAGGCGTTAAAATCAATTCAACTCGCATTATCAACGGCAGATAGTATCGGCTATGTATGGGGAAAAGTAGGAGCTCTTCAGGCGCTCAGAAATTATTACCATCAAACAAAAGATGCCGCCAAAGAAACTGAGGCTGCTTACAATTACTTTGCTTATAAAGACAAAGTCTTTAACGAACAGAACAATGACGAACTCATTGTAATGACAAATTTGGTTTTGCAATATGAAAATGAACGCGAGATAGAGCGGCAACAAATCATGTTGCATGAAAAGGAAAAAATAAATCAATATCAACGTCAGCAAAATTATTTGCTATTGGGTATTGTCCTGGTCTTCGCAGTTGGGTTGATCGTTATTGCATTCCTTTATCGATCCCTGAGAAAGAAAACCAAACTTGTTGAAGAGTATTCTAAGCAATTGGAGACATCCAATGAGACGATGCGAAATATGCTTTCGGTGATAAGTCACGATGTTCGTTCTCCATTCACATCGCTCCTCGGCCTCACAAGGATTACACTGATGGAAAAAGACCTCAGCGGTGATGGTTATCGTGAAAGGGTAAATATGATGCACGATTCGGCTTCGAAAGGTTTGATTTTACTTGATAACCTATTGCAGTGGGTAGCACTACAGCGCGACAAAGCCTTAATCAGCAAAGAAGAAGTAGATGTAACAGCTTTAGTTAATGAGACCTTAAATGAGCTTTCCAGCGTGGCTTTGACACAAAACGTGACGGTCGAGAAAAATATTGAGGCCACCAAGTTGACAACAGATCGGCACGCGCTGAAAGTTATTGTCAGAAATCTGTTAACTAATGCAATCAAATACAGTTCAGGTAAGAAAATCTTCTTGAATATCTCCAGCAATCCGTTGACCATAAGCGTGACAGATCAAGGACCCGGAATCCCCAACGATATTTTAGAAGGGCTTTTTGGTGAGAAAGACATGAAGAAAATTGCGGCCAAAGGCGGAGGTCTCGGTCTGCAAATTGTGAAAGAAATGGTGGAAGCACTTGGTGGCAATATCAGTGCGCAAAACTTGTCTGAAGGTGGTGCACGGTTCGATGTGAAAATGCCAGAGTAAAAATCAGCTCAATTAAAATATTTTTTGCAGCAAAGTTTTATTCCTTTTAGAATAATCTTTTCTCATTCGGTCATTTCGAAAATAAACTTCGGTTGAAGATTGTTTTGACGAAATATTTAACGTCTACAACTGATATGGTTTACATATCAAAAACTGAAACTGTTATGTTTCCGTTGAAATTGAAAAATTTGATTATGATTTCAACACTGTTTACCGAAGCTATGCAATTTGTAAAAGACGTGATGAATGAGTTTACAACTTGGCGTTACTCAGAATATAAACTGAGAGGGAGAAGACGGAAATCATTGTGTCATACAAACCTTTGGAAATTTTGATATGGAAAACAAAAGTAAACTAACCGCAGTTCTCGCACTTGGAGCCGTATGCATTTTATGGGGTACCACTTATCTCGCTTTGCGTGTGGGTGTAACTCAATTTCCCCCATTCCTCTTTTCTATGATGCGCTTCATCATGGCAGGACCAATACTCATTATTATCATGTTGGCATTTGGAAAGAAGATTCCATCAGCCAAAGTTTTGTTTGACCAAGCTGTTGGCGGATTATTAATGTGCGCGCTTGGCGTAGCTGTAGTCGGTTGGGCCGAAGTAAATGTTTCCAGTGGCGTTGCAGCAGTGATCTGTTCGATGATGCCGATATGGACAGTCTTCTTAAATCTTATTGCTAACCGCGAAGAGAGGCCAACTCCTCTTATAGTTTTTGGTTTACTAACTGGGCTCAGCGGAATTCTTCTGATTTTCCGTGAACACTTGAATGAATTTTACAGACCTGAGTACGCCATTGGCATCGTTGCCATTTTCTTGTCGAATTTATGCTGGGCAATTGGAACAATGTGGGTAAAGAAAAGAAACAACGGAGACAATCCGATCATGAATGCGGGCTGGCAAATGTTTTTTGGTGGATTATTCCTTATCCCAATGAGTTTGGTATTCGATGACTACTCAACTATTCAATGGTCAAATCAGGTTTTATTTTCACTTTTCTATTTGACAATAGTCGGGTCGGTTGCAGCCTACGCATGCTACTTCTATGCGGTTACAAAATTGCCAATCACAATCGTCTCTCTTTATGCTTACATCAATCCCGTGATTGCAGTGATTTTGGGCTGGTTGATTTTGGGAGAAAAATTGAATGGCGGAATTTGGGCAGCGATAGGAATTACTCTGCTTGGAATCTATGTAGTGAACAAAGGATATCAGTTGAAAAATAATTGGAAAGGTCAATTATCAAAACCTAAGACAACAGCATGATCATGACGCTGGAAATATTGAAAAAACATAAAAGAAAATTTGTGATCGTACTTGGTGTAGTGATTGGCTGGGTAATATTTTCAATTCTTTCATCGATGCCATGAGGGAGAACAAAGCGGCCACCGAAGTCATCAGCTACAAACCGGAACATCAGCCATGGTTTGAGAAATTGAACCGTGACTGGATTGAGAAATATTTCTGGATGGAGCCCATTGACTTTGAGGTGTTGCAACACCCCGAAGAGCATATCATAAAAAAAGGAGGAATTATTTTCATGGGCATCTTTAATAAAGAGATTGCCGGAACAGCTGCAGTGAAATTTGTAGAGCAAGGAGTTTACGAATTCACTAAGATGGCTGTCGATGAAAAGTTTCAAGGAAAGAAAATTGGAAAGGCAATTGCTGCGGCCGCTATAGAGTGGGCGAAAATAAAGGGCGCTACTCGAATTATTTTGTACTCCAACACAAAATTGGAAACTGCTATAGGAATGTATCGAAAGTTAGGTTTCATAGAAGTACCCCTTGATGGTCCCTATAAAAGAAGCGACATTAAAATGGAACTTAAACTGGTCAAGGTCTAGTCTGATGAAAAACAAAATTGCATTTGTAACAAGCTCGGTGAAACCAGACTTCACAGGAAACGACCTTAAAGTAGTTGATTCCCTAAAGTCGGGAGGAGTTGAAGTAACTCCACTTCCATGGGATGTTGACTTTTCACAATGGAATTCCTTTGACTTAGTTGTGCTTCGTTCTTGTTGGAACTATCATTTGCATCCAGAGAAATTCATTCAGTGGATTGACCGAATGGAAAAAGAAAAAGTAAAGATGTTCAATCCTCTGAACATCGTGCGTTGGAATCTCCACAAAGGATACTTACAAGAACTAGAATCGAAAGGCATATCACTTTTAGAAACCCTTTGGTTTGAGAAAGGAAGCCATGCGAATCTTTCTTCCATCATGACCGAAAGAAATTGGAAGAAAGTAGTTCTGAAACCAGCGATATCTGCTGGTTCCTTCAATACCATTCTTGTGACAAAAGAAGATGCCGATAAAAATCAAGAGCTCTTTGAATCACTCTTAAGTCAATTCGATATCCTCGTTCAAAAGTTCATGATTGAAGTGCAAGAAGAAGGCGAATGGTCCTTGATTTTTTTTAAAAAGGAATTTAGTCATGCGGTAATTAAGCGACCCATTAAAAACGAGTTTAGAGTACAACATGATTTCGGAGGCACGGCCACAGAAGCTGAGCCTCCTTCATTTGTTCTCCAACAGGGTGAAAAAATTCTGAGTTTAATTGAAGAACCGTTGCTCTATGCTCGTGTGGATGGTGTAGTTTCAGGAAACAAGTTTTTATTGATGGAGTTGGAATTGATTGAGCCAGTACTTTTCCTTGAAGAGGAGAATGGATCAACACACGCATTTGCTCAAGCAATGAAAGACTATATGAAGAATTTCAATTAGAATTTAACAACTGCTAAAATGGCATTGCCCTGGTTCGAAAGAAATCTGAAATTTGGTTATCCGAGCGAGATGCTTCCCTTTTTTTTGGAGCGCTTGAATGGAACGGTGATTCGCATCGAGCAAAAAGTGAAAGGCATTGACGATAAAATTCTTTCCGCACGTTTCAACGATAAGTGGTCAATCAAGCAAAACATTGGTCACTTGGCTGAGGTTGATCAGATCGGCAACAAACGTCTCGATGAAATGGCGTCTTCAGTTGAAGTTATGTCGCCCGCTGTTTTTGAACCTCAAGATTATAATCCTTGGCCGATAGAAAAAGTGATTGATTTTCTTCGAAAGACTCGCGCTGAAAATATCAGAAAATACATTTCACTAAATGAAGCACAATTACAAAAGTCTTCACTTCATCCACGCTTGAAAGTAAAAATGACTCCCATAGATCTTGCATGGTTTGATGCAGAACATGACGATCATCATTTAGTTAAAATTAATGAAATCATTCTAGCACATTCAAAATGATAAACAAAGATCACTTTTACGCATTAACAATTGAGTGGACTGGTAATCTCGGCACTGGCACATCCGGCTATCGTGACTACACTCGCAATCATTTGATTTCAACAGATAATAAGCCAAACATTCTTGCTTCATCAGATCCACATTTTCGTGGTGACAAGACACGCTACAATCCCGAAGAAATGTTAGTATCGGCCCTTTCTTCATGTCACATGCTTTCTTACTTGCATTTGTGCGCAGTAAACGGAGTTGTGGTGATCGAATACAAAGACAATGCTACTGGTATCATGAAAGAAAATCCGGATGGCAGCGGACAATTTGAAGAAGTAACGCTGAATCCTATCGTGAAAGTGAAGGAAAGCTCGATGAACGAAAAAGCATTAGAACTTCATGATCAAGCTGAAAAGTTATGCTTCATTGCTCGTTCCGTAAATTTTCCTGTGCATCACAAACCAACAGTTATTAATTAGTCACAAAATCCCAGAAACAATGTTCGTTCAAGAATTAAAAAAGGTCTTTGTAAAGGACCTCGAAAAACTAAAAGAGGAAATTTCTCTCTACACCAATGAGCAAAATCTTTGGAAGATCGAAAAAGGAATTGCAAACTCGGGAGGCAATTTATGTTTGCATCTGGTCGGCAATCTCAATAATTATATTGGTGCGGTAATGGGCAAGACAGGTTATATAAGAAACCGAGATCAAGAATTTTCTTTAAAAAATATTCCTCAGAAAAAATTAATTACCATGGTAGAAGAGACGATCGTGATGATGAACAGCGTTTTGACTACGATTAAAGATGATCAATTGAAAGAAGAATATCCGTTACTTGTTCTTAAAGAAAAAACATCGACTGGATATTTCCTTTTCCATTTATCATCCCATTTGGGCTATCATTTAGGCCAAATCAACTACCACAGGAGGCTTATTGATTCTAACTAAATTCCAATTTTCATTTCAAAGCAAAGTCAGTAATTTTACCAACATTAAACCCAAATAATATGGCCGTAATGACTGCTCCTATTCACATTGAACGTGTAAAGAAGTCGCGCTTGTCGGAAGTCGATTTTTCTAATCTTGGTTTTGGCGGCTACATCAGCGACCACATGGTTGTAGCGGATTATAAAGATGGCGAATGGCAAGAGCCTAAGATTGTTCCTTATGGAGAAATGATGATGTCGCCTGCAATTCTTGCATTGCATTATGGCCAATCTGTATTTGAAGGAATGAAGGCATTCAAAAATAAAGAAGGTCGTATTTCTATTTTTCGTCCGCAGCGCCATCATCAGCGATTCAACAGATCGCTCGAGCGCATGTGCATGCCTCCGATTAGCGAAGAGCTTTTCATTAATAGTTTGTCAGCATTGATTGAAGTAGATGAAGCATGGATTCCAACTGCAGAAGGTTCATCGCTTTATATTCGCCCATTTATGTTCGCCAATGAATCACGCTTGGGCGTTAAAATTTCTGATCAATATCGTTTTGTAATTCTGACTTCACCAGTTGCTCCTTATTTTTCAAAACCAGTTCG
The DNA here is from genome assembly GCA_049840975.1 of Cyclobacteriaceae bacterium. GTDB lineage: Bacteria > Bacteroidota > Bacteroidia > Cytophagales > Cyclobacteriaceae > ELB16-189. The sequence continues at coordinate 14,590 of JASGIR010000042.1, read as the reverse complement.
TATTAAGGTAGAAGAAGAATTTGTAAGAGCTGCAGAAGGCGGAACAGGATTTGCAAAGTGCGCAGGAAATTATGGTGGCGCCTTCTACCCTACCATGCTCGCTGCAGAAACAAGGATTTGACCAAGTATTCTGGACAGACGCACAAGAACATAAATACATTGACGAATCTGGTGCAATGAACGTGATGTTTGTGATTAACGGAAAAGTAGTAACACCAAAATTAACTTCATCATTACTTGATGGCGTCACTCGCGATTCTATTTTGTCATTGACTTCAGCTTTAGGAATTGAAAAAGAAGAACGTAGAATAGGTGTTGCTGAAATCGAAGAAGGATTGAAAAACGGGAAACTTACTGAAGCCTTTGGAGTTGGTACCGCTGCTGTAGTTAGCCGATTGCATCCATCAGCATTCAAGGAAAAAATTATCAATTCCGCAGCTGGTGCCGATAGTTTCAAACACGCCAAGAAAAAACTAAATGACATCCGCATGGGCACCGAAGCCAGATGTTCACGGATGGAATCACTACGTGAAATAATTATTGAATGAAGCGATGATCAGCTAATCGTCATCGCTTCACTCTTCTCCTCGTTTTTAAAATTATTTTCATTCAATTCATTCTCTAATTGATTATGGAAAAATTTCCTATTACCCGAAAAAACGAAAATCACACACTATAGCTAAGCGTGGTGCCTATGAAAAAGATGCTGTTTATTTTAGATGAAGCTCTTGCACACTCGCCTACGTACGCGAAGGGCAACCATTTCTCAAATTCCAACGGGATTTGTTCGCGTGGAAAATAAAATCTATATCCATGGATCAGTCGGAAGTTTTTATATGCGTGAGCTTCGTGACAAAAAACATCCGCTTTGCGTAAGCACTACTTAATGGATGGCTTGGTGCTGGCACGCTCAGCTTCATCATTCCGTAAATTATCGTTCGGTTGTCATCTTCGGTGAAGCTGAGTTGGTGATAGATAAAAATGAATTATACCATGCCTTGGAAATGTTCACGGAAAAAATGTGCAAAGGTCGCTGGGCCGATGTGCGTAAACCTACCGATGGTGAATGGAAGAGCACGATGTTACTTTCCATTGAAATAAAAGAAGCCTCTGCTAAGGTGAGGACAGGCGGACCGAAAGATGATGAAGAAGATTATGCGATGGATGTTTGGGCAGGAGTTGTCCCATTGAAAATAAAACACCTAGAGCCAATTGCTGATGAGTTGTTGAAACCCAAGAATAGCCATACCGGATTATCTACGATAAATATCTTCTAACAGACTTCATGATGGCTTGTGCATGCGGCTGCCATTCTTCGCGCTGATCTTTGGGCAATTGAATGTAAAAACTAATGTGCGCCCTTTTCGATGTAATATTGAACGTAAGAATAGCGGAACACAGGCTGACGCTCACCCTCTTTCAACTTGTTGCCATTCACCCGTGATTCGAATTCGTAAAAAATAAATTTCTTTTTCCCAATGGTTTGGATGCCGCTACTGATGATATCCACACGGTCATATAAATTATAGATTCCAGACTTGAAGAATTTAGCTGCCATCTCAAGGTCTGCTTGGGTCCATTGCGTAGCTGAAATATTCACGCTAAAATCAGCATCGCGGTTGGCATTAGTGAAAGCTCCCAAAGGTGCCCTGACAGACGGATATCTTTGAATAATATCTTGTTCAGTCATGGGAGTAAGTGTGGTGGGCAAGGAAACAGTGATGCCATCAGCAATTTTTGTCTTCACCATTTTTACAGGTGAGAACGAGCACAATATCAAAATACCAAGAAAACCGAGCCTTTTCATTGATTAATATTCCGATTGGTGATTAACGAATAACTACGAACCTTTATATAAATTCGCGGTTCAAAATTACAAAAAACCAATGCTACGAACACATACTTGCGGTGAATTGCGGATAAATGACGTAAATAAGTCGGTAATCCTTACGGGATGGGTGCAACGCCTTCGCGACAAGGGAAGCCTGCTCTGGATCGACTTACGCGATCGTTACGGAATTACCCAACTTTTCCTGGAAGAAGGAAAAAGCGATGCCACGCTTTTGCAAGCCGCACGTGGACTTGGCCGTGAGTTTGTGATCAAAGTAGAAGGCTCTGTAGCAGAACGTCATTCCAAGAATGCTAACATCCCAACCGGTGAAATTGAAATCAAAGTTTCTTCTATCGAAATTTTAAACGCAGCAAAAACTCCTCCATTCACAATTGAAGATGAGACTGATGGCGGTGATGATTTGCGTATGAAATATCGTTACCTCGACTTACGCAGAAATCCAGTGCGTGAAAGCCTGCAGCTGCGTCATAAAGTGGCACAACAAACTCGTGCCTATCTAGATGGCCAGAATTTCATTGAAGTTGAAACTCCTGTTTTAATTAAAAGTACACCTGAGGGTGCTCGTGATTTTGTTGTGCCCTCAAGGATGAATCAGGGAGAGTTTTATGCACTTCCTCAATCCCCTCAAACATTCAAACAATTACTAATGGTGTCAGGGTTTGATAGATATTATCAAATCGTAAAATGTTTTCGCGATGAAGACTTACGCGCTGACCGCCAGCCGGAATTTACGCAAATCGACTGCGAGATGTCGTTTGTAACTCAAGAAGATATTTTAAAAACATTTGAGGGATTGATCAGACATCTATTCAAGACCGTAAAAGGAATTGAACTCAAAGAAGTTCCTCACATGACTTATGCCGATGCAATGAAATACTATGGATCGGATAAACCTGATACGCGTTTTGAAATGAAATTTGCTGAGCTCAATGATGTAGCGAAAGGAAAGGGTTTCGGAGTATTTGATGATGCACAATTGGTGGTAGGCATTTGTGCCAAGGGTTGTGCAACTTATACACGCAAGCAAATCGATGAGCTTACCGAGTTTGTAAAGAAGCCACAAATTGGAGCAAAAGGTTTGGTGTATGTTCGTTGTGAAGCCAATGGCACTTTTAAATCTTCAGTAGATAAATTTTTTGATGAAATAGAATTATCAAGGTTCGCACAGAAATTCAATGCCGAACCTGGAGATTTACTTTTGATCCTTGCCGGTGAAAAAGATAAAACAAGAAAGGCATTGAGCGAACTTCGTTTACAAGTAGCATCACAATTAGGTTTGCGCGACAAAAACAAATTTGCTGCTCTTTGGGTGTTAGATTTTCCTTTGCTCGAATGGAATGAAGAAACAAATCGTTGGCATGCAATGCATCACCCGTTTACTTCTCCGAAACCTGAAGACATTTCCTTACTCGACAGCAACCCTGGAGAAGTGCGTGCCAATGCTTATGACATGGTTCTGAATGGAACTGAAATTGGTGGCGGATCAATACGAATCCACGATCGCACAACTCAACAGCTGATGTTCAGTAAACTTGGTTTCACTGAAGAAGAAGCCAAGAAGCAGTTCGGATTCCTGATGGATGCCTTTGAATTTGGTGCTCCTCCACACGGTGGAATTGCTTTCGGTTTCGATAGACTTTGTTCTTTGTTTGGCGGAGCTGACTCTATCCGTGATTTCATTGCTTTTCCTAAAAACAATGCGGGGCGTGATATGATGATTGATACTCCTTCTACAATTTCGCTAGAGCAATTGAACGAATTAGGAATCGAAGTAAAGAAAAAATGAAACTAACCGCGCTAAGGCCAATTCTTTGGACAGAGAAATTAAAAGAGTCCATTGATTTTTATACAAACATATTAGGCTTTACGTGCGGTGAACAAAACGATGATTGGGGTTGGGCTTCGTTATTTCGTGATGACGTTGAAATTATGCTTGCGAAACCCAATGCTCACATGCCTTTTGAAGCACCAACATTCACCGGTTCATTTTATATAAATACCGATAGCGTTGACGAGCTTTGGGAGTCACTCAATACAAAAGCGAAAGTTGTTTACGAAATTGAGACATTCGATTGGCAAATGCGCGAGTTCGCCATTTATGACAACAACGGATACATCATTCAATTTGGTCAAGATGTAAGCGGACCAAAATAATTTACAATTATTTCAAATCAACAATTTCAGCTATAGGATTTCCAGTGCAACCGCTCGGGAATTTTATTTTTAGTAGAACAGAAAGCGTTGGAGCTATGTCCGTGACCGAATGACGAATTGAGGAACTTCCTTTTCGAATCCCTTTTCCATAAAATAAAATCGGCACGTGAGTATCATAAGTATATGAAGTGCCGTGTGATGTTCCCTTTGGGTTAGTTGAATCAAGCCACGCTGGCTCAAGTTCAAAAACAATATCACCACTTCTCTTAAAATTATATCCACGGATGATCATTCCCTTTATTCCTCCTTCGCTATAGGCTCCTTGCTTTAAAGTTGATTTTGCAAATACCTGTGCCACTCCTTCTTTGGCTTGCAAATAGTTCGTTATCAATTCGGTGGCAACCAACAAATCAATGCTGGCTACTTTAGGTTCTCCAGAAAAAACATCTGCATTTAAAAACACCTGCTGATTTGAAATTGATTCAACTGGTTTCTTTCCAGGAAAACTTTTCTGTAAAACAGTATTCAATTCATCGCGCAATTCGTTCCCACTCGGCAAATAACCGGCTGGAAGTTTTAAATCCTTTAGAGATTGTGGAACATCTTCAACAGCATGGTCTGCAGTTAGAAACACAACGTAATTGTCTTTGCCAACTTGCTCATCGAATTTTGAAAGTAACGTCTCTATGTTTTTGTCGAGACGCAAATACGTGTCTTCAACTTCGATTGAGTTTGGGCCCATTCTATGGCCAATCAAATCTGTACTTGAAAATGAAATTGCCAGAAAATCTGTGACACTGTTCTTTCCTAGATTTTCTCCCTTTAGTGTCTCAACCACAAAGTCAGCTAACAAATCGTTGCCAAAAGGTGTATAAGTCATTATATCAAATCCCCCATTGTCTTTTTGAAGTTTTGCTAAGTCGTATGGAAAAGTTGGTTTCTCTTTTCCCTTCCATGTTCGTTCATAAGGAGAATCATCAGGACCGCTTTCTGTATACTTTTCAATAGGCAACAATGTATTCCATTCTTTATTTAGATACGACTCAGCTATTTTAGATGAATTGAACTTATTAACCCATTCGGGCAAACTACTTAAATAATAGGTACTGGAAATAAATTTTCCGCTCGCGTTATCAAACCAATATGCTGCATCTGCAAAATGACCAGCTGGCAGCACAGCGCCACGATCTTTTATCGAAACGCCTATTACTTTCGATTTCTTCTGAGTAAACAACTTCAACTCATCTGTAATTGTTGACGAGAGCAAACGCCAAGGGCTTACATCGCCATTACCTTCCGTTACACCAATAGGCTTTTGACGCTCATCGCCTACACAGTTCACATTCTTTTTCAAATTTTTATCCCACCAATCATTGCCAATAATACCGTGTGTTGCCGGTGTTGTTCCCGAATAAACAGAAGCATGACCTGGAGCTGTGAATGTTGGAACATAATTATAGTGCGCATTGGTTAGAGTAAAACCACTACCCATAAGTCTCTTGAATCCGCCTTCGCCAAATTTATTTTCGAAACGGTATAAATACTCTTGACGCATTTGATCAACCACAATGCCAACAACAAGTTTAGGTTTGTCTTGTGCTAACGATCTAAGGGAAGACGCCAAAATAAAACAGAGAATAGTACTTTTTTTCATGGCTCAATTATCTGAAAAATATCCAAGACTTTAATCGATAGATTCAAAAGTTTTATGGGCGGTTCTTAATCTTCAGGACATAAAATCTTCGCAAACTCTTCATCTTCGTAGACTTGCTTACGCAAGAGCTTGCCATCCTTATCGTAATAAATGACAACGGTAATTCCTGCCTCCTCTACTTCCTTCGAAGTAAAATAAAACGGTTCCTCTTCATTCCCTAAATTATACACATTCGAAAAATTGGGCGGAATAATTACACCCTTGGTACTGCTAACTACCCCAAAAACATTGTCTTGTTTCACAACTGCAATTTTCTCTTCGGGTTGATCTTTAATAAGTGAATAACTTCGAATGTGATTAATCACCTTTCTGTTGTTTTCAAAATCGTAAAGAATCCATTCAAATCCACGTTTAGCCCAAATCCGGTTTTCACTCCACGGCTGTATTTCATCAAACTCAAATGGTGTTAAATTCTCTCCCTGCCAATTGATCAGCCCATAATGACCATCTTTATAAGCTATAAGAATGGTGTCGTTGAGTGGAAGTAGATTTTTTTCATACGAAGGTTTCATGGTCTTTCTTGACAATAAATCCATCATACCAAATTTCTTTTCTTTATAAGTTGAAAGAAGATTCCCATTTAAGACAAAGGCATCGTATTCAATATTCAAAACAGTTTTACCAATTAGATTTAAGATTCCCTTTTTGTTCTTCTTTGTAACAACAAAGAGTGATGAATTCAACGACTCAATCTTATCTACATCAGTCGTAAAGTTTCTCTTCCCCGATTCGATGTTAAAAATGCTCTTCTTGTTTTTTTGTTCAGTAAAAAAGAAGCGAACGCTGTCAGGCGATTTAATAAAATTCATTTTTGAACCCTTGGGCAAGTTTACAATGCTTGATGAATTGATATGAATACGCAGTGAATCTCCTTGTTTCGCAAAAGCCAATCGATTTTGAAACCACAAACTATCAGGCTCAGGCTCCACAATTTTTTTTGTATAGATATCATACAATTGTTCGCCCAGCTCATTTTTTAAACGAAGCCATTGCCCGTGAAAATAAAATTGATCCCATTTTTTACTTTTCAATTCAGGCTCGTCTGAAAAAATAAATTGCTCATTAAGTTTTCGAACGGTTCCAAGCGGAGTAGCTACCAACGACTGCATGGCTAAAGGCACTACAAACTGAAGTTTTGAATTCACTATTCCCTCGAGAGCACCATTACGAACTAATAGTCGGCCAATACCTACCACCTTTACTTCATCGAAAATAAAATTCTCAGGCAACGAATTTCCATTGACCAACGAAGAAATTTGCTCAGGTGTGCAGAGTGTCTTTTTTCCTTTTCGATCGAGAACGATAACTCCTTCGACCATTTCAATAGAATGCCATTGTGGGGACAAAAGCCAGCGTCCGTTCAAAGCGCATATACCAACAGAATTGTTCTTTTTGATTGTTAGAAATTGACCGCCAAGCACAGCCGCATCTTGCAAACATTCATTCAATACAGACTCTCCAGATTTATGAAGGAGTTTTGTACACAAACTATCATTGATTTTTAAAAATCCAAAACCGAGATCTTTTATAAGGCTTCCTTTTGTAAGAACTCGTCCACTACGACTGATCAACCCGACATCGGTCACCAAAATATCATCGTTGATTGATCCGCATTTATAATTTTCATTTATGATCAAAAACTGCGGAGTCAAAGTTTCAACTCCGTGACTGTTAATAAATCCATATTTTCCATTTTTATATACGGGCGCCCAAAGTGACCTATTCAACTCAATTACTTTTTTCAAAGAGTCAGTCTTCAGTATTTCTGGAATTTGTTCTTCCAATTCGCGAAGCAGATGAAATAGAATACTTCTTGCAAAGTCTGTATAAGAGTTCTGAGGGAAATCTAAAATAAATTTTTCGAGATCTTGGGGTTTGCCGCTGATAGTAAGTAATTCGAAAATATTTTTCTCGGCCTCTCGAGCAAATGGGCTATGTGGAAAATCTTTTACAAAAGACAGATAACTGTTTAGTTTTTTGTCTTGTGTGTGCGAATCGAATAAAAGCTTTTCATATCGCTGACGTGCTTCTTTAGCTCGATGTGAATTTGGATATTTTTTGAAATATTTCTCGAATGTTTGATACGTATTCTGTTTAAGTGCGTCTAGGTAGGCAGTCTCATCGCGCAATTCGATTGCTTCATTTCTTGAGCTTGAAAATAAATAATGTTCAAGAAAATCGTTATAAGCTTTTTCAGTGTTCGAAAGTTTAGCTCGGCCAAAGGCTGCGCTATCAATCCTTGTTCTAAGAAACACAATAAGTGCACTATCAATTTGGTCGTGATTTAATTTTTCCTTTTGCTTCAACGGAATTATGCGAAGAGAGCGCATTGCCATCTGATTATAGGCATAAGCTGAATCGATCTGAAGTGCAGGGTTGCTCCGCTCAAAAAACCATCGAGACTGAAGAAGCTGGGCTTCCACATTGAGTGTATCCTTTCGCAAAACCTTTCTTAAAAGTTGTCTGGCGCCTGCCCAATTGTGCTGTGTGATTTTCTTTTCTGCTTGACGCAACGGGTTGATTTGGCATAATGCGATTTCGCAATCTGTGATAGCGAAAATAAAAGTGAGTAGCCAAAATATTTTTGTTAAGCGCATCATACAAAGAAACGCAAGACAGAACTAAAAAACGATGTGGTCTCGGCCAAATGAAGTAAAATTTGCTAATATTGCACCCTGATTTTTGAGTTCGGGGTGTAGCGCAGCCCGGTTAGCGCATCACGTTAGGGACGTGGAGGTCGGATGTTCGAATCATCTCACCCCGACTTAAAGGGCTACCTCGGTAGCCCTGCTTTTCGGCCCCGTAGTTCAATGGATAGAATAGAAGTTTCCTAAACTTTTGATACAGGTTCGATTCCTGTCGGGGCTACATAAACAGAATTTTGCCGACCCAATCCATGGTTGGCAATTTTATTTTGACCCAACCTCTCTAAGAATAAATGGGATTGAACCAAAAAAGGTTTTGGCCCTTTGGTTCGAACTGCAACTCCTCTATTCTACTTTCAGAATAGATCATACTTTAAGTTTTTTTGTTATCAATTGCTTGAATCACACATTGACCACTCACGTAAAAAAATGACTTGGCTGCAATTAATTTTTCTTCATCATCGTTGAATAGCTATCATCGGATAACTTTTTTGTTTAGGTGAGATGTTATTCGATGTAGAGGGTTAGTGGTCTTCTGCTAACCCTTGTCCATTTATTCTGTTGTATAACTTAACTAAAATGTTCGCTATTGACTTTTTAAAACCTATCAAAAAGTGAAGCACCATTAAATCATTCGCGAAAAAATTCGATATTCGTCCATCCTTGTTACGTAAACAGAATTCGCCTGCCCAACATTGATAGAATGGAAATTATTGTTAATGCGCTTACTGCAGGTATTCTTTTTTTTCTTTCTCTGGCGACAGTTTCGTCTCCAAGAAAAATTAATGTCCATGCGAATTGGTGGCTGAGTCTCTTCCTATTTTCATTTGCTTGCATCTTGCTGGATAGAGTATTATTTGATGCGCAGGTTTACACTGAATATTATCCTGCTGAAGGCTTGTTGGAAGTGACGCGTTATGCTATGTCGCCAGCATTGTATTTCAGTATACTTTGTTTTACGATACCTAACCGAAAATTCAAAGCGATAGATACCTTGCATTTTATCCCGTTTTTTCTTTTGGTCTGTTCATTCTTACCGTTGTATTTCGAGTTAATGATTCACGTCTGTTTTCATGGTTTCACTCGCTTCCAGAAAGTTTCAGGAGAGCCACTGCCGTTATCGCTTCGCTTTCGATCAAAATACAGCTGATCATATATTGGATACTGTCATACGTTCTTCTGATCAGGCATTTGAAAAATATTCGAAAGTTTGCGTCAGCATTAGAGCCAATCTCACTTTCATGGCTTCGTTATTTTTTACTCGGTATTGCGGCAGCATTTATTCTCTCATTAAATGAAGGTCTTAGGATCATCCCCTTCCTTATTCCGCTGGCTCCTTTCGGATATCTCTTTCTCACTTTTTACATTGGCTACTCCTTGTTACGGCAGCAGGAAATATATCCTTATTCATCAAAAGAAGTTTCTGAAATTAATGACATCATAAAAAAAGGTGTGAAAGGCGCGCGATCACAGCGCTTCAATGCTGACGAACTTGCTTCCGCCAAAGAACAACTGGAATCTATCGTGAAGTCTGAGAAAGTCTATCTCGATCCGGATCTGGGGTTACCTCAGCTTGCCGCTAAAGTTCAATTTTCGATACACGATCTCTCCTTTGTAATTAATGAAGGATTCAATGAGAATTTTTTCGAGTTTGTGAATCGACATCGAGTAGAGGAAGCTAAACGCCTGCTAAAATCTTCAAGCCATAAACACCTCAACATTTTGGGAATAGCCTACGAATCTGGCTTTCGATCGAAGTCTACTTTTAATGCTACTTTTAAAAAACTAACTGGCTTGTCACCATCGCAGTTTATGCACTCTGATCCAGCAGCTTTAGAAACCATCCCGGAAAATAAATCAGCCAAAGAAGTCCAATTGGATAACTCAGGACGATAGACGGCAATTAAACGCCCACTTTTGAGCCAAAAACTCAAAGTGATGAATACAAAACCTTTCTTTAAAAAATTAATACTTTGCCTGTTTGGTGGGCTAGTATGCGGTGAAACTTTCTTTCATGTAGGCGACAAGTTTTTGATCGCATTGACCGTGCCTGCTTCATTAGTAGTGGCAGTGGCTTCGTTGTTAATTCTAGCTTCCATTATTTACGCAGTGGTGTGGCATTTCAAAGACAAAAAAACTGAGGACTTTCACACATCTGCAATTGCATTTTGGATCAGTGCCATTCAATATGGAATTGCTTTTAATATGGCTTTGTTCGGCTTTCAAAGAATATTTCACATGCAGCCTTATGCTCCGCTTGGAATGCTGGATGAGCCTTTCAGCAGCTTTTCAAATCAATGGCTTACATGGGGTTATTTTGGGCGCTCGTATGGATTTATTTGTGTTATTGGAATCTTACAAATCATTGGTGGCTTCATTCTAATTTTTAACAGAACAAGACTTCTTGGCGCAATCATGATTTTACCAATCATGATTAGTATTATTCTCATCGACTATTTCTACGATAGTTATCCCAGTGTGCTCCGTCATGATGTGATAATATTTCTCGGAGTGATCTACCTATTGTTTACAGACATTCAAAGGCTTGTTGAGTTCTTTTTTGAAACAACAATCAACCGAAACATCTACAGTTCGCAGTGCTTTTATTAAAAATATCGCACCGGTATCAATTCTTCTTATTCCTCTCCTATTGATTTTTGTCAAAGGTTCGCCCGATAAACATCCAGAACTAACAGGAAAGTATATCGTAACTGATATGAAAATCAATGGCCAGCAAAGACTTGCCAAAACATGTAGTGACAGTCTTCTTACGTTTGTTTACTTTGACCTTGCTAATGAATGTGTCTTTACTTTCAATAGTCTGCAAAATCGTATGATCGGACATTATAATCTGGATGCCGACCAGGAACAGATTAGTATGTATTGGCACTATCCAATGGATGCAAAAGAAAAGCCATTCAAAGGTTTGTTAAAACAAAAAGGAAACAATCAGCTAGAGCTAAATGGAATAATAAAAAATGATTCCATTCAAGTAAGTTTGACTAGATGGAAAAGCGATAAGTGATGGCGACATATCTCAATACAGCCTTGCTTAATCCTTTCAATTTGATTTGTTTTACAACAACACAAACAATCGGAAATACAAGGCATGAAGAAATTTCTATTCTTTCTAATAATCATGGCATACAGTTCTTGTACTTACAACAGTGTAGAACCTACACCTCCCCCTGTTCTATATTTTTCCACGGTGAGAACAATCATACATGACAATTGCATGCACTGTCATAGCGAAACAGGGCCTTGGTATGGCAGGCCAATTGCCTTTGATAAGGATTCAGGAATTGTGGCAAATTCAGGTCTAATAAAATATGAAGTAGAGAATAAATTCATGCCCAAAGGTGGCTCATTAAGCCAAGGCGCTATTGATACTATTGTTATATGGTACAACGCTGGCGGTACTATCAACAACTAGATCTTAATTATCTTTCTCCTCATCATCCAATTGTTTTTTCTTCGATTGGATGACTTTACCAATTTTATAGCTGAAGCTTGCCTTCACAATAAAATTATGCAATGAATTGGTTGTTGTCTGAACTAAGTAATGCGAATTCAATTTTGAATAAACATCGTAAACTGGCGTTGCGAAATTGTCTACACCCAAACTTAAAGAGCCATTTTTACCAAAAACATTTTTCTTCACACTTACACTGTGGTTGATCGGGCTGGTACGATACCCCTGCAGGTTATAAGATTTCCCTTGGTACGATCCGAAAAATTGAAAACTCCATCCAGTCGGAAAATTATAATTACCAAACAGTCTGAAATTTGGAGTTAACCCTTGCATAGTTGCGCTTAACACAGGGTCAACCGAATTATTTTTTAAGATGCGATAAAATGTATCTGTTCCTCCATTGATTGTGAATCGATCAGAAACTGGAACACTTACAAAAAGTGAAATTCCATAGTTTGCTTCTGTGCCAATATTCTGGCTAATAGAAATAATTGTGTCGTGACGAATTATTCTGGCCGGCTGAATATCGTTGGTATTGTAACGCATGAATGTCGAGAGATTTATCGTTGCGTTCTTAATATTAGTCTTGTAAGCGATTTCAACTAGCTGCGTGTACTCCGGTTTTAAATTTGGATTCCCTTGCGTTGCACTTTTGGGATTCGAAGCCTGAAGGTTTGGATTGAGGTCGCGCAAACTCGGGCGCTGTATCCGTTTGTTGTATGAAACTTTGATCAAATTTCCATTCTTTAGTTTGCGAGAGAGATTCACGCTTGGTACGATAACAGAATATGAAGGAATAGAGATATCCGACTGCCCATTGAAATGAGCCTGAATGCCAGTATACTCGTATCTACTTCCCGCTTTCAATGTATATTCATTTCGAGTAATCGTGTAAGCCAAATAAGCTGCTGAGATTGCTTGGTTGTAATTAAATCCGGTCGAAGCTCTTCTTGGGTCAGGTCCATAGGCACCACTTGCTCCACTGGCTACAAAATACGAATAGTCACTTTGTACATTCCGTATAGTTGCTTTTCCACCAAACTCTAGAAGTTGATTTTCTCTGACAGGCTCCTGATAGTCTGCCTGGAAGATTGTCTCTTGCGTATATCCTGGATTGTTGTTTTTGTTTCTCTGCAAAATAGATTGATCTGATTCTTGAAGTGTGTTAATCACATAACCTCCTGTCTGGTTACTCCTACTGTAGATACCAAGGAAATTAAATTCTCGGTCTTTCTTCCGGAATTTTTTGGTATAAGTAAGTGATGCATCAAAATTATCGCCAACGTTCGTAGTCTTATTGTTTTGGAGAACACTCGTCAACGTATCGTTCTTCAATGTGTTCGTTAGTAACTGATCTTGATACGAGTTCTGGTCACGGTGGCCATATCTAAATGAAGCGCTAAGCGAATTATTTTTATTGATGTCATAATCCCAAACAAAAGTGTAGGTCCCTTGAAGACCATCGCTACGGTTATGTGCTCCCTGAGAGTTATAAGTCGTGTCTGTTTTGTTTGTAGTCGAATTTGGAGTGTATGTAGTTTGTTGATTAGAAAAATCACTCACCACATTATAAGTCGGGCGAAAGAACGCACCTAAGGAAAATCCCATTTTACCTTTCCGATAAGAACTATTCACGCCAAGGTTTGAACCTCGCGAACTTACCGTTACATCAGAGTTGAAAAAAGCTCCCTCTAGCGTGTTTTTCTTTAATACGATATTGATAATACCTCCAGAGCCTTCCGCATCGTACTTAGAGGAGGGCGAAGTAATGACCTCTACAGTACTTATCATATCGGCTGGAATTTGTTTCAACGCATCAGCAACGCTGTTGGCAGAAATTGTTGATGGTTTATTGTTGATCAGGATTTTAACGTTAGCGCTTCCGCGAAGAGAGACATTTCCGTCCACATCTACCGTGAGCATCGGAACACGTTTAAGCACATCACTAGCATCTCCTCCTCGCGTAGTCGCATCTTGAGTCGCGTTGTAAATCATTCTATCAACTTTCTCTTCCACTAAAGTCTTTTCACCTTCCACTACCACTTCACGCAACATCTTTGTCGAAGGGCTTATTGTGATTGTTCCAATATTCGTTTCATTGGATTGAACTGTGATATTGATTTTTTTTGTAGAGTATCCCACAAAAGAAATAGCAAGAATGCAATTGCCTTTTGAGACTTTTTCGATTAAGAATTTCCCATTCTCATCACATGATGCACCATTGATTGGTTTATTAGTAGCTGGGTCAAGAACGGCCACAACGGCAAATTCAACCGGCTTCTTTGTGAGCGAATCAATTACTAAACCTGTAACAGAGTTTTTCTGGGCCATCGCAACCCCTGAAACCAAAATAAATGAGAGAAGTAAGATTTTTTTCATTCAAGTTAAAATAGTCAATACAACAAGGGAATAGCCAACAAAGGAAATACATGATTTTGAAGAAATTCTGCATTGATTATTTGAATGGTAAATCAATACAATTGAAAAAAATATTCAGTAAAAATTTGTGTAGTTAAATGACTACGTATATATTTGTAGTCAAATAGCTACATAATGAATTTAAGAAGAGATGTATTTCAAGCCATTGCAGACCCAACTCGCAGAGCAATACTTTTGCTGGTTGCTTCACAATCCATGACTGCGGGTGCCATCGCATCCAACTTTGACACCGCTCGGCCAACTGTTTCAAAACATTTGCAAATACTTAGGTATGTCGGATCTCTCGTGTTTCCCTATTAACCTTAGCAATGCGT
>JASGIR010000041.1:0-50385 GCA_049840975.1 Cyclobacteriaceae bacterium | reverse complement strand
TGCATCGATTGATATCCGCTCCCGCGTTCGCAGTTGTTGGTAAAGCATCGTTGGTCAGCACCACATCATCGGACGTGCTGCATGTGCCGTTCGTGATCGTCCATCTTAAGGTCGCACTGCCCCCCGCGGCAAGGCCCGTCACCGTGCTCACGTTCGAGCCCGGGGTCGTGATCGTGACCGCCCCGCTCACCACGCTCCACTGCCCAGTGCCCGTGGTCGCGGCCGTGCCGTTCAGCGTGAAGCTCCCGTTGTTGCACTGCGTGATGTCCGCTCCCGCAATGGTGCCCGTGGGCGCCACCGGGGCATAGTTCGTCAGCACCACATCGTCAGAGCTGCTGCAGCTCCCGTTCGTGACCGTCCACCTCAGCGTGACGCTGCTGCCCGCGGCCACTGCCGTAACCCCGCTGTTGAAAGCGCCTGGGGTCGTGATCGTGGCACTGCCGCTCACCACGCTCCACAGGCCCGTGCCCGTGCCCGGTGAGTTGCCCGCAAGGGTAAATGAGCTGTTGTTGCATTGATTGATATCCACTCCCGCGTTCGCAGTTGTTGGTAAAGCATCGTTGGTCAGCACCACATCATCGGACGTGCTGCATGTGCCGTTCGTGATCGTCCATCTTAAGGTCGCACTGCCCCCCGCGGCAAGGCCCGTCACCGTGCTCACGTTCGAGCCCGGGGTCGTGATCGTGACCGCCCCGCTCACCACGCTCCACTGCCCAGTGCCCGTGGTCGCGGCCGTGCCGTTCAGCGTGAAGCTCCCGTTGTTGCACTGCGTGATGTCCGCTCCCGCAATGGTGCCCGTGGGCGCCACCGGGGCATAGTTCGTCAGCACCACATCGTCAAAGCTGCTGCAGCTCCCGTTCGTGACCGTCCACCTCAGCGTGACGCTGCTGCCCGCGGCCACTGCCGTAACCCCGCTGTTGAAAGCGCCTGGGGTCGTGATCGTGGCACTGCCGCTCACCACGCTCCACAGGCCCGTGCCCGTGCCCGGTGAGTTGCCCGCAAGGGTGAATTGAGCTGTTGTTGCATTGATTGATATCCACTCCCGCGTTCGCAGTTGTTGGTAAAGCATCGTTGGTCAGCACCACATCATCGGACGTGCTGCATGTGCCGTTCGTGATCGTCCATCTTAAGGTCGCACTGCCCCCCGCGGCAAGGCCCGTCACCGTGCTCACGTTCGAGCCCGGGGTCGTGATCGTGACCGCCCCGCTCACCACGCTCCACTGCCCAGTGCCCGTGGTCGCGGCCGTGCCGTTCAGCGTGAAGCTCCCGTTGTTGCACTGCGTGATGTCCGCTCCCGCAATGGTGCCCGTGGGCGCCACCGGGGCATAGTTCGTCAGCACCACATCGTCAGAGCTGCTGCAGCTCCCGTTCGTGACCGTCCACCTCAGCGTGACGCTGCTGCCCGCGGCCACTGCCGTAACCCCGCTGTTGAAAGCGCCTGGGGTCGTGATCGTGGCACTGCCGCTCACCACGCTCCACAGGCCCGTGCCCGTGCCCGGTGAGTTGCCCGCAAGGGTAAATGAGCTCGTTGTTGCATTGATTGATATCCACTCCCGCGTTCGCAGTTGTTGGTAAAGCATCGTTGGTCAGCACCACATCATCGGACGTGCTGCATGTGCCGTTCGTGATCGTCCATCTTAAGGTCGCACTGCCCCCCGCGGCAAGGCCCGTCACCGTGCTCACGTTCGAGCCCGGGGTCGTGATCGTGACCGCCCCGCTCACCACGCTCCACTGCCCAGTGCCCGTGGTCGGTAAGTTACCCGCGAGAGTAAATGAGCTGTTGTTGCATTGATTAATATCACCTCCCGCGTTTGCAGTTGTCGGTAAAGCATCATTGGTTAGTAAGACATCATCGATACTTGCCGTACAAGCTCCATTACTGATTGTCCAACGTAATGTGACATTATTGCCCGATGTCAATCCTGTAACTGTAGAATTAAATGAGGTTGGTGAAGTAATACTTGCTCCATTTGCTGATCCAATAATTGACCATGCACCTGTACCTGTTGTGGGATTATTTCCTGCTAAGGTGAATGAGCCATTATTACATTGAGTCTGGTCAGGTCCCGCGGCTGAAGTCGTTGGAACTTGGCTGACCGTAATTGTTGATGGAGTAGATGTAGCTAATATTCCATTACCGTCTCTGACAGAAACGGTATATGCTGTCGTTGAAGTTGGAGAGGCGGAAGGATTTGAAATGTTTGATGCACTTAAACCAGTGGTTGGACTCCATACATAAGTAAATGAAGGATCTCCGCCAGAAATCGAAGCCGTTAATGGTGTAGAGCTACCACTACAAATGGATATTCCTCCTCCTATAATACTTACCGAAGGATTTGCTCCTGTAATACCTGTAAAAGCAGAAGTTTGGTTTGCAGTAAGGTTAGCGCCAGTAACTGAAAGCGTATTTGATCCCAGTGCCGCAAACTTAACCCATGGATTTGACAATTGGCTGAAAGTACCATCGAGCTGGGCACTGCTCGCGTTTGCTTCTGTACCGTTTATATCAGCAGCTGACCCTAAATATGTGCCTGAAAGATTTACTGTGATTGGATTAGTACTTAATACATTCCAATATCTGGTAAGGTAGTTTGTTGCACTTGCATTATTAGGATGTTTGGCATCAATAACTGAAACAGAAACATCTGCTGGGAAAGAACCAGCAGTAGGCGCAACTGTAATCGGAGAATAATCAGTCGAACCCGTATTTTCTCCAATTGGAAATACAAATGAACTTGCCGAAGAAAATGTCTTCTTCACTAAGCCTGCTCCAGAAACAATAATCATTGACGATGAAGATCCTCCTGAGATTGTTGCGGATGCCCCAAATGATAAGTTACTTGATCCGAGTAAAATATTTCCTGAGGTAAAAGTTAAAGCTCCATTCACCGATGTTGACCCAGCTAAAGAAGCATTTGTAGCGCCCGATTGGGAAATTGTAAGATTGTAATAAGTACCAACATTGATAGTCTGTGTCGTTCCATTAAAAATCACAGTGTTACCAGAATTAGTAGCATTTAAAGTTGATAGAGTTGAGGAACCTGAAAGAGTAAGATTCGCACCTGACGATTGTGACAAGCTTCCTGTTCCTGAAAGCGATGTGCCCACAGTCAGGGTACCATTGTTGTCGAGAGAAACACCTGTCACAACTAAATTCGGAATTGAAAATGTTCCTGACAGCGACTGTGAGTTTGTATCAAACGTGTGAACTCCCGTACCCGAAGTAAAGGTCGCACTTGCATTTTTTTTCAGGCCACCTTGAAAAGTAACTGGGGAATTAATGGAGTTGTCCCAAGTTGCGCCAGCTGAAACAACCACAAGGTCTCCAAATATTTTTGTGCCGGTAGTAGATAAAAAGGTAAAGTTACCACTAGACCCCGCACCTACTGTAGTAGTTCCTGAAACTGTCAGGTTCGAAGCCCCTATTTTGAATGTCGTTGAATTGCCGATGGATAAATTACCGAGTATTGTAACATCTCCACTTGATCCATTGAAAATTCCGCCTGTAAGTGAAAGTCCTCCGTTAAAATTTTGTGAAGCTGACGAGCCTGAATAAGTACCTCCACTAATAGTTGTGGCACCAGTTATCGTCACTGATTGTGCAGAGGGAGCAAAAGTACCCGTAGAATTAGTAAAAGTACCGAGCGCATTTAAAGCATTTGAAGCCAGCTGAAGAGTACCAGTTCCTGTGTGAGAAATATTATTGAAAGAAGAGCCTCCAGAATTTAAAGTCTGAGTGCCAGAACCTGTGAAAAATACGGTACCAGAATTTGAATTAAGTGTACCTCCATTAGAAAAATTTCCCGAAATATTTAAAGTGCCTGAAGGTGCTGTGAATGAACCACTAGTTATGTTAAGATCAGTTACTGTTACGGTTCCCGTTGATCCAGTGAATGTACCACCGGAAATTGTTAGACCGTTGTTAAGCGTCTGTGCCCCAGATCCTGAAGCATATGTCCCGTTTACCGTAACGAGTCCACCTGCTGTAAGTGTCTGGCCAGCGGCATCCAATGAAGAACCCGATGCAATTGAAACAATCCCACTGGTAGTGACAGCAGAGCTTAGAGAAACACTGCTAGAATTATTGACCGTTATTGTTGCAGGTGTGTTTTGTCCAAGACCATCACCCGCTGATTGGCTAGCACCACCATTGTAAATATAATTGGCGCCTGAGGTATACGTGCGAGTTCCTGTCACCTGAATATTTCCAGCTCCAGAAATAGTTATACCCGATGGTGAAGTAACTCCTAAAGTAGCACCCGAAGACAAAGTGAAACTCCCGCCTCCACTTACCACTGTCCCCGAGGACGCCATCTGTAAGGTCACGCCACTTGGAACTGTAAAATTAATTGCATTCGATATCGTGCCTCCTGATGTAAAGGTCTGAGTACCCGGACCATTAAAATTAACAGAACCGCTACCAGAAGTAGTTGTTAACGTTCCTCCTGTTACTGAAAAATTCCCAGATAAATTTATTGTACCAATTGCATTAACGGTAGATGCGGTATAGGTACCACCACTTAAGTTAAAGGCTCCAGTTATTGCTACGATTGATGTAGATGTGGCGTTAGATCTCTGGGTGAAAGTAGCTGTACCCGATTGATCAAAATCGCCTGTAATATTTAAAGCTGCTGTTCCATTTCCGGAGCCCTTAAGAACAACAGAACCTGCACTTAAATTCATACTACCTCCGACTGTAATTGTGCAAGGACCTGAACCTGTACCCACTCCGTTGAACGCACCGCCAGTTATAAAGACACTTCCCGTGATACCGATAGACCCAGTCCCTGTGCCGCTTACACCCGTGAACGTTCCTCCGCTCAAATTAAAGTTTCCTCCTACTGAAAGTGTGCCATTACCTGAGTTGGTTAGTACTGTAAAACTTCCACCAGTTTGATTGTAATTCCCTCCAATCGTCAGGGTTCGAGAAGTGGCTGTATTTGTTAGTCTCAGCGCAGATGCGTTAGTACTTACCACAGAAAAATCACCAAGAATTGCGGTTGGTACAGTAGTTAATGTAACGTTACCAGTCTGGCTTGGTGAATTCCAAGTGAAGTTGCCAAAGTTTTGTGCCAATCCACTCGTGGGCAATGTATTTCCAGTTATTGAAATTTGACACGTAGAATTCGATGCCCAACTCGTAGCGGTAGGTATCGTACCCCCATTTAAATTATGGATGTAAGTTGAGTTTGCGTTAAAGTTCAGAGTGCTAAAAGAGATAACTCCTGTGCTTCCATTGGCATAAGTTCCGTTTACTGCAATTGCTCCAGTAACATTGACAGTAAACGTAGTCGTAGTTGTGAAAGTAACTCCAGAGTTTACTGTAAGAGAATTGAGAGATGGCGTATTTACATTTAAAGAAACGGGACCATTTATGATTACGTCACTTCCCGCTGTCGGTACTGCATTTCCAGTCCAAGTTCCTGTTGAATTCCACGCCCCACCTGCGGCTGTGCTGGTAAACGTCTGAGCCTGTGAGGAAATACTCAAAACAAGCATAAGAGCCCCAAGCCCCAGCCTCAATTTCAAAACGGAACGGTTAGTAAAATTTCTCAAGCCAATAACCATCTAATTAGACCAAACTATATTAATTTTTAAATCAGTAAATACCACTAAAAGTAACCTTTTGATGCGAAAGCGCAGTTAATTCGCCAATTTCCCAGCCGCATTCAATTTCAAAAGCACAATTTTAAACTGTTCTGGTTTATCCCCAATATTCATCGTTCCTAAAACCATAATATGACCATCGGGTAACTCTGCAACAGCGGCAGCAGTATCTTCCCCATCCCCCCCAAATGTTACCGGGTCTCTCCAAGCATCTTGAAGAAGTAAATCCAATTTCTGCAAATAAATATCGCTTGCTCCAGAGGTCGTATTATATGTATTTGACAGAATAAAAAAACCTGATAATGAATTGTTTTGACACACTGTTGCATACTGTGCCATTTGCGAGGCTGGCTTCCCCAAAGAACCTGATAGATAGGTATACTTTACATCATCATTAAAAGTAAGGACATCTTGCTTGAGTTTCTTTGCAATAATGCTCATGTTTTGAGATGATGAAATTGATACGCCAGTCATTAAATATCCTCCAGGAGAAACATGGATCACTTTCGTTACAATTTCGTTAGATCCATTAATAACAAACTCATTAAGAGTTAAATCATCTGAACTTGGACCAGGAACACCGTGTACAGATATATTGCTTGTCCAGAAATTTTCATCAGAAGCACGCGCATCCGTTGCACCAAATGAATACAAGAGTGATGAGTCTGTTGCAGTTGTTGGTGAGACAAAAACTTTTTCAATGCTGCTCACCGTACCAGGATGACTGGTTGATTGCCAAGGAGGGTTACTATTGAGCTGCTTTTGAACAAGCGAACTGGATAGTCTCATAAACAACGCATCAGTACCAGATGATGTCTGAATATAACCAGCTATTGCATAACCTCCATCGGTTAAAGATGTCAGTGAATTTGCAAACACATTTCTTGTAGTGTCATCGAGCAAAAGATATGAGCTAGTTTTATAGCTACTTAAATCGGAAGAAGAAAAACGAGCTAAAAAAATGCGGTGTCTATTACTTGAGAAAGTCTCGTTTCCAACCACTACAATGGAATCGCCCAAAACTTCGAAATCCTTGGCTTCCAAACTTCCATTGCTTGATACTGTGACAGCGTTACCAATCATGTTTCCCTGGGCATCAACTTTCGCTAAATACACTTGCTGATTTTGTCCCTGTGCAGGAACAGAGTTGCCGAGGATATAAAATGTACCATCTGAATTGGCAATCATATCAACCGCATATTGATTGCCATCACCTCCATAATACTTGATAAAGTAATCTTTATTTGGAGACCTTAAATTTGATGTTGTTTCACAGCCAAAAGCCAGAACCAAGACGAAAATAATGAGTGAATACTTTTTTATTTTCATCTTTTCTTCAATCCAAGTTTTCTCAACAAACCAACCACAGCTTGTTTCTTTTTCCGAGGTTCATAGAGCGGTTTGATATATCCAACTGAGAATGCTAGATTATCCAGTCGAAAATAATCAGATGAATACTCAAAGCCTGTCGCGAGTTTGTAGTTGTAAACTTTGCTGGTGAGGTTATTAAGGCCAGCCATATAGCTTAGGCCAAACGTAAAAAAGTTCTTGCCTACTTTATATTTTATTCCTCCTCCAAAAACCAATGATCGATTAAAAAAATACCTGCTATCACTAATGGAGATATCGGGGGACTGAGAGACCTGTTGAGTTCCTTGGCTCGGGGAATTAAAGTCAGTCTCAAGGGGAGATAGTTTTGCCCCGAGCAATAAATTAGCTGCTATGCCTGCGAAGAAAAAGGGCCTCACTCTACCAGAGTCAACTGAATATTTTATGAACAAAGGAATGTCAAGCCAATCCTGTTTTTCTATAAAAACACGCTGTGTACCTTCATTAGTATCATCATGAGTTGTTTTAAAAGCCTTTCTCGCATAATTCACTCCAAGACTTAGACTCCATCGATTGGAATAAGTTCCAATCCAAAGCTCCTCCTACTTGAAACCCAACTTTCAGTGTATTGGTAGTTGTAAGATCTTTATTTGAACTACTCGTGTTTAGTGAGTAAATCGTCCTAACAAAAGAAGTATTAATGCCGGTCTGAAAGCTAGGTGTAAAAACTGGGGTTGTTGTAAATTTTTTACTGAGGTAATAAACATCAACTGGATCTCTCTTTGGGTTTGCTACGAATTCAGGATCTGCTGTCAACAATTGTAAGTAACTGTTTTCTGCAGCGATCGGGTCATCGATTATAAGATAGGCTTGTGTAAGCAATAGATAGGCCCTGACCTTTTGTTCTTTTGAAAAGCCATTATCAAGGCAAGGTTTTAGTAGCGCAGGTAGGCCATAAAATCTCCCAGCATCAAATTCAGCAGTAGCTTGACTCAATGTTCTTTCACAGTCGGTTTGACCAAAGCACAAAAATGAGAGGATCGCGAGTAAGAAGGTAGAAAGAAAGCGCACGATCATTTTTTGAGGTTTTTACAGGTCTCGACATAGTCAATATCTTTTCCTACATAAATATCCCACTCCTCTCTTGTCATATTTCTGCCGAGCTCAGGACAAATCTTATCTGCAAGCATTTTAGGGTCCGTTGGCCAAACTCTTATTTCTCCATCGTTGCAAGACGCCAGTAGATAATCTGAATTTTTTGAAAAAGCTAAGTCCCAAACAAAACCATTATTGTTGTCCATCACTACTGGTAGATCATCAACATGATCGACTACCCACATCTGAACTTTTCTATCAAGGCCTGCACTGGCCAGCAGAAGTCCATCAGGACTGAATTCAAGATCTGATATACCAGCACGGTGACCACCCAGTTCTCGTTCAATTTTCTGAGTGTTCATATCAAATAGCTTAACAGTTCCTTTCCGTTCAGCAATCACTTCAACTCCATAGGCAATCAAAGGGCGAGTTGGGTGGAACGCAACAGAAAGTATACGGTTAGGAGCCTCGTCACGTAATTCCTTATATGAATAATCATTCAGGTTAACCAAGATCAACTTTCCTGAGGCAGAGCCAGCTATTAAAAATTTACCATCAGAACTGACATCCATTGCTTTCACATCAAATGGGAGCGATAATATTTGCTTGCTCTGACCAGTCGCTGGGTTTGTCAGCCTTAAAGACTTATCAAGTGCTGAAGATATGAATGTGTTATCAGGTAAAAATTTAATATCTGTTATTAATCCCTTGTGTCCATTTACGATTTTAGGGTTACTAAAATTTGAAACATTAAAGACTTCCAAATAACTTGAGTCACCGCCATTCACTAAGTATCTTTCATCCTTACTAAGAGCCAAAACTCGATTTGGAAAATCTTTCTGATTAAGTGCATTGCCTACAGTTTGAGCCACATAGTCACCTTGGAAAATTCTACCGTCATTTCCTGTAGTGAAGAAACTTGAATTCTTTTGAGAAACAGTCAAAGCAAACATCTTGCTTTTGTAATTGCCTGGGATTTTTACCGCATTATAGTTTGTTCCCACAAGTTTTTGTGAGCGCGTAATAAAGTCCTCTGAATACATACGGATCGTATTTCTTTCCACCGAACTGTTTGTGGAAAAGATAACCTTGCAATGCAGTACTACCTGCCAAATCTTTGTCGTCAATACCTTCTGATTTTGCTTCAAGTGATTGAGCAATTGAAAGCATTAATCGAGCATTGGATTCTTCCGTTTTTCTTACGGCAACATCAGTTGCTTTGGTTGCAACATCTCTCGCGAAGCGAGCACTATCGCGCTGAACTTTAGCTTCCTTAAAATTCACTTCTGCAAGCCTACGAAGACTGTCAGCTCTTTTTAAACTTGAACCAAGTGCTTCGTTAGTCTGTGCAAGCTGATCTCTCTGACTTAAAATTTCTTTTTGTTTTTGAATAACTTCAAGAGCTGTCTTTTCTGCTATATCTCTTTGCTCTTGGGCTACCTTGCTTAACTCCTGTGCCTTATCGCGTTGAGCATTTGCTTCGATCAAGTTTTTCTCAGCTTGGATACTGTTGATCAATCCGTAAAAGAAAGCCGCGACAGCAACTACAAGGAACAAGGCGAGGACGATATTAGTGGCTCTTGCTCTTCGTAGCATCCTACGCTGAAGCATTTCCTGATTCTTCAGCTCGGCCTCATAGGTTATTCGACTAGTGTCAAGAAAAACAATGGCCCGTTCAAAGGCAACATCATAGCGTTGGGCCCAAGCCCTGGTTGGCCTTTGCTTCTTCTGCCAGTTAAGTGCGAGCTGTAAATCGGGTGGGCGCCACAAACTTGTCCTTCCAATTTGATACATCGCAGATGCATCAGAAACCCGTTTGTACATCTGGGCTGACTCAAATTCTTCTTCAACCCAAGTTGAAAGCCTTGTCCAGATACGCATCAAACTTTCGTGTGAAAGTTCAACCACGGAATCAGCATTCAATTGTATGTGAGGTCCAGGCATCAAGAAAGAGCGGCCCGTCTTTCTAAAACTTTCAATTACGTCTATTACCTCCTTCTCTTGCGCTTCCGCTAATTCAGCAACCAGCTCAACTTTAGCTGGCCTTCTAAGTCCTTGATTATCCTGATTTTTCTCAGTGATAGTTTTAAAAAGAGTAACTGCGATTTCCTTTTGACGAGAGCTCAGTTCTTCAAATGCTTCATTAGCATGTAAAGAAAGAGCTTGGTCAATTTTACCAATGGAATTATAGTGACGAATGTCAATCGGTTCTCCAGGATCATGGTTGGTAAGCCAGTAATCCCAAGTACGCATCATCGCATGCTGGAGGATCGGCAATTGATCTTGATTGTCACCAATATCGTTCAGCAATCTCTTGATTAACCTCGAGGAAATTTTCGCACCACTAACGGCAACAGGACCTTCGATGGCCATCCGCTTTTGCTCACGCGTCATTTGAGGCACCAAGTAGTTACTGGTGTTAATCATTTCAGTTAAACCCTGAAACAAAGAACAATCTCCAATAAAATCAGAGCGCATGTTCAAAGCCATGTAGATCGGAACATTGCGCTGCTGAACTGCTGTCAGAATTAAATTGACATAGGCTGTTGCTTCATTTGTATGCTCCTCGCTGGTGCTTTCTGAATATCTGAAAAGCTCTTCAAATTGATCAATCAAAAAGAAGATATTTTCATTTTCATCTCTTTGAATGAACCTTGCTATTTCTACTAAACCATTGGGTCCGCTCCGAAGGTACAGAATTGATTATTGCACGATGAATCTGAGTATCTTCTTCTTCGATTCTCTTTGACTGAAGTAAAAAATTAAGGACTGATTCTGTTAGATTACCAATGGGTGAGCCACCGGGCCTTGCTGTTAAAATGCTCCAGAAAGGGCCTGTCTCGGTCATGAAGCCACCGTATAGCACTGGCAACAAACCGCAGAACATTAAGCTTGATTTACCGCTTCCTGAATAACCCAGAACGGTTATTGAGCGATTAGCTGAAAGTTTTAGCAAAATATCATCCACCTGGCCTTCACGACCAAAGAAGAGATAGCACTCTTCCATTGTGAATGGACGTAGCCCTGGAAATGGGTTTATCCCAGATTCCTTTTCAGAAAATTCAATTTCTGAATAAGATTCGTCCCTCACGCCAACCTTGACAGGCGAATTCAGCATTTTGTCTAAAATATTTTTTTCCGTCTTCAGTTGGAAGGGGACTCAAGACGGCCAACCTATAGCTTTAAAAAATCAAAGGTATAAATCCTAAATTAGTTTAAAAACAGAGAAATTTAAATAATTTCAAATAAACTGCAAAAACTTATCGGCAAGTTTCACGTCATCCGATAACAGTTCATAGAATTGATCTTTATTGATTTTCAATAGAATTGTCTCTCCTTTCGCTACCAACAGGTTGGTATTGAGGAAACCCATCGTAGAAATCATCTCACCAACAAATTGCCCTTTTCGGAAATCAGTTACATATCGGCCACCTTCATAGTATTGAACCGTTCCATCAAATATGATAGAAGAAATCGATTGTTCAAACGCTCGTCAATAGAAAGGTGTTCACCATTATTAAGCTTGTGCTCCTTCGCAATATCCGCCAAGTGAGATAGGGTCAATCCAGGTATACCATAAAACACACTGATGTTTTGAAAGAAAGATGCCTTTTCATAAAGCATCAATTTTTTGTCGTTTGAATTCTTAAGCACTGCCCTATTCAACCAGCGGGCGTGGTCCTCGTCTAGCCGTCTGGCATTGATCTCATATTGCTTCGGATCAATCTGATTGAGCGCCCATCCAGAGATTTCACGAATTAGTCGATCTGGATTAAAAAGTTGAGCAATCAGGTCAAGAGTAAAGTCGGTGATACGCTGAGTCCCTATTTGATGTATTACCGTTGCCTTTGTCCATCGATTAGTTTGAGTAAAATCTCTATTGACCAAAAACTTTAGTACCAATTTAGAATCAAGATTGACACGAGGATAAAATACCTCTAGACGATTAATTTTTTCATAATCACTTAGGTCATCCAACACTGGAATTACCCGCATCTTCAATTGCTCTGAAAGGAAAACATCCAGAAGTTCTACAGCATAAGTTGTTCCCTCAGACGTTCCACTCTCAATATTTTCTTTCACCAATTGAATCGATCGCGTGTCATAAAGCATGGCAAGCAACATATAGATGTGCTCGATATCATGATTAATTTCTTGGCGCAGTGCAAGTTTTACTTCTTCGCTTTGAGTGCCTTCACCTAACTCGCGAATGGCTCCAAGGTTCCAAGTTAAGTCTGCTATATCTGTCTCAATTGCATATTTGATTCGAGTAACTTGAGCGATCCCTGCTTTGAAACCACTTTCACCCAACGACAAAAGAACTTGTGAGACAATAACCTTATCTGGGTAGTCAATTTTGTTCCAAAGAAGTTCTTTTGCTTTCGCTCCTCCAATTCGTCCAAGTACTTGAACAATCCTCAAAATGGTTTGAGTGTTTTGTCCAGACCTATAAAAACCACTATCAAGATGATTGAGTGCTTGATTGCCCATCAACACCAAAGAACTCATCGCCAAATTTGAATAAAGTGGATTATTCAAGTTCTCAATAACAGCATTGATGACCTCTGCATTAAATCGCTTTGCTGAAGTAGCAAGAGCAGTTTTTCGCACCTTGGTATCTGTGTCACTTAAAAGTTCAGTGAGGAATGCTGTATTCTCCGGAGCATCGGAGTGCAGCAACAACTCTGCTGCGTAAAGTCTATCGCCAGGGTCATGAGAACGTGCAAGTTTTTGAATTCTTGACTTCGTGATTTCCCCTCCATTCTTTAGAATTTGCTCCAAGTCAACTCCACTCAAAATATTTTTTCCATCGGTGTCAACTCTGTTTTTATCAATCCTAACAACGTAATTCTCAGAAACCGAAAGCCCCTTCATTTCATTCATTCTACGCTGCGCATAGTCTTGAGCTTCCTCTCGCTTGTTTTTCATCAGCGTGTTTACCCAAACATTTACTTTCGATGGATTTAATTTTTCTAAAAGTTTGAAAGAGAAAACTGCCTTTGATATTTTTTTGTCTTCAAGCTGCGTCTGTAAAGTTGAAGTGATGTGCGCAAAACCGATTTCAAGTTTGTCCTGATGGAACTCTGAGCTTTCTAGTTTCGATCTAATTTTGTTTTTGTAACCTGTGTGAAGATTTCGTATCAAGAAGACATACACAAGACCTAACACCATTACAATGGCTGGGATCCAAAAGATTTTAAAAAATACAATTTGACTAAAAACAAAAACCAAAAGGCCTGCAATAAATCGGCCCGACTCGTTAATCACACCCTCAATTTTTGATTGAATACCAAAGCGATAGCGATTATCCAAAGGAATAAATAGCAGTTTATAAATCGGATTCTCCAAGGAGTCACGAAGCATGCTGTTAAAAAGCCTTGTCAGTGCGATGAACAAAAAGAAAAAGACAAAGGCCTGTGAATCCGTACCAACTGAAAATCCAAAAAGCGCGGCTGTGGAAAATGCGCACAATGCAAAGAGAGAGGTGACTATTGGTAAAACAAAAAGAGACACACGCAGTCCATAGGTGCTGATCAGTTTATCATTTACAAATGTTTGCATCACCAAACTCAGCAAGTAAATGGTACCATTAAAGTATCCGATAAAGTTGGCAAGGTCGCGCTGAACAGGATATTGTTGATTGAGAAGTGTTTGAAATGAATACTGGTTGAAAATAAAAGTCACCATTGAGGTTATTAAGAACCAAGCAAGCAACACCACGTACTTGTCTTGAAACATCTTATCAAACCTTGTTTCCTTTTTAACCGTGTCATCAAATTCTTGCGGATTGTTTTTAGTGAGCGGGAACCTTGTGGCAATTACAATTATAAAGGTAAGCGCACCCAAAATACTAAGATTGCATACCCACAGATAATCGGCTGTATTCTTAAAGAAGGCTGTCGTTAGCGGAACAAAAAAGTTGGCCATGATGATGGCGATCAACTGCCCCGTATCAATCCATCCGATGATCCTTTTCGACTGGCGAAAATTGAAAAGTCTTCCGAAGATTCCCCAATAGCAAAGGAGCAAGATTGCCGTTACAGGTCCGGTAAGGCAGAACATTAAGAATAGAACCGTATTGTGCAATGCAGGATCGCCAAAACGATAGAAGTAATAAACACCACTTGTGATTCCAAGGACTACGATGATACTTGAGATCGTGAGCGTTACAAATCGAATCCTATTTTGAAAAAAAGTAAATATAATGGTGGACGCAATTCCTAAAACTCCCGAAACCAAAAAAGCTTCGTTGATATTGCTGCTCATCTGGTTCAAGAAGAGCGACTCTGCTGTTACTTGAAATGTGGCAATGAAAATGCCAAAGAAGAAACCCGTGGCAAGCATGAAGATTACCTGCTTGCGCTCCTCAGGGTTCGGGCTTAAAAAATCAAGTGGATGCTTGTTCACCGCATGAAATTAAAACTTAATCATAGAATAGAAAAATCTTAACAGAGCGGTAAAGCTGTAAGTCTTAATTGGAACAACCGTTTTTCAGGTCAAAAAGTACAGACATCGGTTGCATAAATATTTAATCCATTTTAGATGTCAGGAAAATATTTCAAGGCTAACTTTATCATAAAAAAATATGGCAAAACAAACCGCAACACCAGCCAAGAAGGCCACAAAGAAAGTGGCCAAAGAATCTGAGCCTTTGATTGTGAAAGCTGCAAAGGGCATCCTAGAGAAATTAAGCAAAGCTAATATAGACCCGCAATTGCAATCAGATATCCAATGGTGTCTTGGAAGTTATTCTCACGACAAAAATCCAATTGGGCTTTACGAAGTAGCCGAAAAAGCAATTAAAGTTTTTAAAGCTGAACACGCTAAGAAGACAAAGGGCTTTACTGCGAAGGCTATTACTGATATTGAAAAAGCGCTGAAAGAGAAATAGCTTTTAAATCATGTGAGTGACATTGTCGAGTTTGCCTTCATATTTTTTGCACTCCACACCAAAAGTTTTTAAAAACTCAACGCCCTCATCTTTGGCCAATCCCTTGTGTTCAGCATAGGAATTAAAATAGATCACTCTTAAGATTCCCATGCTATAAATAATTCGTGCACAAGCTAGGCACGGAGAAAGTGTCACATATAAAGTTGCACCTTCAACTGAGGTTTTATTTTTCACTGCATACAGAATTGCATTTTGCTCAGCATGAATCGCGAGCGAGCAACCACCTTTTGAATCACGTGGGCATCCATCTTGTGGCCATTTCTCATCACAATTGTGAGTGCCACTCGGAGGGCCGTTGTATCCAATAGAAATAATCCTCGTGTCTTTTGTAAGCACAGCTCCGACATGGCGTTTGATACAATGTGAACGCTTAGCCAAGTTCACGGCCAACTCCATATATATGTCATCAAAAGCTGGGCGGTTGTTCATTTTTTTAAATCTGGTTGTGCCAAAAATAGCGAATGAATTCAATTCCCTATCTTCGCCAGCAAAGAATTAAGAATGCTCTGTCGAGTCTTTTTCATT
This sequence comes from Cyclobacteriaceae bacterium, assembly GCA_049840975.1. Lineage (GTDB taxonomy): Bacteria > Bacteroidota > Bacteroidia > Cytophagales > Cyclobacteriaceae > ELB16-189. The sequence continues at coordinate 34,877 of JASGIR010000041.1, read as the reverse complement.
TGTTTAATTGCGCTAACAATTGAGCCAATCTATTCGCAGGAAACATTGAATCTTCGAGTAAGTCCACTCGCCATAAGCTCTGCTAAATACAAGAACTGCTATTTGAAAATCATTTATTCGCAACCACAAAAAAAAGGCCGCGAAATATTCGGCAAGCTTGTACCCTATGGTCAGGTATGGAGAACTGGAGCAAATGAAACCACCGAAATAACAGTTACTCAGGACATCACTGTGAATGGTCAGTTATTGAAAGCTGGGACCTATTCACTTTTTACAATTCCTGATAAAGAGAAATGGACCATTATTTTCAATCGCGATCAAGGTTTATGGGGCTCATACAATTACAATGTCAAAACAGATGCAATCCGATTTGATATTAAACCGGAAACAATTCCTAACAATTTGGTTTATGAACCATTCACTATCCGGATTGATCAGGTAAACGATTCGGCTGAAATAGTTTTACTTTGGGATCAAACCCAAGCTAGATTTGCGATTCAATTTATAGAGCCCAAACCATGATCAAAAAAATCCTTTTTGTTTTACTCAGCCTACTTGTGTTTTCTGCTAAAAGTCAAGACAGTGAGGAGCTGGCTCGTAGAAATGGTTTTAAGGATATCAAACTTGGAAGCTTGATTGATAGTATAAAAGGTGCAGTTTTTCAAAAGGACTTTATCGAGCTAAAGGAATTTGAAGCAAAGCTCTATGAGATAAAGGATAATCCAGCGTACGAAAAAATTGGGGAAGCAAGTGTGAAAAGTGTGGAGATGAAAGTGTACAAAGGATTGATTTATGAAATCATTGTGATGACACCAAAAGATCCACGCATCATGCAGGGCCTGGAAAAATCATACGGTCATGCGAAGTACAGTGTAAGAACGGAAACTTACTCTTGGCATGTAAAAGACAAAATCGGGCTTACATATAAAGGGCTGCACAAAGAGATAAAATTGGTCTACCGATGCTATCCAGTCATCAAAATGATGTATGCCGACAAAAAGAAAAAAATCGAAGAAGTAGCAGACGATTTCTAAGTCTAGACTAAAAATAATTCAAACTCGTCCCTTATTTTGAGAATTTTATTTCGAGTCAAAGTGATTCTTCGACTCTATTATCTAAAATTTGTATTTTGCGCCAAATAATGTCTTGTCAGTTGATTTAATCTGGGAGTGTGTTTTTGCTTCATTCCTAACACTGCGCCAGGCCTTTAAATTTTGAATTTAATCTAGCCCAAATGCTTTTAGAGTTATTGCCAAAGGAGTTGAGTCCAGAAACAATCATCCATATCGGAGGTGTCGCCCTTCTTCTTGTTGTTGTTTTTTTCGAAACAGGTATTTTCTTTGGGTTCTTCCTGCCTGGAGACTCGTTGTTATTTACAGCTGGTATTATGTGCAATGGACCATATCTCTCAGTTTCTCCAAGCGAATTAATACCGATGCTAATTGGTTCTGCCACACTTGGTACGGCTGCTGGGTTTTTCTTTGGCCGATGGGCAGGTGATTTTTTCAGTCATCGAAAAGAGAATTTCTTCTATAGAAAGAAATACGTTGACCTCACCCAAGATTTTTTTCAAAAACATGGCATGATGGCATTTGTCTTTGGGCGATTCATACCCATAGTGCGCACGTTCCTCCCTATCCTTGCGGGAATTGCAAAAATTGACGTAAAGAAATTTTGGATTTATAATCTGCTTGGTGCCACCTTGTGGGTAGTAACTGTGGTGATGGCTGGTTTTTGGTTAAGCACATTGATTCCTGGACTAGCAGATTATATTGGCTTGATAGCCGTGATTATGATTGTTATCTCAACGTTACCATTAGTTGTATCTGTATTTAGAAAAATTGCTGCGAGCGGACAAAATTCGAAATGACAAGAGAAAAAAAAATTTGGCTTCAACCTGTGACTTTTTTCCTATGCTGGGATTATGTGGTTGGGTATATGGTCAGATTTTGTGGATTTTCAATGTTTCGATTTGCTACCGCTTGTAAGGGAGGCAAACCGAAAGTTGATAATTTAGCTTTTTATCTTGCATTCAGTTGTGGATTTCACTTCTGCCGTGCATCTTTAGCCCCCTAAAAGTTACAATTAGTCCAAACTTTTTAAACCATAACCTATACTTTAAATTATGAAAACTCAGTCCAAGTCCTCTTCTTCATTAGGCGAAAGCTTAAAATCTTCCTTTACGGTTGGAGTAATCCTAATCGAATTCGCAATTGCCATTTCGATTTATATGTTTGTTTTGGGAGATGCATCACACTTCCAAGGCGGTGATAATAATGGTCACCCAATCCCAGGCGATTATTTCGCTATCGTTTATAAAGGGGGAGTTCTTGTGCCTATTTTGATAGCGTTGTTGATGATGGTAATTACATTCGGAATAGAGCGCTCAATTACGATCGGAATGGCCTCTGGAAAAGGAAATACGCAAGGCTTTATTCGTAAAATCAAAAATTTGGTTGAATCTAATAATGTAGATCAAGCCATTGGTGAGTGCGACAAACAAAAAGGTTCTGTCGCCAATGTGGTAAAAGCTGGGTTACACAAATATTCTGAACTTACTAAGAACACGGCTATTGAAGTGGATAAGCGCATTCAATTGATTCAAAAAGATATTGAGGAGACCACTCAACTTGAAATGCCGATGTTGCAAAAGAACTTAGTTATCCTTGCAACAATCGCGTCAATCGCAACTTTGATGGGGCTTTTAGGAACGGTTTTGGGTATGATCAAGTCATTTGCCGCTCTTGCGCAAGCAGGTGCACCAGACTCAGTTGCTCTTGCAAACGGTATCTCTGAAGCCTTGATTAACACAGCTTTGGGTATTGGAACGTCTGCTATCGCTATTATCCTCTACAACTATTTCACTAGTAAAATTGATGCTTTGACTTATGGAATTGACGAAGCTGGGTTCAGCATCGTTCAAAATTTCACAGCTCAAGCTAAAGTACATTAACAAATAACTGATTTTCGATATGTCGAAAGTAAAAATGCATCGAAGCTCGCCCTCCATCGATATGACACCGATGGTTGACTTAGCTTTCTTGCTCGTAACTTTTTTTATGCTTACCGCTACTGCTACACCTGATGAGCCAGTGCAACCTGCTATTCCCTCTTCAGTGTCTCAGATTCCTATTCCTGAAAGGGATATGATAATCATTAGCATTAGTAAGGATAATAAAGTTTTCTTCACTGTGGATGGACAGTATACTCGTGAATCATTGTTACAGAAAATTGCGGGTATTTATAGTCTGTCTTTTACACAAGAAGAACAACACGATTTTGCCCTAATGACGAGCTTCGGGATTCCCATAGGAAGTCTTAAACAATTCCTTTCTATGGAACGAGAAGAACGAAAAAAACTAGATCAGCCTGGAATACCTGTAGATTCATTACATAATGAACTTGCTGATTGGGTTTTGCAAGCTCGTTTATCAAATCCGAGAGTAAGGATTGCGATAAAAGGCGATGGTGATGCAACTTATCCTGTAGTTAAAAAAGTGATCAACACCTTAATGGACAGAAAGGTAAATCGCTTTAACCTAATTACTGGTGACGAGCAGATCCCCACTGATATGAAAAAGAAACCATCTTAAAAATTATAAATAAAATTATATGGCAGAAATACAAGGCGGTGGCGATGGCGGTGGTAAAAAAAGTGGTAAGGTCAGGAGTAAAAAGACCTCGACCCGTATTGATATGACCCCCATGGTGGACTTAGCATTTTTGTTATTGACATTCTTTGTACTTACCTCCACTTTGTCGAAACCTCAGACCATGGAAATTACTATGCCTGAGAAACCAAAACCAGACGATGTGAGACCAGAAGTAAATGAGAAGAAAGTACTTACTCTGGTGCTTGGTGAAAATGACAAAGTATACTGGTATGTGGGTATTACAAATCCTGAAGTAAAGCGTGCCGATTTTTCTAAAGACGGGATTCGCAAAATACTAATGGAAAAAAACGCAGAAATCCGCGAAATGATAGTTTTGATTAAGGCCCTTGATGAGTCGAAGTATAAAGATATGGTGGATGTACTTGATGAAATGACTATTTGTAACATCAAACGATTTGCTATTGTCGATGTGACTTCTGTTGATAAGGAACTTGTAAAAGAGGCAAAATTATGAGTACAAATTCAGAGCCAAAAAAGTGGGAAGACATTGTCTTCGAAAACAGGAATAAGGCTTACGGGGCTTACGTGCTTCGTATGATCTATTCTAAGAATGTAGCGATGGCTGGCGGTATTGCATTTCTGATCATGGCATTTATGTTGGCTTACCCAACATTGGCTGAGTTATTAAGAAGTAATGATGATCTGAGCAAAAAACCGAAGGTTATGAGACAGGTAAGTTTGGAGCAACCACCTCCAATTCAACCTGACCAGCCACCTCCACCAGATATTCCACCTCCACCAGTAAAAACCATCATTAAGTTTTTACCTCCAAAGGTGACAGAAAAAGAAGTGGTTGAAGAAGAAAAAATGCCGACCATTGACGAGATCAAAAAAAATGAAACTGGTTCTGAAAACGTAGAAGGAACTGGAGAAGTTGTTTTTGACGAACCCGTTAAGGAAGTAGTGAAAGACGATGGCGATGCCAACAAAGTTTACACCGCAGTTGAACAACCTACAGAGCCTAATGGCGGTTATGAAGCATTTTATAAATGGGTAGGAAAAACTATAAAATACCCTCCGTCAGCTAGAAGAATGGGACAAGAAGGAAAGACTTTCGTGAAATTTATTGTCGAACCTGATGGCACAATAACAAACGTTGAGATAGTAAGAGGCTTTGATGGAGCTTGCGATAAAGAAGCTGAGCGTGTAATTAAAATATCTCCACGCTGGAAACCCGGTAAGCAAGGAGGACGAGCAGTTCGTCAATCCCTGGTAATACCGATCACATTTAAACTAGCCGAATAACAAAAAAACTCCTGCTTCGGCAGGAGTTTTAATTTAAAGCAACATGGAATCATTTGTCAAATACTTTTCACTATTGATGAGTTTGGCTTATATCGCACTTGGCGCTGTTATAGCCTCAGGCTCTCCTCTATTTGGCAGCATTTCAAGAAAATATACTTTAGTCTTTGGAGGATTAATGATTATCTACGGTCTGTATAGAGGCTATCGTGTGTATCAAAAATATTTTACTACCCATGAATAAGGGCATAATTCTTTTTTTGATAGCCGCCTCAATCTTCGGCTGCCGCGACCGAGGGAAGTCAGGTAAGATATTGGATACTCCAACTACAGGAGAAATCTCCATTGCAGTGGATGAATCTTTGAAGCCGCTATTTCAAGCTGAGGTAGAAGGTTTTGAAGGCATTTACAAATACGCTAAAATCAAAACCAACTACACTTCCGAGAAAACTGCAATTGAAGACCTGCTTAAGGACAGTGCGCGTTTAGCAATTGTCACGCGCAAGCTTTATCCCGCTGAAAAATATAAACTCGATTCACTTAAAATTGTTGGTGCCCAAGTGCTTGTAGCGCGCGAAGCGATCGCTTTGATTATTCACAAGGACAATCCTGATAGCTTAATTCTTTGGGACCAATTTGCGGATGTCTTAAGTGGAAAAATCAGCAAATGGAACCAAATCTATCCTAATTCAAAATTAGGAGGCCTCCAAGTTGTGTTTGACAATCCACAGTCTGGCATAATTCGTTATTTAACGGATACCCTCACTTAACAAAACTCCCCTCATATTGTTTCGCGGCATCGACCAACGAAGAAGTTTTTGCGCATGTTTCTAAAACAAAAAATGCAATTGGACTTATAGGACTTAGCTGGATAAGTGACAACGATGATCCATCAGCGAACGGTTTTTTAAATAGCATTAAGGTGATGAGCATTTCATCTGACGATGAATATCTAAAGCCATACAAAGCCTATATCTTAATAAAGAAGTACCCACTTTCACGCGATATTTTTATTATCAGCCGTGAGGCCCACAGCGGTTTAGGTACAGGTTTTCTTGCCTATGTTGCTAGCGAAAAAGGCCAAAAAATTGTATTGAAAGCAGGATTAGTGCCAGCAACAGCTCCGGTACGATTAGTCCAAATAAACCGTGAACCAATGAAAAAAATTGTAAAGGAATAATGGCACGGTTTTTCCTTTTAACAGATATAGTTAAGAGTTAACATAACCCCTTTTGGAAAAAAGGTTGTTCATTGTTTTCTTTATGGCCCTTATTATTGATGAATACCTAACTAACTACTATGAAAAGAGTACTCGATTTGATGAAGCAGTCAGGCAATGTGGGAATCATGGCTGCATTCTTATTTGCTTTTAATGTTGCTTTTGCTCAAGATCCGGAAATTAAAACTGCACAGCAGTTACTAAATAAGGACAAGAAAAAGCAAGCCCTTGAAACATTGAAAAAAGCAGCAGCAACTTATCCCGATGTTTGCAATTATCTATTATCACCTTGGCAAAGCACAGTTATTGAATGGAGATCAGGCAGGTGCAAAGGCATCTTTTGACAAAGGCGTTGCTGTAAATCCAAAAGAAGCCCTAAACATAGTTGGCCAAGGATACATATTGCTTTTGGAAAAAAAGCCAGTTGAAGCCAAAGCAAAATTTGATCAAGCAATTGGATTAGGCAAAAAAAATCACGGTTACACTAAATGCTATTGCAGAAGCATACCTTACTGACAAAGCCTACGAAAAAGATGCCATGGTTTTGCTTCAAAAATCAAAAACAATTAAAGAGGAAAATGCCACTACTCAAATTTTACTCGGAGATGCTTTCTTGATAGAAAATAACGGTAGTTATAGCGCAAGCGCTTACGAACGCGCAACTGACCTTGAGCCAGGAAGTGCATTGCCATGGTTTAAACTTGGTGAGCTTTTCATGCGCTCTAAAAATGTACCGATGGTTGAAGAAAAATTGCAGAAGGCAGTTTCAGTGGATCCTGATTATGCATTGGCACATCGCGAACTTGGTGAGATGTATTATTTGAAAAAGGATGGTGTGAATGCTGCCAAACATTACAAAAAATATTTAGATCTAACTGATAGCCCAGATAAAGATGACCGCACGCGCCTTGCGTTCTTCTATTTCATGGCCAAAGACTACGACAACTCAAACAAAGAATTTAAAGACATCTGCAGCAAACCAGATGCATCTGCTACAGCCCTTAAGTTCTATACTCAATCATTGGTAAAATCAGGGAATTATGCTGAAGCGGAAAATATTTTCAACCTGTATCTAAAACACCCTCAAACAAAAGTTGAAGCTGACGATTGGTCAAATCTTGGTGACATGCAAATCAAACAAGGGAAAGACTCTCTCGCCTCAATCTCTTATGAAAAGAGTGTCGTTCTCGATCAAAACCAACCTGACGTATTGCAGACTTTGATTGATTATTATTTCAAGAAAAAGAAATATGAACAATGCATTGTGGCATGCCGCACGATGATTAAGATTAGAAAAACACCAAACCCACGAGATTATTTCAACATGGGTCGCTCTTTCTACCTTAGTAAGAATTATCCACCTGCGGATAGCGCTTTTGCAAAATTGATTGAATTACAGCCAAAAATTACTCTTGGCTATTTGTGGGCTGCTCGTTCAAAAAGTGCGCAAGATTGTGCTTTCGATGATAAAAAATGTAAAGTAGAGTGGCTCGCTAAACCTTATTATGAGAAGGTGATTGAAGTTGGTGAACCAACTAAAGACAAAAACAAGAACGATCTTATTGAAGCTTACAGGTATCTTGTTGGACATTATCTATCAAAACAAGATTTTGCTAAAGGTAAAGAGATTCTTAACAAAATTCTTGAGGTGAACCCTGATGATGCAGATGCGAAAGAGGCTCTTAAGGACATAAATAATCCCCAACCGCAGAAGCCCAAGAAAAAATAAGACTGGCTACTAATAAGCCTTCAAGGGCAGGGAAAGCCGCAAATAAATGTGGCACATTTCCCTGCCCTTGTTATTTTTACAGGACGATAATGGAGATTTTATACTCCTTTATCAATTTTTTCGTTTAAGATTCGATAATCATTAAACCACTGCCAATGCTGTTACAGATTTCTGCACCACCACAAGATGAGCTAACTTTTATTGAGTTGATCATGAAAGGCGGCTATGTGATGATTCCAATTTTGCTGCTTTCAGTTGCCGCAATTTATTTAGCCGTAGAGCGATATTTATATTTGCGATCAACATTAAGCACAGACAATAATTTTATTTCTAAAGTCACAAGATCACTTTCTTCCGGGAATATTGCGGAAGCGAAAAGATATGCTGCCGATGAAGACTCGGCTACCGGAAAAATTATTTCAGCCGGATTGGATAGTGTAGGAAGACCCATGAGAGAAATAGAATCCCTAATGGAACAAGCTACCAACATTGAAGTGGCACAAATGGAGCGAAATACCGGCTACCTGGGAATTATTGCTGGAGTTGCCCCAATGCTTGGTTTTATAGGAACTATTCTGGGCATCATTCACATATTCTATGAAATCTCTTTGACTGATAACATTAGTATAGGCACTATTTCCGGAGGGCTTTATGAGAAGATGATCACCAGCGGAGCAGGTTTGAGCGTAGGTATCATTGCCTATGTCGCCTATCATATGCTGTTGTTGCGAATCAGTCGATTCACTTTACAAATACAAAAAGATGCGTTCGACTTTTTGCGTGCACTTCAAGTTCCAGCCAAATGAAAATCAGAAGAAGACATCACTTTGCGGCAGAGGTAGCAACTTCTTCAATGAATGACATCATGTTTTTCTTGTTGTTATTTTTTCTAATCATATCAACAATGACTAATCCGAACATCATTAAAGTTCTTCTGCCAAAGTCGAGTGAGACACAATCCGTGAATAAAAAGACAGTAACGCTTACAGTTACAAAAACAAAAGATTTTTTTATCAATGACAAAGCTGTTGCAAATGGACAATTGGAACAAGAACTAATCAACGCAACGAGAGGTATCGATCAGCCCACTATAGTTCTTCGCATCCCACGCGATTTGGAAATCCAAGACTTGGTTGATGTCCTTAAAATCGGTGTGAAAAATAAGATGAAGATTGTGCTCGCTACAAGACGCAAATAAATCAAAAACGAAAATAATTTTATTGAAGGTGATTTTTTTCGATGAAATCACGAAAAGGCTTCTTGTAAGAATCGCTTATCGGTAATGCCGCCTGACCAATGTGAACTTCGTTTTTCTGAATCGAATCAATTGCACTAAGCGCTACAATGAAAGAATTGTGTATTCTGAAAAATTGATCTGACGGCAATTGTTCTCCAGTGCTTTCAATCTTTGCAGTGAAACAATTTTTTGTTGTTTTGTGTGAATGGTGACATAATCTTTAAGTCCCTCGATCTAGAGAATATCTTCCCACTTTATTTTTACAAGCTTAGTGCCGTCCTTTACGAAAATGAAAGGCTGTGTTTGAGTCGCTACTTTTTCAGCCGTTGAAGGCGGAGCTTGCAGCCTTGAACTGACTTTATCAACGGCTTGCAGAAAACGCTGAAAGGTTATTGGCTTAAGTAAATAATCAACCACATCAAGATCGTAACTCTCCAGCGCATATTCAGAATAAGCTGTAGTCAATACCACGAATGGTTTATTCTTCATGATCTTCAGTAGAGAGATTCCAGTAATCTCAGGCATTTGAATATCCAGGAAAAGAAGATCAACAGGTTGAGTTCTTAACATCTCCATTGCAGCAACCGGGTTGGAGCTCATCCCTACCAAATTCAAAGACGGTACTTTTGAAACGTAATCTTTCAAGAGGCTACGCGCTAAAGGCTCATCGTCAACAATCATGCATGAAATGCTCACAGTATTAGTTTGAGTTGTGCAAAGTATTGTTCAGGTTGATCGTGTGTTTTCAATTCATACCTTCCAGAGTAACTTAATTCAAGTCTGCGCTTTAAATTCTGAAGCCCAATGCCTGATTTCTCTTTGGTCTCAGTCAGCACTTCCTTCAATTTACTGTTAGTCACACTGTACGTGCAATTATTTCCTTCCATCTTCATATTAATCTTGACCCAGGAATTTGCCGTGTTGGCACTTACACCGTGCTTAAATGCATTCTCTAGGAAAGTAATAAAAATTAGCGGAGTTATCAATTTGTTCTCAACTTCACCTTCTACTTCAAAATCAATCGGCACTTCATTATTCAATCTTAGTCTCTCCAAGCTGATATAATTCTTCATATACTCGATTTCTTTAGTAAGGGGCACCTGTTGATAGTTCGAGTCATAAATCATATAACGCATCATCTGCGAAAGCTTGGCAATCACCTCAGTAGTATTGGGCGAATTACTGTACGCGAGGTAATAAAGATTGTTGAGTGTGTTGAAAAGAAAATGAGGGTTGATCTGCGCTTTCAAGAATTTCAGTTCATTTACCAGTTTATCGTTCTCCATCTGCTTTCGTCTGGACTCAAGTTCAAACCACTCGGTAGCAAAAACGGAGCATCCCAACGAAAATCGTAATAAGAAGGGTATCAAAAGCGAGCTGCACAACATAGAAAGTGGAATAATAATATCGCTCATGAATACCAAAAACTTCCATCGCAAAACGTTGCACATAAACACGAGCCGTGATCAAAATCACAAAAGGGATTAAAAACTCAATCAGATATTTCCAAGCTTTTTGGTTTTTGAGATAGCGTGGGAGAAGTATAAAATAATTCAAATAGGCGACTAACATCGCAAACGAAAGTTGAAGCGAAACGGAAAGGATTAATCGTGTTATTGTAATCTCTCTTCGAGGCAGCGAACTGATAGCATAAGCATAAAATGAGACATAGAAGCACCAAAATGAAAGGTGCAATAAAAACACACGATTGCGTTGAAAGAAACTTGCCATAAATACATATTACGTTCAAAGACGAGCTAAGGTAAACGTTCCCATAAACCGAGATGACTTTTGCATTATCTTTTAGACAATCAGCCGAACTTTATCGATAGACCAATGCATCTATCAGATTACCTCAGTTGTCGATAAAATTGGCGAGGTGTCGAAGCATGATTACCGTTTATCTAAAAGCTTAAAATTTCGGCAACCAAATCCATTTTTTTGCGATATAAATGACATTGCTCAAAAAAAATTGACGAAAAATTTACTGAAATGAAATCTTTATTGGCTGTATTATCAAGTTTGATTATCTCCGTTGCGGCATATGCCCAGCCCCCTGCCCTAGTTGCTAGTGGAAAAATCACTGGTGTCGTAATTGATTCCACCAGTAATGCGGGTGTTGAGTTTGCCAACGTGGCTCTGCTGGACGCGAAGACACATCAGGCAGTAAACGGTAATGTTTGCGATGACAAAGGAAAATTTGAGATCACCAAAATTGCTAATGGAGATTATATCCTTGTGATTTCTTTCATTGGATATAAAAATAAAACAATGCCTATTCAGATATCAGACAAAAAAAATGACATTAACCTTGGCAACGTTCAATTAAGTCCTTCGGTGACTGTGCTCAAAGCAGTGGAAGTTGTTGGCCAAAAAACATTGATTGAAGAAAAGGTAGACCGATTAGTTTACAATGCAGAAAATGATGCAACAGCCAAAGGCGGGGATGCTACTGACGTTCTTCGTAGAGTTCCAATGCTCACCGTGGACCTTGACGGAAACGTTTCTCTTCGTGGAAGTCAAAACATAAAAGTCCTAATCAACAACAAACCTTCAACCATCACTGCAAGCAGTGTGGCTGATGCGTTGAAGCAGATACCTTCAGATCAAATTAAAACTGTAGAAGTAATTACGTCACCCTCGGCTAAATACGATGCTGAAGGATCAGCTGGAATTATCAATATTATTTTGAAGAAAGATCACCTCGAAGGATTAACAATGGGGATCAATTCAAGCGCAGGTTATCGTGGTTCAAACTTGGGTCTCAATGGAAGTTATCGCAAAGGAAAATTTGGAGTAAGCCTTGGTGGATTTGGTCGTGCTAACTACAATACGCCTGGTAATTTTTACAACAATCAAACTACGCTTCCAACAACTCAAACCCCAGATATATCTAAAAACATCCAGTCAGCAACCACTCGCAACCAAAATCTCTTCGGTAACTACACTATAGGATTAGACTACGATATTGACAAAAGCAATTCGCTAACTGGTTCAGTGCGTTTTGGTATCCGTAACGGACATAATTACCAGGATAACTTAACGACCCAATCCTTTTTAAATTCTAATGAAAATTATGCTAATGAATCAATTAAAAACATCAACACGCTTAACAACTCTCATTCAGTTGATGCAAGCTTAAACTATACCCACTTTTTCAAAAAACAGAATCAAGAATTTAACCTGCTCACTTTATACAGTCAAAGTAACGGCCAAAACAACTTCACTACAACAACTACACATTATAAAGGAGCCAGTTCAGATGTCGGTGTTGATACGCTTGCATCAATTGTAAATACCAACCCTACTAAAAACTCAGAAGCAACTGTTCAAGCTGATTTTCAAACACCACTGAACGAAAGACAAATGATTGAAGTTGGCGGAAAAGATATTATGCGCAAAGCAACGAGTAACGCTTCCTATACAGATGGAAATGGGAATGCTTTGCCTTCAGGTCAAGTTTACAATTCAAATACACTTGATTACACTCAGAACATTACAGCGGGATACTTTTCTTATACACTCAATACAGCAAGCAAATATTCAGTTAAAGCAGGAGCACGTTATGAATACACCACGATCTCTGCTACTTCTGTGATTGGCAGTAATCCTGCTCAACCATTCTCTCAAAACTATGGTGTATTTGTGCCAAGCATTAATATCTCAAGAAGGCTTGATAATGGAAATATGATCAAGATTGCTTTCAACAGACGTATCCAACGTCCATCTATACAAAACTTAAACCCTAACACTGTCGCATCAAATATTTTGAATGTTTCAAAAGGAAATCCAAGCTTAGGCCCAGAGTATACCAACAATTATGAAATAAGCTACAACGCTAATATTCAGAATACCTCGCTCAATTTCTCCGCTTTCATGCGACAAACTAACAACTCTATTCAACAGTTGCGCAGAACACAGAGAGTTGTTTACAATGGGGATACAGTGACTGCCATCAGCACGACTTATGGAAATATTGGAACCCAGAACGCTTATGGTGGAAGTATTTTTGCCAACGTCTCATTGTCAAATAAATTCTCGCTGAGCGGTGGTGGCGATGTTTATTACGCAGTTCTAAAAAATAATGATAATACGTTGATCGATGGTGTTGCCATTTATAATGCGAAGAACCAGGGCTGGGTTTACAATGTGCGTATGTTCGGGAATTATACTATTACCAAGGGATGGGGGCTTCAATTCTTTGGATTCTATAGAGGCAATCAAGTGATGCTTCAAGGTTATCAAACAAGCTTCAGAGTATATAGCTTAAGTCTTCAAAAAGAATTCAATGAGAAGAGAGGAAGTGTGGGGCTAGGTGTTGAGAATTTTGCAACGCCTACAATAAAAATAAATTCTTATACATCATCACCAATTCTTAATCAAGAGAGTTACAACAAACTCTACTACTTCAACTTCAAAATTAATTTTAGCTATCGCATTGGTAAGATCAACAACAACCAACCGAAGAAAAGCAAAAAATCGATCAACAACGATGACTTGAAAGATGGTGGTGGTGACATGGGAGGTGATGCCGGTCAAGGAGGCGGTGGACAAGGTGGTGGAATGCAAGGAGGCCAACGTGGTGGTGGGCAAATGCCAGGCAATCAGCCAAACCTAAAAATGGCTGCTGTCGATCCAACCAAAGTGGTTAATGCTGAAGGCACATGGAATTACACTGTTGACTCACCTCAAGGCGGAAATGGTAAATTGATCATCAAGAAAGAAGGTGAAAAATATTCTGGTACGATCATCAGTTCTAGAAATAATAAAGAAGTAGCGCTTTCATCAGTGTCTGTAACCGGAAATGAAATTACTGCGACTTACGATGTTTCTTTTGGAGGAAATACAAATACCATAACCATTAAAGCAACAATCAAAGAAGACGAGCTCAATGGCAATATGAGCGTGGGACAATTTGGATCATTCCCTATCAACGCAAAGAGAGAGAAATAAAAATATTAGCTGCAGGCAGAGGAGCATTTAAAGAGGTTTGGGTAATCTGATGCTTGCAGCTTTATTCTTCTGTATGAGGTGAGCCTACGTAATTGGGGTAAATCATCAAATGCTTTTTTCTTACCTCCTCAAAAATTAATTGGCGAAGGCCTTGTATGTTTTCTTTATCAGTTGCTGAAATAAAAACTACATGCTCATGGCCGTGCTGTCTGTAAGAACCACGCAAAGCCTCTAAATCAAATTCACCACTGAGTTTATCAATTTTATTCAAGACCAATATTGTTGGAATATTCCCCGCGCCAATCTCGGCCAACGTTTTCTTTACCACTTCAATTTGATTGTCGTGAAAAGGATGCGCGATATCAACCACATGCAAAAGCAAATCCGCTTCACGAACCTCATCTAAAGTTGATTTGAATGATTCAATCAAATGGTGAGGTAATTTCCGAATGAAACCCACTGTGTCAGATAAAAGAAAAGGAATATTTTCAATGACGACTTTTCTCACAGTTGCATCAACCGTTGCAAACAGTTTATTTTCTGCTTTCACATCAGACTTTGAAAGCAAATTCATGATTGTGCTTTTGCCTACGTTGGTGTAACCTACCAAGGCAGCTCTCACAATTCCACTACGCGACTTCCTTTGAGTTTGACGTTGCTTGTCTATTTTCTCTAATTCTTCTTTGAGTTTTGTAATTTGAAATCTAACAACTCTTCGGTCAGTTTCAATTTCTTTCTCTCCTGCTCCACCCCGTGTGCCGGTTCCACCACGTTGCCTTTCCAAGTGAGTCCACATGCGAGTCAATCTTGGCAAGAGATATTGGTTCATTGCCAATTCGACTTGCGTTCGGGCTTGAGCCGTTTGAGCGCGCATCAAAAAAATATCGAGAATGAGTAATGACCTATCATATATTCTTACCGGGACTTCTTTGGACGGATTTAATTCCTTTTCCAGATTCCGTAATTGAGATGGACTCAGGTCGTCATCAAAAAGTACATATCGAATTTTATTCTCAGTAACATAAGTTTTAATCTCTTGCAACTTGCCTTTGCCTACGAAAGTGCGCGTGTCGGGCGTTGGAAGCTTTTGAGTAAACCTTTTTACGGCTTTTATATTATCGTTTCAGCCAGAAAGGCTAGCTCATCCAGATGCTCTTCAGTTTCCTCTGGACGCGTGTCTTTTGTAGCTAATGCCACAAGTATTGATAGATTCGTGGGCTCGTTCAGTTGGCTGCAAACATATCTTAAAGTTGCCTTTCGCCAAAGGTTACTTTTTGTACCTTTGCAAGAATGTAACCTTCAAAAAGGCCTTAATTTGGCCCTATTTGAAGAAAACCTAAAACCTATCGGCTTAAAAAGGCCGAGCATAGTTGGCTGTAAGATGAGAATTGCGATTGTTTTAAACACGTCTTGGAACATCTACAATTTCAGGATGAATTTTGTGCGAGCCTTAGTTGCTGAAGGCCATGAGGTGCACACCATCGCTCCACATGATGAATACACGCACTATTTGACCGAAGCTGGCTGTATTCACCATGATCTAAAAATGATAGCCGTGGAGCCAATTTTATTAAAGATTTTCTCCTGATTTTCGAATTGCTGTCAACTTATCGTAGAGTTAAACCCGATGTGGTGCTTCATTACACCGTTAAACCAAATGTGTATGGAACATTGGCAGCAGCTATCCTTCGAATTCCATCAATCAATAACGTATGTGGACTTGGCACCATTTTCTTGAAGAAGAGCTGGGTTTCCGCAGTAGCAATTTCACTTTATAAGATCGCTTTCCTCTTTCCCAAAAAAGTATTCTTCCAAAATCCTGACGACCTCAATCTCTTCGTAGATAAGAAACTGATTAAACCAGAAGTAACAGACTTGCTTCCGGGCTCAGGAATTGATCTAAAAAAATTCACTCCGTCCAATTATTTTCGCAACGAAAAATTCACCTTCCTTCTCGTTTCAAGATTGATCACGGATAAAGGTGTGCTCGAATATATTGATGCAATCAAATATTTGAAGTCGGTTGGAGTTGATGCAAAATTCCAAATCCTTGGAGCAAAAGATCCCTACCACAAGCGTGGAATAAAGTTGGAGATGATTGATGAGTGGGTAAAAGCAGGTACGGTGGAATACTTGGGCACTGCGAAAGACGTAAGACCATTTATTCATAAAGCTGATTGCATCGTGCTCCCATCTTACCGTGAAGGTACACCCAGAACATTGCTTGAGGCCGCAAGTATCGCCAAACCAATTATTACAACCAATGTTCCAGGCTGCCATCAAGTAGTGGACGATGGTTATAACGGATTGCTTTGCAGGCTCAAAGACTCAAAAGACCTTGCTGATAAAATGCAAGCGATGGCCAACTTTGATGACGAGACATTAATTAAAATGGGGGCCAATGGGCGCAAAAAAGCGGAACTTGAATTTGACGAAGCAATCGTAATCAACAGGTATATCCAAACCATCGAAAAAGTAGCTCCCAAAGTCTAACCAAGGATACCGAATTCTCATTGTATTGCCCCAAAAGGTGGCGAAAAAGATGTAATTTCACGGCTATTGATAATTTCATAATTGTGCGAAATCAGATTATATACGCTCTGTTAAGCCTTTGGCTGTGTTCGTGTGCTTCCTACAAGAAAAACATCATGTTCAATCCAACGGAAGATGCTAAACCCGAAGCCTTTAAAAGAGAAGCCGTTTCAACTCAAAAAAACTATGTTCTGCAGAAGAATGACCGTCTCCGACTGGAAATTTATTCAAATAACGGTGAGCGCTTGATTGACCCAAATCCCGACATGACTGGCGCGGTAGTCAAAGCACAGCCAAAGGGCCAAACCAGTAATTCTAACGAAGAACAAGGCAATGAACAGTATTCCTACCTCGTAGATAATAATGGCCTCACAAAGCTTCCAATGATTGGCGACATAAAGTTGGAAGGGCTAACTCTCCATCAAGCTGAAGAAATCATTCAAAAAGAATATTCCAAATTTTTCAAAGATCCTTTCGTTTTGCTTTCCTATGTGAATAAACGTGTCATTGTTTTGGGAGCTCCAGGCGGGCACGTAATTCCGCTAGTCAATCAAAATGTAACAGTTGCTGAAATATTGGCGTTAGCTAAAGGAATTGACAATAATGCGCGCGCTGACAGGATTAAGCTGGTTAGAAATAATCATGTGTATCAACTTGACTTCAGCACAATCAAAGGCTTCACTGAAGGGAACATGATAGTGGAACCTGAAGATATTATTTATGTTGAGCCTATTCGTAGACCATTCTCTGAAAGCCTTCGCGACAACTATTTTTTGATCTATGCTTTCTCATCATTGATCACTATAATCCTTGTAAACAAACTCAAATAGCTTTCTGTGAAAGATTTATCTGAAAATAAAATATTAAACACCGCTGCGCAAGATAGTATTGACGTAGATAAGCTGCGGTCTGTTCTCAGGTACAATATCTGGTGGATCTTTTTTATTTTCGTTTTGTGCAATGTTGCTGCATATCTAACTACACGTTGGACAAAAGATGTATTTGAATCAGAGTCTGAATTGAGGCTTGACATCAAACGCGATGCAACTGATTTAGGCATCAAAGAAGTTGTGCAAGATCAGAACCTTGACATGATTTCGGGCGAAATCGAGCAAATCAGGTCAAAGCTTTTTCTCAACAAAATTATTGACTCACTTAATTTGAGAGTAAGCTACTTTAGTGAGGGGAACGTTTTAAAAAACGAATTGTACAAACAGGCACCTTTTCAAGTAGTGCTTAACAAGTTGCAAAGAGATATTGAGAATCTTCCAATCTATTTAATTCCAATTACCCCGGAAACATTCAAATTAAAAGTCGGTTCCTCATCAGAAATTACGGGCACCTATGGTTCTATAATTAGAATAGGAGGTTCAGAGATTGTCGTACTCAACACGGGGGGGTTGACCGACAAAGATCCTAATGATTATTACTTTGTAATCAATAGTAGAGCCAATCTGGTTGGTTATCTAACCAAAAATGCAACGGTAGAGCCGCTGAATATAAATGCCAATACAATCCGCATTTCTTTTAAAGACAATAACCCTCAAAAAGCAACTGATATCGTCAACAAGATTGACTCTGTGTACTTGATGTACAGCAATCAGCAGAAAAATTTAGCCAACAAACAAAAAATCGATTGGCTTAATCAGGAACTTGATCAACTGGAGAAAAGAATGGAAGGTTTTGAAAATTATTTCGAAACCTTCACCCTCGAAAATAAAAGCAGTGATGCAGCAGTAGAATTAAAACGAACCATTTCCCTGATCAACCGGTATGATTCACAGAGATACATACTCAATAAGCGTATTTTGGAGGTGAATGCATTGATGGATAATCTTGTTGCCAACAAGCCAAAATTGTATTTCACACAATACTCCTTTCTCCCTGAATTTGTAAACAAACGTCTTGAAGCTTTGATGTTACTCATGCAAGAGAGGGACAGACTTTCTTTGGCATACAATGAAAACACATTGGCTTTCACTCAAAAAGAAAAAGAAGTTACATTATTGAAAGACCAAGTTTACGGCCAGTTAAATTCACTTAAAGAAGATTGGCTCAAATCAATGACTGAGGTTGTTCACCAAAAACAAAAGCTGGAAAAAGAATTTCTTTCGATGCCAGATAAGAATACAAAGTTTTCCAAAAATCAACGCTTTTATAATCTCTTCACTGAGTTCTACCTATCGATGATGCAATCAAAGGCGCAATTTGAAATTGCGCAAGCTGGTAGTACTCCAGATTTTCAAAATTCTTTCACCAGCTTCAGTGCCTAGAGGCCCAATCTGGCAAAGAAAACTTGTTATACACGGCATTGGTTTAGCAGCGTCAATCACTTTGGCATTCTTCTTCATTGGCTTCGCCTATTTACTCGACAATAAAGTCACAAGCGTAAAAGAAATCGATAACATTCTTGATCTACCCGTGCTGGGAATTATTCCTGCCACTCGTAATCCAAGATCATCAGGGATTCTTGTTCTTGAAAATCCAAGATCAATGACAAGTGAAGCCATTCGTTCGCTTCGAACGAACCTCGATTTTTTTACATCAGGAGGAAATAAGAAAATAATAACTGTATCCTCGTCTATTTCTGGGGAAGGGAAATCATTTTTGGCTGCCAACCTCGGAGGCGTTCTTGCCATGTCTAACAAAAAAGTCGCTCTACTCGATCTGGACATGAGGAAAAAAAATAAACCCGATTATGGCAATGAGGATCGACCACACCAAGGTTTGAGTACGGTTTTAATTAACAAAAATACTTGGAGAGAATGTATCCAAAGAACGAACATTGAAAACCTGGACTTCATTTCTTCAGGACCTCAACCACCTAATCCTTCCGAGTTATTGGTCAACGGAGAATTCTCTAAGCTCATCGAAGAAATTCGTCAAGAGTATGATTTTATTTTGATGGACACACCTCCTGCGGGCTTGGTTACTGATGCAATTATGGCCATGCGTAAGTCAGATCTATCCATCTTTGTAGTTCGAGCTAACTATTCGAAAAAAGAATTTTTGAGAAACATTGAAAGGCTCGTAACAGTAAACAAGTTAAGTAATGTCGCTATCGTGCTTAACGCTCTTCCTCAATCCGAAAAACTCCATGGATACGGATACTACGAAGAGTATACCGGGAAGGAAAGTTGGTGGAAATCTTTATTAAGCTAAGTGTTTTCCTTCTTCTCCAAAAAGAAAAAACCTCAAACAGTTCCTCTTCGAACTGATATTCACTCTCATTTGCTTCCAGGAATTGATGATGGCGTACAATCATTGGAAGAATCTGCGGAAGTAATTCTAAAATTAATGGACGCGGGTTATAAGAAACTAATTACAACTCCACACATCATCAGTGATTCCTACAAGAACACACCAGAGATTATACTAGGTAAACTTGAGGAAGTCAGAAAATTTCTAAGTGAAAAAAAAATCGAGATTTCTATTCAAGCTGCCGCTGAATACTACCTTGATCCTTGGCTCATTGGGGAAGTGGATGCTAACAAAAAACTGTTAACATTCAGTGACAGTTATCTGCTATTCGAAATGAATTATGTTTCCGAGCCATTTCAGCTGAATGATTTTATTTTCAAATTGACTACGCAAGGTTATAAACCTGTATTAGCTCATCCAGAGAGATATCAGTTCATGACCATAGCCAAAGCCGAAGATTTGAGGCAACGAGGTGTTTTGCTTCAGATGAACATTCTTTCCCTGATTGGGTTTTATTCAAAACCGGTTCAATCAATGGCGCAACAACTGGTTAATCAAGGGTTAATAGACTTTCTTGGAAGTGACTGCCATAATCTACGCCACGCGACTGCATTAAAAGATGCGGCTACGAATAAGTACCTCGAAAAAGCAATGAGTTTGCCTCTCTACAACAACCTTATTTGAGATATGGTAGCGGTAACTGGAGCCACCGGACTATTGGGAAGTTTCATCGTCAAGAAATTTGTAAGCGAAAATATTCCCGTTGTTGCAATCAAAAGAGTAAACAGCGATCTATCACAATTCGAAAAAACAGATGGAGTTGAATGGCGCGATGCGGACGTGACTGATAGTCTATCGATTGCAGAGGCCTTTAAAAATGTAGACACCGTAATCCACGCTGCTGCACTTGTTTCATTTGACCCTAGAGCCAAAGAAAAAATTTACAAAATAAATGTAGACGGAACACGCCAGGTTGTAGACGAATGTCTTAAACTAGGAATTTCTAGACTGATCTTCATAAGCTCTGTAGCTGCATTAGGTAGAAAAAAAGGTCAAAAAGAAATTAGCGAAGAAAATCAGTGGACAGAAAGCGATTTGAATTCAGATTATGCCAAATCAAAATATTTGGCTGAACTGGAAATATTCCGAGGTCAGGAAGAAGGATTAAACATTTCTATTGTAAACCCATCTGTGATACTTGCGCCAGCCAATGCCAATAGAAGCAGTGCTCAAGTCTTTAAATATGTGCAACAAGAAAGGAAGTTTTACACGGATGGCGATGTCAATGTTGTTGATGTTCGTGATGTTGCTGAGATTG
Source organism: Cyclobacteriaceae bacterium (assembly GCA_049840975.1). Lineage (GTDB taxonomy): Bacteria > Bacteroidota > Bacteroidia > Cytophagales > Cyclobacteriaceae > ELB16-189. The sequence goes on along the minus strand of JASGIR010000041.1, from coordinate 13,772 downwards.
TTTTTGCACTTTACAAAAAGAATCTTTTCGGTGAAAAATTTATTGCAAGCAATGGACAAATGAGTTTAAAAGAATTGATGGACGAGATTGCAAAGCGGCTAGGAAAAAAAGGACCCTCAATAAAAATTCATCCCCGATTGGTTCAACTTGCCGCCTGGGCCGAAGAAATCAGATGCCGAATTACTGGTGCCGAGGCTCTCGTAAGTCGCCAATCTGTAAAAACGCCAGGAGAAAAATTCTTATATCTAAACGCCAAGTCCATCAATCGATTGCAAATGAGCTATAGACCACTATCTGAAACTTTAGACTGGTGCTGTGAATATTACAGGAAATCCTTTAACGCAAACAAATCCATCTAAAGATTGAACTTTCCTCATTTAATGTCGATTTTTGTATCAGACAACAACGCATTTTTTACGCGATGTTTTTTTAATTAATTTAGGCAAACCTTTTGTCTGATGGCCCACGATTTTAGAAAGAGAGAAGAGGAAGAGTTGATCAAGCGGTACGAAGAGAGTCTCCGAAAAAATGCTCCCGGTTTTTATGACATCGAAAGCTATGAGATCATCATCGATCATTACATGGCTCAGTCGAAGTTTAAAAAAGCGTTGACGGCTGTAAATAGCGCGATCGAACAATTCCCGTTTTCAACTGAGCTTCTCACCGTAAAAGCACAAGTGCTGTCTCATCTGAAAGAGTATGATGAAGCACTCGAATTGCTTGAGACAACAAAAAATCTTCATCCCAACGATGTTGAAATTTATTTGTCGATAGGCTCAGTTCAATCATTACGAGGCAGACATCTTGAAGCAATTGAAGTGTACGAACAAGCCTTGAGTTTTGCCGATATTGAAGAGCACGATGAGCTTTATTACAACATTGGTCTCTCCTACCAAAGCTTGGAAGACTATGAAAAAGCTATTGAATCGTACAAAAAATCAATTGAGCTAAATCTCACACATGAAGGCTCTTTATACGAGTTGGCATTTTGCTTAGATATAGTAGGCCAACTGGAAAGCAGCCTCACCTATTACAAAAAATTCATTGACGAAGATCCATATTCGGCTGCAGCCTGGTACAACCTTGGTATAGTCTGCAACAAGTTGGAAAAATTTGAAGATGCCATTGAAGCATATGAGTATGCACTAGCAATTGATGAGAATTTTGCTTCTGCCCGTTTCAACATGGGCAATTCCTTCATGAACCTGGAAAGGTTTGAAAACGCTTTATCTGAATTCAAGAAGACAATCGAGATTGAAGGGCCTAGCCCCGAAGTCTATTGCTGCATGGGCGCAGCTTATGAAAATTTAGGCAAGTATGATCAAGGTTTGAAATATTACCAGAAATCGACAAAGCTTGATCCACTCTATGACGAAGCACTTTTTGGTGCCGGCAGTTGCTTAGAGAAACAAGAGAAATGGTATCAAGCGCTTCACTTTTTCAACAAAGCAATTAAAGTAAGCAATAACAATTCAGAATACTGGAAAGCAGCCGCACATGCCGAATACAAAATCGGTAACATAATCTCTAGCATTAGTGCTTACGAAGAAGCCAGCTTACTGGGTCCAAGTGATAAAGAAATTTGGCTCAATTGGTCATTTATCTATTACGAACAGGGTGAGCATTCGAAAGCGATAGAAATTTTGGCGCAAGGAATGGAGGAAATTCCTCACGAGGCTGAATTATTTTTCAGAATGACTGCATATCAAATCGAAGCTGGAAAATTTAAGGAAGCGATGACCTATCTTGAAAATGGCCTCATATTGAATTTTGATGCACACACCGTGCTTTTTGATTTTTTTCCGAAACTCGAATCGCAAAAAGCACTTTTTAAAATCATAGAACAGTACCGAAAAGAAAAATCCTGATGAACTACACATTAAAAAATTTACCTGAGCGAACTGCAAAGCCCAGGCAGACCGGTTTTACAATGGCTATGGACAAAGGCTTGAGCGTGCGCGAAGCTGAAGACTTCATGAGCATAGCTTCAGAGCATGTGGACATTGTCAAATTGGGTTGGGCCACTTCTTATGTAACTCCGAATCTAAAAGAAAAGATCAAGGTCTATAAAGACGCTGGCGTACCGTGTTATTTTGGTGGCACTTTGTTCGAAGCTTTTATCATCAGAGATCAGTTTGATGATTACCGTAAAGTGCTTGACAAATTTGAACTCTCATATGCAGAAGTTTCAGATGGCTCAATTGATCTTGATCACTCTAAAAAATTAGAGTACATCCATCAACTTTCAAAACAAGTAACAGTGCTTAGCGAGGTGGGTTCGAAGGATGCAGATAAAATCATTCCTCCATATATGTGGATTGATTTGATGCAAAAAGAATTAGATGCTGGAGCATGGAAAGTAATTGGTGAAGCACGTGAAGGTGGAAATGTTGGATTATTTCGCTCGTCAGGCGAAGTGCGCTCTGGTTTAGTGCAAGAGATCCTTACGAAAATCCCCTTTGAAAAAATTATTTGGGAAGCTCCACAAAAAGCCCAACAAGTTTGGTTCATACAATTGTTGGGAGCCAATGTAAATCTAGGCAACATCGCTCCGAATGAAGTGATCCCACTTGAGACCATCAGACTTGGATTAAGAGGAGATACATTTTTACATTTTCTCGGAATCGAACGGAAAAAAGACAAAACTACCCCTCCATTTCACGCGGATTAGAATAGCTAAGTAGTTGTAGGTTAGGACTTTGAGTATTTTATTGTCGAAAATATTACTCCAAGTCCACATTATCCTCGTTCACCAATTAGATTTGCACCCTTCGTCCAATTTTTTTGACGAATTGTGAATAGGAAATTTTTTTCAACGATTGCTCACTTACAAAAATTAAAATGGAAAAAAAATTTGGCTTGATCGGTTCCACAGTAAGTCATTCATTTTCTAAATCCTATTTCGATGAGAAATTTTTTCGTGAAGGATTGCGCGATTATCACTACGATCTTTATCAACTCAAAAACGTTGATGAAATAAAAAAACTGCTTTCGGAAAATCCAGAGCTCTGCGGGCTGAACGTAACTATTCCATATAAAGAGCAAGTACTAAAATTTTTGAACGACATTGATCCTACAGCTAAAAATATCGGAGCTGTCAATGTGATTAAGATCAAGGACGGAACTCTTAAGGGCTTCAATACCGACAGCGATGCGTTTTATGAAACTGTTCAAAAATGGTTTCCTGTTGTAAAGGACGCCAAGGCACTAGTGCTAGGCACAGGTGGATCATCGAAGGCTGTACAGCAAGCTTTGAAAAAATTATCTATTCCATTCGAAACAGTGTCTCGAGAAAAAAGCAAAGCCAACCATACTTACGAAAGTCTCGAAAAAAATAAAAACATCATTTCAGAGGCAAGCCTTATTATCAATACGACACCACTGGGCATGTCACCCGATACCAATAATTTGCCGCCTATTAACTACGAATTAATTACTCCTCACCATTTCGTTTACGACCTTATTTATAATCCAGCTCGAACCCTTTTCATTCAAAAAGCTGAGATGCGCGGAGCCACAATAAAAAATGGATTGGAGATGCTTCAAATCCAGGCTGAAAAGGCTTGGGCAATCTGGAACAATTAGTACCCCGTTATTAGTTAATCGTTAGTAAACTCTAAAAGAATTTCCTTTACAAGGATTACTTTTAGCGGATAGCAATTAACTATTAACTTTCCAGAATGGATTTTAAGCTTTCCAGCGAATATTCTCCTACAGGCGATCAGCCAAATGCAATCAAACAATTGGTTAAGGGCATCGAAGATGGAGAACTCCATCAAACACTACTTGGCGTAACAGGATCAGGGAAGACTTTCACTGTTGCTAATTTAGTGGCCCAAGTCAACAAGCCTACACTTGTGCTTAGTCATAACAAGACCCTTGCTGCACAATTGTATGGCGAGTTCAAACAGTTCTTTCCAGAAAATGCGGTTGAATATTTTATTTCATACTACGACTACTATCAGCCGGAAGCATTCATACCATCTTCCAATTTATATATCGAAAAAGATTTATCAATCAATGAAGAAATTGAAAAGTTAAGGCTTAGCGCAACCTCCTCTCTGCTTACTGGGAGAAGAGACGTGATTGTTGTCGCTTCGGTAAGTTGTATTTATGGTATTGGAAACCCAGAAGAGTTCGGGAAGAACAGGATTGAGCTTGGAGTTGGTCAAATTATTCCTCGAAATAAGCTTCTTTTTGCTCTGGTCGATATTTTGTATAGCAGAACGGAAGCAGAATTTAAACGAGGAACATTCCGAGTAAAAGGAGATACGGTCGATATTTTTCTAGCATACGCTGATTATGCTGTCAGATTTTATTTCTATGGTGATGAAATCGAAGCAATTCAATCTATTGAACCTACATCTGGAAGAAAAATATCAGATGAAAAAAGGATTACTATTTTCCCTGCAAATCTCTTCGTCACTGGAAAGGATTTATTGAATCTCGCTATCCATGAAATTCAAGATGATCTTGTTTTGCAAGTACAGATGTATGAACAAGAAAAGAAACACCTCGAAGCTAAACGACTCAAAGAAAGAACTGAGTTTGATCTTGAAATGATGCGTGAACTTGGCTATTGCAGTGGCATCGAAAACTACTCTCGTTATTTCGACAGAAGGAAAGCGGGTGCTCGTCCTTTTTGCTTGTTGGATTATTTTCCTGATGATTATTTAATGGTGATTGACGAAAGTCATGCTACAATTCCGCAAATCAGAGCGATGTGGGGAGGCGATCGTTCTCGCAAAGTAAATTTGGTTGATTACGGATTTCGACTTCCATCGGCAATGGACAATCGTCCGCTTACATTCAATGAATTTGAATCGATGTTGAATCAAGTGGTGTATGTAAGCGCGACTCCCTCTGAATATGAATTGAGAAAATCTGAAGGAATTGTCGTGGAACAATTGATTCGTCCCACGGGTTTGCTAGACCCAGAGATTGATGTTCGGCCAAGCAAAAATCAAATCGATGATTTGCTGGAAGAAATTGATGAACGTGTTAAAAAGAAAGAGCGAGTATTAGTTACGACACTCACTAAACGAATGGCGGAAGAGTTGACAAAATTCTTAGAGCGCGCTGCGGTAAAATGCCGATACCTTCACAGTGAAGTTGACACACTTGATCGAGTGGAAATTTTGAGAGAACTCAGATTAGGAGTTTTTGATGTATTGGTTGGCGTGAATCTTTTGCGCGAAGGCTTGGATTTACCCGAAGTTTCTCTGGTAGCAATCATGGATGCAGACAAAGAAGGTTTCTTACGAAATGTTCGCTCTCTCGTTCAAACTATAGGTCGCGCAGCAAGAAACGAAAATGGTCGCGTAATTATGTATGCGGATAAAGTAACTGAATCAATGCAGATCGCCATCGAAGAAACGAACCGCAGACGCAAGATTCAAATGGATTACAACCTTGCAAATGGTATTACTCCAAGAACTGTTTTGAAATCGAAAGAAGCTATTCTTGGTCAAACAAAAGTTGCAGATTCCAAACGATCGATTAAAAAATATTACGTTGAAAATGAAGAAGTATCTCTTGCCGCAGATCCCGTGATGGCTTATCTATCTAAAGATGAATTGAGCAAGATGATCGATCGAACTAAAAAACAAATGGAGAAAGCTGCCAAAGATTTGGAGTTTATTGAAGCCGCTAAATTGCGTGACGAATATTTATCATTGCAGAAATTATTTGACGAAAAGAAATAATCATTTATTGGTTATTTTAGAATCAACGAAATCAAATTTGAAATGAAGAAATTCCTCCTCCTATTCCTTTCACTCCTTATCGCTCAAAGTTCTTTTGGTCAAATGTATCAATGGAAGAATATTTCTATTGATGTCAAATCTTCTTTCAGAGCAATCTCTGTCGTTGATGATAAAGTGGCGTGGGTCGGAGGAAGTAAAGGTCAGATTGGTCGCTCTCGTGATGGTGGAAAAACTTGGTCATTCAAGCAAGTGGCAAATTTTGAAACATCAGACTTCCGATCAATCTATGCTTTTGATTCCCTTCAAGCAATCATAGCTAATGCCGGATCACCAGCTATCATTTTTAGAACGACTGATGGAGGAAAAAACTGGAATCAGATTTATAAAAATGAAAATAAAGATGCTTTTATAGATGGAATTGATTTTTGGAATGACAAGAAGGGAATCATTTATGGTGATCCGATCGATGGAAAAATGCTCTTAATTACAACAATAGATGGCGGCTTAACCTGGACAGAACTTCCAGCTACGCAAAGACCTGAGTTAAAAAAAGGAGAAGCATCTTTCGCAGCGAGCGGAACTGGCATCCGATGCTATGGTAAAGATAAAGTGGTAATAACAACGGGTGGAATGTTCTCACGTCTTTGGACATCTAAGGACGGTGCTCAAACATGGGAGGTGCAAGATTTGCCAATCGTACAAGGCACAGAAAGTACAGGAGCATATTCATCGATATTCTGGAAAAAAAAGGGCGTTATTGTTGGAGGTGATTTTAAGAACGATGCCCAAAATGGGCAACATGTATACATTACACTTGATCAAACTAAAACCTGGCATCTTCCCATTCGCCCTACAAGGGGATTGCGCGAAGGGATTGAGTTTTTAGGAGATGATTATCTCGTTGCTGTTGGGCCGCAAGGTGCTGATCTTTCCAACGATGGAGGAATCAACTGGGTGGCTCTTTCGGATGAAAAGGGGTTTCACACCGTACGAAAAGCGCGTGATGGTTCGTTGATTATTGCAGCTGGTAATGGAAAAATAAGTGTGATTACCAAAAAGAAATAGAAATCTTAAATTATTTTCGCGCCATAATTTTTAGTCATGTACAAATTCTTATTCACTTTAATTGTTTGTTTAATTGGAACAATCGCTCATGCTCAGAGCACTCATGATATTATGATCGGTGGCGGTTTTGACGTTCTCAAGACTGACAATCGCCAATTGCTTAACAAAGCACAACTTGGATTTGAAGCCAACTATTTTGTTGATCGTCATTTCGCGGTAGGGCTTGGAACTGAATTTTGGACCAATCACCAAAAAAGTTCATTTGTGATGGGCGCACGTTGGTACGCAAATCAACATGTGTTTCTGCGTTTCAGAGGACTCATTGGTGCAAACGATGCATCCCTCGGACTTGGTTACGCAAAAGCGATCGATAAAAATCTGAGACTTGAAGGACTTGGTGATTACTATTTTGGCGCCAGTGCTTTTGCACTTCGGTTTGGAGTGAGTTTTATTTTGAAATAGTTCATTTCAATTTTTATCGATAAAACTTTAGAACTAGCAGTTTGCAGTTATTCATAAGAGAATAACATTCTATTCAACTGCAATAAAAAAAGGCCGCCTCAAAGAGACGGCCTTTTTTATGGCTTTAAGCAATTAAATCTTCTTGCTCAATGCATCAATTTTAGCTTGAGCTTCTTGTTTTCCCAGGCTCAGTGCTTTTTTATAAAGCTCAATAGCTTCTTTGTATGTATCCTTCTTTTTACGTGGAGCAAGCTTTGTACGATTTGCAGCTTCTTCCACTGCTTGGCCTCTTGCATAATAAGAGTCTGCTTCACTCACTTTGCTCTGAACTTGTACTTGCTGAATCTTTTCTTCGAGTAGAGCTAGTTCTTGTTTTTTAGCCTCAATTTGAGCTGCCTTATCGTTGATCTCAGCTTGTTGCAAGCCATTCGTTGTAATCAAATTTTGATTTTCATTTCCAAGACTTGCTACTAAATCCTGAAGTTTTGAAATCTCTTGATTCTTTGATTCAAGATCAGCTTTCAATTTCTTAATCGTAGCGGCATATGCATTAGCAGTGCCTTTCGATTTTTTAAGAGACTTTTCTAAGTCTTCAATTTTACCTTGAGTGTCTTTCACATAGTTGTTGATATCCTTCATGCGAGAAGTATAATCCGCATAAGTTGTTCCTTCAACCATATTCACTCGGAGAAGTTGTCTGTTGGCATCAATAGAATCCATCAAAGTACCAACCTCTTGCAATGTTTGAACAAATTTTTGGTTGGTTTGCAATTCGGCTTTCAGCGAATCAACTTGGGTTTGCAACTTGTCAGATTTGTTATCGCAACTGGCGAAAATGAGCGCAGCCACTAATAGGGTCAACAGGTTTTTAGCCATACAATTGTTAGTGTTTATGTTAGGTTGTAAATGTACTACCGTATTTTGCATCAAAAATGAACCATAAAATATTTTTTTTTCAACCTACCGATAATTCCTTCGGCTTGACGTAAATTTGTCACCGTTTTGCCACACAGGCGTATTTCATGCCCAACACAAGCCACCCCGAAATTGTTTTCTTGAAATATTATGACGGATGCCAAGCACTAACGCTTACGGCTATCACCGTTTTATAAACTATGGGAAATTCTCACGATCACTCACGTCACATCCAACTTACTGCTGCCGGAGTTTTAGTTTCACTAGGGATTATTTATGGAGATATCGGTACTTCTCCATTGTACGTATTTAAAGCCATCATAGGCACTCGGGCAATCTCAGAAGAATTGGTTCTGGGTGGCGTTAGCTGCGTGTTCTGGACGCTCACTTTAATTACAACCTTCAAGTATGTCTACCTCGCGCTCAATGCAGATAACAAAGGTGAGGGCGGTATTTTCGCGTTGTACGCTTTAGTTCGAAGATATAAGGCAGCATGGGTAATTTTCCCTGCCATAATCGGATGCGCTACGCTAATTGCTGACGGCTTCATCACCCCAGCCATTAGTATTTCTTCCGCAATCGAGGGATTAAAACTTAACTACCCAGATATTCCCACAGTACCTATTGTGATTGTTATTTTGGTTTTACTGTTCTTTTTTCAACAATTCGGAACAAACATCGTTGGCAAAACATTCGGTCCTATCATGATGATATGGTTTTTCATGATCGGTGGGCTTGGTCTAATATATGTCATTGGAAATCCAGTAGTATTAAGAGCAGTCAATCCAATTTATGCCTGGAATCTTTTGACTAATTATCCTGAAGGCTTCTGGTTGCTCGGTGAAGTGTTCCTTTGTACTACTGGAGCTGAAGCGCTGTACTCCGATCTTGGTCATTGTGGGAAGGGAAACATTCGCGTAGGTTGGGGCTTTGTAAAAATCGCGTTGCTTCTAAATTATTTTGGACAAGCCGCATGGTTATTATCACAAAACGGATCTCTACTCAACGGCAGAATTCCTTTTTATGCAATTATACCTGATCAATTTTTGATCGTGAGTGTGGTGATTGCTACGATGGCTGCAGTTATTGCCAGTCAAGCTTTGATTTCTGGAACATTCACATTGGTGAATGAAGCTATGAAATTGAAATTATGGCCGAGTACAAAAGTTCGCTACCCAAGTCAAATTAAAGGTCAGATTTACATTCCCGCTATCAATTGGATTTTGATGATGGGAACAATTGGTGTCGTTTGGATTTTCGAAGAGTCAGGTGCAATGGAAGGCGCTTATGGTTTGGCGATCATCCTCAATATGCTGATGACCACAACGCTTTTGGTTTTTTATTTTAGTACAGCAAAACATTCTCGTGTTCGAACAATTGCAATTGGGATTATATTCTTTACACTCGAATCTTTATTCTTGGTTTCAAACTTCCATAAGTTTGAACAGGGCGGTTGGTTTACTTATTGCATCGCAGTCATCTTCTTTACGATGATGTTTGTACTTCTAAAAGCTAGACATCTTCGCGATAGACATACTGAGTTTGTTGACTTGAAACATTACGTTCCTCTGATTCAAGACCTGCAAGCTGATAATTCAATCCCAAAAGAAGCAACGAATTTGGTGTACATGGCTGTTGCTGATAGTAAACGTTATATCGATTCGAACATCGTTTATTCCATTTTCAAAAAGCGACCTAAACGTGCTGATGTATATTGGTTTGTCCACGTAGACACTGTTGATAGTCCATACACATCGAAATACTCTGTCGATACAATCATTCCGAAGAAATGTTTTTTCATTCGAATTAAATTAGGTTTTAAAGCAGACCATCGAGTGAATCTGCTCTTCAATAAAATCTTACATGATTTAGCCGAAACATCTGAAATTGATTTGATCAGTCACTATGATTCTTTGAACCGACATAGTATGCCTGCCGATTTCAAATTTGTAATTCTTCATTCACTTGCATCTGTAGATAGCGAAATTTCCAATTTTGACAATTTGATCATTCAAGGATACCGCTTCATCAAAAAGCACAGCTTAGCAACTGAAGAAATGTACGGTCTAGAACTCGCCAATGTCGAAGTTGAAAACGTACCTATCATGGTTGGCCCGCCCGCCAAGGTCCGTATCAAGCGCGAAAAAGAAGATACCGAACGCGAGAAAGAATTAAAGTACCACGGTCACATTAATTAAGCGGTGAGAATGTAATAGATGTTGGCAACGATGTAGCCAACAGTCACAATCATAGCTCCGATTTTATTGATGCGATGAGCCATATCCACTTTATCATTATTGTGTAGTTTCAATGCAACTGCCGATACGGTAAGGATCGCGAAGATGCCTAGAAAAGTTAAACTGTGAAGAATATCAACTAAGCTGAATTGCGAGGATTCAGGTAACAGCGAGTCAATAATATATTTGTTACCTACTGCAGCAAACAAACCACCAACTGGCAACCCAAATCTTGGCTCAAGTTCATTGGTGTCCGACAGAAAACTCACAAGAGCGATGAGAAAGGCAAAATACATTCCAAGAAATATTTTCAAGAAAAGACCTTTCGCTTCGCGTTCGATGCCCATTTGAATATTGAACATCGAAAAAATCTGCATTTTGTGACCAGGCTCTGGGTTCCCAAAAGAAGTGTTATAAATGCTTTTACTTGTGGTTACTTTAAAATCATCTACAATCCAATTGTCAAGCACTTCAATGTTATCAAATCGACTATTGGCTGTGTCGGCTACAAAGACAAGTTGGCTAATATCCAATTCTTCATCTTCAACAATAATTTTCAGATGCTGTTTGTCAAAAGGGAAATCATGAACGCGCCAATTTTCTTTCATCGTGCATTTGACACGCATTTGAGCCCAATATTTACCATTGACTGTATCAATACTCACAGATGAAATATCAATGTCTTTGGCATTGGGTATATCAATTTGTTTAGAGAAATCAAGTTTTGGGTTATTATATACAAACCACAACCAAAACCTTGCGGTGTACTCCATATCATGAAAATTGATATCATGAACACTAATTACAAATGCACCAACTTTTACGGTATCAGGTCTTATTTGCGCTTTCGCAGACGAAAAGACAAAAAGCAATGGGAGTAAAAACCGAATAGCGACTTTCATAAGGGTGAGTTTGGGTATTTCAAATTTAACAGAAATAAGTTTTCAATAAATTACCTTTGCACCAAAGCAAACCGGCTTATCGCCTAATCTTACTGGATTGGGAGGAAAGTCCGGGCAACATAGGGCACCGTACTTCCTAACAGGAAGGCTTTTTCGCAAGAGAGAGACAGATAGCGCCACAGAAAACAAACTACCCGCTGCGACTTGTCGTAGTGGGAAAAGGTGAAAAGGTGAGGTAAGAGCTCACCGGCATTTCAGTGATGAAGTGCGCATGGCAAGCCTTACGGGTTGAAAGGCCAAATAGGCCGTACTTTGAAAGACACAGCGGCTCGTTGTGTGCGAAAGCAAGTGCGGTTGGGTAGGCTGCTCGATCCTGACAGTAATGTCAGGACTAGATAAATGATAAGCGTCCCGATAACATCAGGAAACAGAACCCGGCTTATAGGTTTGCTTTTAATTTTTTTTAAGTTACCCAATGCAAAGTTTGGGGCTTCACTGGGTTTTCAAAGGGCTCATTGTTTTGTTGAGAAATAGCCCACAGTCTTTTGATCTCATAGTACCATCGAGCTTGCATGTCTGGCTCTCCAATCAGTGAAAGAGTTGGCTTAGATTTAAGTCCTTCACTTAATTTTCTAAACACCCCCAAGTCTTGGCCAATAAATTGTTTTCCAAGTCTTTTTAGTGGCCACCAGAACCATCGAGAAATGGCGAGAGTGCTATAAAAAATATGAGTTAGTTCTGTTTCCTTTTCATTGATCGGTGTGAGAACAGTTATCGAAATGATTTCGTGCTTCTCTCCCACTTTGATATGTTCCGTACGAATCCCTGGGATTTCAAAAGTAATTTCCGTTGAAGTTCCTCCTTTTAAAATTCCGTAGCCCTTAGAGTTGTTCGATGGCGCATGACGAACCATTTTAAATCCAAGTGGTGTAGGTTCGAATTTCTTTTCTTTCAATTTCAATTTCTTTGCCGAACGCCAATACCACGATTGATGAACGAACGTAACATGTGATGGATCAATTAATCCAATAACTGAGTGATCTATATCTGCTGGAAGTGTCACCGTTTCTACATGAAGAAACTTTTTGTCCTTAGCTAAAACCAAATCTGGTGGTGGCATTTTGGGTTCAGTGTTAGGTAATTTCTTTTCTGGAATGTATACCCAAATCGTTCCGCTTATCTCTCTGCAGGGATATTGGAACACCTTGATTTTTGAAATGTCGATTGTGCCTCCAGGTGGAAGCGCTGGAATGCTTTTGCAAACACCATCGGTACCAAATTCCCAACCGTGATAGCAACATTGAATGGTGTCATTTTTAAACCAGCCTTGTGACAAAGGAACACCTCGATGCGCGCAGTTATCTCGAAGGGCAAATGGATTACCATCTTTATCGCGACCAAAGACAATTTTCTCACCAAGGATTTCCCGTCCGACCAGCTTCCCAGATTTTAAGGATGAGCCATGGAAAGCAAAGTACCACAGGTTTTTTAGGAATAATGAATGATCTGGCATGAGAATAGTATTGACCCAAAATTAATCGAAAATAAAATAGTTACAGAATGATTTTAGTCAGCGATGTTAAACCATCAAACACAACTTTTATCTAACCTGCATCGTTAAACAATTTAAACATCAGCCTTTCGGAACACTCTACTTTTTTTCAATTCATTTTAAATCTTAATCAATTCTGAATTTTATGAAAACCGTTCAAAAAGTGTTCGTAGGTTTCGCTGCGTGCGCACTATTTTCATCATGTGCTATTGTGCGTCCTGTGGCGAAGTGGGTATAAAGCAGACTCTTGGTAAAATCAAAAGTGATCACTTGCCACAGGGGCCCTATGTTTACAATCCCTTCATAACAACCATCAAGAAAATTCCAATGCGGACAGTGGAAGCTACAACGAGCTTGATGCACCGACCAAAGAGGGTTTAACTAGAAATTCGGCAATCTCGCTACTGTACCATGTCAAGCCTGAAGCCGCAAAAGAAATATACACAAAAATATGGCATGAACTATCAAGAAGTAATTGTTGAGACAAACTACCATGATTTTGCTCGCCACATTTGTGGAACCTACTATGCTAAAGAACTATCTGCCATTCATTAGGAAAAAAATAGAAAAAGAAATTCTCGATGAACTGGTTGCTGGCATTAGCGACAGGGGTTTTGTAGTTGATACAGTCTATTAAAAGAGATAACGATGCCACCTCAAATATTCCAGGCTGTTGAAACAAATTGAAATCAGAGCAAGAAGCTTTGCAAATGGAGTACATCATCAAACAAGCAAAAGAAAGAGGCTGAGCGTATGCAGATAGAAGCCGAAGCTATTAGAAAATATAACGCAACAGTTTCTGAAAGCTTGAATGATTTATTTGTGAAATGGAATGGAGTTCAGGTGCTGAAAGGCCTTGTAACTTCGCCTAACTCGAAAGTGATCGTTACTGATAGGTGCTGTTCGGATTCTATCGTGTTTCCCTATTAACCTT
>JASGIR010000040.1:0-14051 GCA_049840975.1 Cyclobacteriaceae bacterium | reverse complement strand
GCGATATGTCGCTGATAAAAGCCATCACCAAAAGATTTCCCTCTCATCCGCGCATAACTTAAACTAATTTCAACAGGAAACTCTGCTCCGTTTTTGCGAAGCGCAACTAAGTCACGACCAAAACCCATTTTACGTGGATGCGGATCTGAATTAAATGCCATTCTGAAGTTCACGTGACCACGTCTGAAGCGCTCAGGAAGCAAATCTTCCAACATCTTACCATTCAGCTCATTCGTGTCATAGCCAAAAAGTTGTTCAGCCACGGGATTCGCAATCGCTATGCGTCCGTTTTCCTCCACCATGATAATACCTTCCGACATGCTTTGAAAAATCTCGCGGTAGGCTTCATTTGGCACCAATGATGTGTCCATAAATTGTCAGATTCCAAGTTTGACAATTTAGCAAAGCTAGTTTATGATAAAAATCATTTTTTCAGGTGACGTATAAAAGAACTCTTCTCCTCTAGCCATCTCGTATGTTTGGCTGAAAGTATCTATAATGATCAAAGGAATACTCTGTGCTTGTTGATTTCTCCGAATCTTCGAAAGATGCATTACGCTGTGCAGTGAGTTTAGCTCAAAAGTTTAATGAACCCTTAACCATTTTATACGCTTATCGATTACTTGATGGAATTGAAGGAGAAGCTGCGAGTATGAAAAACCAGATTGAAAACGATGCTTTGAAAAAATTCAACGCACTTGAAACAAATTTGAAGTGAAGCAGGTGTCACCTACGATTTCAAAACAGAAGTCGGTTTCCTTGAAGACCGTGTAAGAGAGCATTCTAGAAAAAAAGCAAAATCAACTTTCTGGTAGTTGGGAATAAAATGAACACCATTCAGAAGCAATCTATTGAAGACCTGATGGAAAAAATAAACAGGCCACTGATTATTGTACCCTAGAAAAAAATAGCTGACTTATTCTTTCTGATCAATAATTACTCAACAGTAACACTCTTCGCTAAATTTCTTGGCTGGTCCACATTGCAACCGCGCATCACAGCGATGTGATACGAGAGAAGTTGTAATGGAACCACAGATATCAATGGCATAAGTGGATCTAATGTGGCCGGAACCTCCACCACAAACTCAGACATTTTAGGAATATGCGTATCACCTTCAGTGACGATCGCGATAACACGACCTTTGCGGGCTTTCACTTCTTGAATGTTGGAAACTACTTTTTCGTAGGATGCATCTTTTGTCGCGATAACAACTACAGGCATTTCTTCATCAATCAATGCAATTGGTCCGTGTTTCATTTCAGCAGCTGGATAACCTTCTGCGTGTATGTATGAAATTTCCTTCAACTTCAATGCGCCTTCAAGTGCAACAGGAAAATTGTACCCGCGACCTAGATAAATAAAGTTGCGAGCATTTTTAAATTCGTCAGCGATGACTTGAATCTGTGCATTGAGCTTCAATGCTTTTTCAACTTTGGCAGGAATGTTTTCCATCTCTACCAACATCTCATGAAATTTTTGTTCCGTGATTGTTCCTTTTTTCTGAGCAACAATCAGTGCAATCATGTTGAGCACTGTGAGCTGTGCTGTGAAAGCTTTTGTACTTGCAACGCCAATCTCTGGGCCTGCATGAGTATAAGCTCCCGCATGAGTAAGCCTTGGAATGGAAGAACCTACGACATTACAAACCCCGAAAATAATTGCACCTTTTGATTTCGCTAACTCAATTGCAGCCAATGTATCTGCTGTCTCTCCAGACTGCGAAATCGCAATGACAACGTCACCTTCGCGAATCACGGGATTGCGATAACGAAACTCTGAAGCATATTCCACTTCAACAGGAATTCTGCAAAACTCTTCAAAGAAATACTCTGCTACCAAACCCGCATGCCAAGAAGTACCACACGCAACAATTAAAATCCTATCCGCATTCACAAGCTTAGTTACATATTCACGCAGACCTCCGAGTGTAAGTCGGCCATGCATTCGAATCCAAACGACCGCGCATACAATCTTTGATCGAGCGTGATTGTTCAAAGATCTCTTTTAACATGAAATGCTCAAAGCCACCTTTTTCAATTGCTTCCAATTCGAGGTCAACGGTTTGAACATACGGAGTGAGCGGAAGATTTGCTGTGTTCTTGATGTTGAGTTTTCCATTATTGACAACAGCAATTTCCTGATCGTTGAGGTAAACAACTTCGTTTGTGTATTCAATAATCGGAGTTGCATCAGAAGCCATAAAGAATTCACCTTTACCAACACCAACTACGAGCGGACTTCCTTTACGAGCAGCTATAAGCAAATCTGGATCTTCAAGTGACATCACAACAATTGCGTACGCTCCTACCACTTTTGTCAATGCTAAACGTACCGCTTCATCAAGCGAGCATTTTTCGTTGCTCTTAATATCTTCAATGAAATGAATGAAAACTTCTGTGTCTGTTTCACTTTCAAATTTGTGGCCCTTGCGAAGCAAATCTTGCTTCAGTGAATTATAATTTTCGATAATGCCATTGTGAATAATGGCCAATTTCTTTGTTGCAGAATAATGTGGATGGGCATTTTCATCATTAGGTTCACCGTGCGTAGCCCATCGTGTGTGACCCATTCCGATTGTGCTGCTGAGGTTTTCTTTTGCAATGAACCCTTCAAGCTCAGAGACTTTTCCTTTTTTCTTGTACACATTCAATCCTCCGTTGAGCAACGCAATCCCAGCACTGTCATAACCTCTATATTCAAGGCGCTTTAAACCTTTGATGATGATGTCGCTGGCTTGGCGATGCCCCACATAAGCTACAATTCCACACATAGTCTATCCATTTAATTTTCTTACGAACAACAATACAATTTCAAAAGTTTAACGAAAATAAAAAAGTCAGGGTGAATTATTCACGCCTGACTTCTTCAATTGGACTTTTTTACGATTTAGCCAACAAGGTCGGTGTAGATATTGTAAAACGATTCAGCATAGTCATCGTCTTTCTCAATTGCTGAAACTTTTTTCTCCTTGATTTTTTTTACCAAACCTTCGAGTTTCTTTCCATCACCTGCTACATTCACAACATCAGCCCATTGCGCTCCTAATTTGATGAAGCCCTCATAATCGGCAGTTTTCAAATGGCCGAGCATGTTGTCTTCGATATCAAGCATACGAACTTTGCCCATCAAATCACCTTTGAATTTGTATGAGAAGCTGTTGTTGTAAATCGTGAAAACGCTCTTTGAGTTTTTGAACAAAGGATCGTTTTTGTAAGTGGTTTTCAAATACAATGGAATGAAGCTTGTGATCCAATCGTTGCAATGAACGATGTCAGGGCTCCAGCCCAATTTCTTCACAGTTTCAATCACTCCTTTGCAGAAGAAGATCGCGCGCTCATCGTTGTCCTCAAAGAATTTATTTTCTTTATCATGGAACATCGACTTGCGATGGAAGTAATCCTCGTTGTCGATAAAATACACTTGAAGCTTTGCATTTGGAATGGAAGCCACCTTAATGATCAAGGGTTTTTCTTCATCGCCCACGGCAATGTTTATACCTGAAAGGCGAACCACTTCATGCAATCTATTTTTACGTTCATTGATCAAACCAAAACGTGGCACCAGTATGCGGATCTCCATTCCGCGCTCTTGCATGGCTTGAGGCAGCTTCCTTACAAAATCAGCTACTTCGGTTGTTTGCAAAAACGGGTTAATCTCACTGGCTACGTAGAGAATGCGGATTTTTGACATATCTGTTGAATTTTGTTACGACAAGAAAACGGGAGCACAAAGGTACTGAAAATCTGACCCTTAATCAACTTTAGTTTAAACATAAGGGCTATATTTGCGGGCTTTAAAAAGAGGCCAAAAAATGCAATTTTTTAAGGAAATCAAGCCATTAAGGGCCTTTTTGAGCCAAATTTCAAACTCATCTTCTGTGGGTTTAGTTCCCACCATGGGCGCTCTCCATGAAGGCCATGTATCCCTAATCAAAGCCTCAAAACGCGAAAACAATCTTACGGTCTGCAGCATTTTTGTAAACCCCGCTCAATTCAACAATCCCAAAGACCTCGAAAAGTATCCCCGCACTCTTGAGCGCGACCTGGAAATGCTAAAAAATGCAGGTTGTGACATTGTATTTGCTCCCGATGTAAAAGAAATGTATGAAAGCGAGGCGACCATAAAATTTGATTTTGGTGACCTCGACAAAATCTTAGAAGGAAAATTTAGGCCAGGACATTTTAGCGGAGTAGCACTGGTTGTTTCGAAATTTTTTCATGTGGTAAATCCTACTGTCGCTTATTTCGGGCAGAAGGATTTTCAACAATTTAAGGTCATTGAAAAGCTGGTACGCGAATTGAAGTTTAATATTCAATTGAAACCAATGCCGATCCTTCGTGAAGCTGATGGGCTGGCGATGTCTTCACGCAACATGCGATTGAATGAAAGTGAAAGAAAAAAAGCAACCATCTTTTTTCAATCTCTTAATGAAGCAAAAAATTTATTGAAAGCTGGTAAAGCTATTTCAAAAGTAAAGGAAGTGGTCGGAGAAAAATTTAAAACTACGGAAGGAGTAAGACTAGAATATTTCGAGCTAGTCGATACAGAAAACTTAAAATCAACTGAAACCGTTAGCAACGAAACTGTGTTATTGATTGCCGGGTTCGTGGGCGAAATACGATTGATAGATAATTTATTATTGAACGAATGAGAATTGACGTTTTAAAATCAAAGATTCATCGAGTGAAGATCACTCAAGCCGAATTACATTATGTTGGAAGCATTACAATTGATGAAAACTTGATGGATGCAGCCAATATTATTGAAGGCGAAAAAGTACAAGTCGTAAACGTGAATAACGGAGAGCGCCTAGAAACTTACGTGATCAAAGGTGAACGTAACAGTGGAATGGTTTGCTTGAATGGACCAGCTGCGCGATTGGCTCACGTTGGTGACATCGTTATTGTGATTTCATATGCATCCATGGAATTTGAGGAAGCTAAAAAATTTAAGCCGACACTCATCTTCCCTACACCAGAAAACAAACTCGCCTAATTTTAAATGCAACGCTTCAAATCTGGAATACGCTACGTGTTGATGCTGGCGATTGCTTTTGCATTGCTCTGGTTGTCGCTTCGTGGACTTGAAGTTGAGGGCGAAAATAAAATCGACTACCTGTGGAACGCTTGGCAAAAATGCGACAAAGTCTATTTGTGGTTAATGGCAATCGCAGCAGTGCTGAGTCATATAGTCAGAGCGCTTCGCTGGAAAATGCTTCTCGAACCAACAGGTCAAATCGTAAAATTGTCAAACAGTTTTTGGTCATTGATGACCGGATATTTAGTAAACCTTGCTGTACCACGTGGCGGTGAAGTTTCTCGTTGCTATACGCTTTTTCAATTAGAAAAAACCCCAGTAGAAACTTCATTTGGAACTGTAGTTACAGAAAGACTCGCAGATGTTGTTTGTCTTTTAGTGCTCATCGCTACTTCGTTTTACATAGAATGGGAAAAATTAAAATCGTTCATTGACTCACTTGATTTTTCTTCGGGAAAGAAAATGACGATCCCTGTTTGGTTGTGGATTGTCCTGGCTGCTGGAATTCTTTTTTTGGCTGCCATTTATTTCCTAAGGAAGAATCCGAAAGTCATCGAAATCATCGGGCGATTTACGGATGGAATGTTGTCTGTCTTCAAACTCAAAAATAAATGGCTCTTTGTGTTTTATTCTCTGGCCATTTGGAGTTTGTATTTCGTAATGAGCTATTTGGTGCTAAAAGCTTTTCCTGAAACTTCTCACTTGGGTTTCGGTGCTGTAGTTACATTATTCGCAATAGGTTCAATTGCAATGGCCGCGCCACTTCCGGGCGGCACTGGTTCTTATCACGTGCTTGTTCCACTAGGTTTGACTACACTTTACAATATTGCCAAAACCGATGCAGTAGCATTTGTATTTGTCTTCTGGACATGGCAAACACTTCTGATGATTGTTCTTGGCACAATCAGTTTTGTAGTGAGTAGTGTGATCGTTTCGAAGAGGAAATAAAGCTATAATGAGAGGTTCATTTGTTTTCTATATTCTCTTGCTAATTCAATGTGCAAATGCACAAGGGATTGACTGCAAGAAAATCAGCAATCTAAGTAACAAAGAGATCAAGAAAATTTTCCCATTTTCTAAAACTAATGAGATTAGGCTTGTATCTTTCAAAGGGACCTTAAACCTAAAAGGTGATTCAATTGCTCATCTGCCACAAAAAGATGGAAGGGTTAATTTATCACAACTATTTGAATCAAAAACTTTGAAATCAAAAGATGAAGATTTTGTCTTGGATTTATTAGTTAACTATGGCTATGACCCTAGCCTGACAGAAATTGGTGAAGAAGTCGCTATGTGCTATAGCCCTAGAAACGCTATTCTATTTTTGGATAAAGAGAAAAATGTGATCGGATATATTGAAATATGTTATGAGTGTAAGCGATATGAAATTGGGCCTGAGTCAATAAAAATCTCGGCTCTTTGCAGTTATAAATTCAGATTGACAAAAGAATTATTCAAAAAAGTGGGAATCACATATGGTGTTAGTAAAGTAGACTGGTGGGAATCACCCAAAAACTAACCTCAAACGATTCAATCTCTCACAATTTCTAACGGTGAAATACCTTCCCTGTTAAAGAACGAGATCATTACAACTGTGCATCTAAACAGCAATGTCAATCGAATAATCCCTGCGTTCTTGGTCTTGGAATTTTCAGATGCTTGTAAGCGAGTTCTGTTGCTTCACGTCCGCGCGATGTTCGTTTGATGTATCCTTCCTGAATTAAAAAAGGTTCGTAAACTTCTTCGATCGTTTCCGCTTCTTCACTTACCGCAGTGGCGATAGTTGTAAGTCCAACTGGACCACCCTTAAACTTTTCGATGATCGCACTAAGAATTCTGTTGTCCATGTCGTCCAAACCATTTTCATCAACATCAAGTGCATTGAGTGCAAGTTGAGCAATTGGTTTTGTGATTGCCCCATCTCCTTTAATCTGTGCAAAATCGCGAGTGCGTTTCAAAAGATTATTTGCAATACGTGGTGTGCCACGACTTCTTCTCGCGATTTCGAACGCAGCATCATTCTCGATTGGCGTATTCAAAATAACTGAAGATCGCTTAATTATTTTCGTCAGTAGTTGCGAATCATAATATTCTAACCTTGCATTGATTCCAAAACGAGCTCGCAGCGGAGAGGTAAGTAACCCAGCGCGAGTTGTTGCTCCAATCAACGTGAATGGGTTCAATCCAATTTGTACTGATCGAGCATTCGGGCCGCTATCAAGCATGATGTCGATTCGGAAATCTTCCATGGCCGAATACAAATATTCTTCAACGATGGGATTGAGCCGGTGAATCTCATCGATGAACAAAACATCGTGCGCTTCTAAATTGGTCAGCAACCCGGCCAGATCGCTCGGCTTGTCCAATACCGGACCCGATGTGATTTTAATATTTGAACCAAGTTCATTCGCAATTATAAAAGAAAGTGTCGTTTTGCCGAGGCCGGGAGGGCCGTGTAGAAGTACGTGATCGAGAGGCTCACTGCGCTGTTTGGCAGCCTGAACAAACACCTT
The DNA here is from genome assembly GCA_049840975.1 of Cyclobacteriaceae bacterium. GTDB lineage: Bacteria > Bacteroidota > Bacteroidia > Cytophagales > Cyclobacteriaceae > ELB16-189. The sequence continues at coordinate 6,498 of JASGIR010000040.1, read as the reverse complement.
CAGATTGTCGGTAACTTTTTGCTGACCTGTAAAATCATCAAATGAAAGCGGGCGAAGTGCTTTTTCCAATTCCTTATCGGCCGAACTCTGGTTTTCTCTTTCGCCTTTCAAATAATCCTCACGCATACTCGTTAATTCCCATCAAAGATAGAGATTGATTCGCTATCTTTACTTTCCATGAAACCGTTCGACCTGATTAATAAGAAAATTACGGAGCTTGTGAGTCATGATCACTTGCTGGCGCATGTCTTATACTCGTTCGGAATTCCGTTTTATGAATATCCAACACAGACATTGGAACAAGTTTGCGCAGAGAAAGGCTTGGCAACCGAACCTGTGGTGAAAGGACTTCAGTTGTCAAAAGAAAATTTCAAAGAAGCTGACCTGCCTTTATTTTCCTACCGCATCGACCTTATCATTGAATACCTAAAACACGCTCATTACTTATTCATCAAGCATAAGCTTCCTTTCATCCATAAGCTGGTTTTAAATTTTAAAGCCGGTCACAAGGAATACGAATCTGTGGAAAAGGATTTGAAAATTCTTTTTCCATTGTTCATGGAAGATTTCATTCATCACATTTACGAAGAAGAAGATACGCTTTTCAAATACATCTGCACGCTCGAACGCGCAGCGCAAGGTCGCTACCATCCTTCGCGTTTGTATCATGCCATGGAAAAGCATTCGCTGCAGCAATGCGCCTTAGAACATGAAGCTCACGATGATGAGATGACAGGCATCCGCAAAATCACGAAAGATTATTATTTAACAGCTGACGCTCCGCTTCACGTAAAAGTGATTTATACCGAGTTGATTGAGTTTGAAAAAAATCTTCAGGCGCACGCAAGAATTGAAAACGAAATTCTTTTTCCGAAAGCGATGCTCCTCGAAAGCCAAGTGAAGGCTGCTTTTTTTGAAAAGGCAAAGTGGAATTAATTCATGCCTCGAATTTTAGCAATTGATTACGGTTCCAAACGAACAGGCCTTGCTGTAACAGACCCTCTGCAAATCATTGCCACAGCTTTAGAAACCATTGAATCTTCTCAGCTTTTAGTTTATCTGAAAAAGTATTTTGAAAAAGAACAAGTAAGCGAAGTAGTGATTGGCATGCCGAAGAAACTGAACAACACCGATTCGGAAAATGCGACTGCGGTTAGAACATTTATTGCAGAGTTCAAAAAAAAAATTCCCTGATAAAGAAATTGTAGAAGTGGACGAACGCTTTACATCCTCTCTCGCCCTCGATGCCATGATTTCCGGTGGCATGAAAAAGAAGGATCGTCAGGTCAAAGGAAATGTTGACAAAATCAGCGCAGTGCTTATTCTTCAGAATTATCTTGAAAGCAAGAATTCAGGATTCAAGGGTTAGAAGTTTTTAACTTTTACTGAATTCTATTTTTAACTTTGCACCAAAATTTGAAGTATGATTTATCCTATCGTTATGTACGGAGACCCCGTATTGCGCAAGAGAGCAAGTGACATTGAAAAAGGCACCGTTTTAACTGAATTAGTTAACGATATGTTTGAAACGATGCACGCTGCGCACGGTATTGGATTGGCAGCTCCGCAGATAGGAAAAAGCATTCGGTTGTTTATTGTTGATGGAACGACTCTTGAAGACGAACCTAAACTCAAAGACTTCAAAAAAACGTTTGTCAACCCAATTATTTTGAACGAAACTGGCGAGCCTTGGGGTTTTGAAGAAGGGTGTTTGAGTATCCCAAATATTCGTGAAGAAGTAGAAAGGCCTGAAAAATTGCGCATCAAATATTTTGATGAAAACTGGAATGCTTTCGAAGAAGAATTTGATGGCATGAAAGCGCGCATTATCCAGCATGAATACGATCACATCGAAGGAAAACTATTTATCGATTATTTATCACCGCTGAAAAAACGTACACTCAAAGGCAAACTTGCTGACATTAGCAAAGGAGATGTGGAAACGGAATACAGAATTCTAGCTCCGCTAAAAAAATAAACTGCATCTTAAGATTAACAGCTGTTTAACACTTTCGAAAGTGCACTTGGTTTAACTTGATTTGAATTTCCATTTATGAGAAGAGTTAAACTGAATTTTGTTTTAGTGTCATTACTTCTGTTGATGACACGCTGCTCTGATTTTTATTCAACAGGCTTATGGTTTCACAAGCCAGACGGCTATAAAGATGAAACCAACCCTCTCACATCTTACCTTGGAATGAGTTGGAACGGCCTCATTATTGTCAACACGATTATCTGTCTGATCGCATTGACTGCCTTTTACTACTATTCATTTCATTACAGGCCAAAATCATTGACAGCAAAGCCGAAAAATATTTTTGAATACATCTCCATCTGCTATTTCAATGAGCCAGGGAAATATTTTCAGTCTCTATACAGAATACCAAAAGATTTGAAAACAACAGCTGGGCATGTTGGATATATCCTAATTCGAGTGATGATTTTCGGTGGAATTATTGCCACAGCTCACAATCTTTGTCAATACTATAAAGTTGGTTTTTACGATTCATTTCGAACTATTGTTGGCCGACCTCTTTTCGTGATCTACGGACTATTCTTTTTATCATTCTTTTATTTTCAATTTCAATTGGCTCGGAAGGAATTTCGACAGTTGAAATGATCCTCACAATCTTTTGGATTGTGAATTTGCAAAACGAGTTTAATTTTGAGTTCAAACTAATTCAACGTTGAACTTAACCTCGCGTCTTCCTGAAGTTGGAACTTCTATTTTTAGTGTCATGTCTAAGATGGCGCTAGAAAATAATGCCATCAATCTTTCTCAAGGTTTCCCTGATTTTCCCGTCTCATCAATATTGATTGATCTCATTCATCAAAAAATGAAGGAAGGGTACAATCAATACGCACCAATGCCTGGCATGCCGCAATTGCGGAAAGCAATTAGCGAAGTGATATTCAAAACCTATCAATGTGAAATCAATTCCGAAACTGAAATCACAGTGACAGCTGGAGGAACAGAAGCCATCTTTGCAGCGATTGCTGGACTAATCAGAAAAGATGATGAAGTGATTCTGTTTGATCCTTCGTACGATTCTTACGATCCCGCCATCCGATTAAATGGAGGCGTTCCGATTCATCTCAATTTAACTCCGCCCAATTTTTCAATTGATTGGAATGAAGTGAAAAAGAAAATCACTTCACGTACAAGAATGATCATGATAAACACACCGCACAATCCTGCGGGCTCTGTACTTGGTCCATCAGATTTAAAAACACTTGAGGAGATTGCAAATGATCATGATTTGATCGTGTTGAGTGATGAAGTTTACGAACGCATTATTTTCGAAAATAAATCACACGAAAGTGTGTTGAAATATCCTTCGCTAAAAGAAAGAAGCATTGCTGTTTTTTCTTTCGGAAAAACATTTCATGCAACGGGTTGGAAGGTTGGCTATACTGTAGCGCCAGAGAATATCACAAAAGAAATTCGCAAAGCACATCAGTTCATTACATTTAGTGTTAACACTCCAGTTCAGTTAGCATTGGCAGAATTTCTTTCCGATCCTGAAAATTATCTTCATCTAGGCAGTTTTTATCAGCAAAAAAGAATATTTCCTTCAGCAAATCAAGGGCACTTCACTTAAGCCATTGCCTTGCTTTGGTAGCTATTTCCAGCTTCTTTCTTACAATGACAGCTTCAAGAAGTCCGACACTGAAATGTCTGAATGGATGACCAAAGAAATGAAACTTGCCCCTATACCAGTTTCAGCTTTCTATAAAGATCACTCCGACCATAAGCTGCTTCGATTCTGCTTCGCAAAAAGTGAGGAAACTTTGCAGAAAGCGGGTGAAATATTGCGCAAAATCTGAGCCTGGCAGGCTAAAATTCTCCTTAAAAAACAGTCAAAATTGCAGTGCGGATTTATGAGAAAACTTGTTTTCTTTGCACTCCGTTTCAGAAGCCATGCAGGACTTAAAAATCACTATTATCCAGTCAGACATCCATTGGGAGGACATTGGCGCTAATTTGGCCATGTTTGAGGAAAAAATCTGGCAGGCTGGCCAAACTGATGTGATTGTCCTACCTGAAATGTTCACCACAGGGTTCACCATGAAAGCCAATAAGTTGGGCGAAATGATGAACATGCGCACGTTCAAGTGGATGAAACAAATGGCCGATCAAACAGGGGCATTGATTTTGGGTAGTTTTATAGCCCATGTTCACGAACGTTATTACAATCGTTTGTTGTGGATGGAGCCAGGTGGAAATTTTAAGACTTACGACAAGCGCCATTTATTTCGCATGGCCGAAGAACAAACTGTTTATTCTCAAGGTGAAAGTTTGCTGATCGGCCATTGGAAAGGTTGGAGAATCTGCCCATTGATTTGTTATGACTTGCGCTTCCCAGTGTGGAGCCGCAACCGCTGGAATGCGTCCTTGAAAAAACCTTCTTACGATTTATTGGTTTATGTAGCCAACTGGCCAGAAGTTCGCGCCACAGCTTGGGAAACTTTACTTCGCGCTCGCGCCATTGAGAACTTAAGTTATTGTGTTGGTGTAAACAGAGTTGGCTCTGATGGCAACGGAATTGAATACAACGGCCATAGCGCCATTATCGGTCCGAAAGGAGATCCAATTTTTACTGTCGAAGGAGTCGAGGCAATCAAGACAATTGAACTCAACGCACACGCTTTGCAAGCTTATCGCGATCGCTTCCCTGCTTATTTAGATTCTGATGATTTTACAATCGAATCAGAAATTTTTGAAGAAAGAGATTTCCTCAGTGGGTTGAGTTGATTATTTCAACTCCAATTCTACCACCGTATCAATTTCATCCTGCATCGATTTTGGAATTTGAATACTCACTCCAAATTCACTTTCATTAAATTTTAAAACGGTTTTGTTTTTAAACAGTTTTACTGAAACAACTTTTTTACTCAGCTTGGGAATCGTCAGAGTCTCATCTTGCCAACTGAGAATGTGCACATAAACTTTATTTCCCTTTTGTGTAGTCACACCCCAGTTTCGTTCAGAGAGAGGGCCTCCTTGTGTCCCATAAATAGTTTCGCCAAAAACTTTCAACCATTCACCAACTTCTTTCAAGGCAGCTTTATGCTCAGATTGTATTTTGCCATTGGGCATCGGCCCCACATTCAATAAAAAATTTGCATTGTATCCAGCGGCTTTCGCTAAATATTGAACAAGGTCTTTTTTGCTCTTATGCTGATTGTCCTTGAGATTAAATCCCCAGGAGTTATTTATCGTTTCACAAATTTCTTTCGGCAGATCACCTATTTTTTGCTCAGGGGCAAATCCAGTGGTATTATGTCCGGGCAAATCCTTTTCAAACATCTGAAAGTCTTCTCCTTCATAAGGCGCACGATGATGGTTGCTTCCCACCAATGCTCCTGGCTGAAGTTGATGAATCAGTGAATACGTTTTTTGCAAACGCCAGTCGGCATCTTTTTTATCCCACATACCATCAAACCAAATTCCAGCGATCGGTCCATAATTAGTGAGTAACTCCGAAAGCTGGGAATCCATATAGTCGAGGTATTTATTCCAGTCGCCTTCCTCTTTGCGTCCGGTAAAACTTCCACCCGTAAATCCTCTCGGGAAATAATCGGGATTGTGCCAATCTAATTGAGAGTGATAAAAGAACAATTTGATTCCCTGTTTCTGGCATTCATCTGCTAGCATTTTTAAAACATCTTTTCCGTATGGTGTTCGCTTCGCAATGTTGTAATCAGAAATTTTTGAATCGAACATCGCAAAGCCATCGTGATGTTTACTTGTGATCGTGATATATTTCATGCCGGCATCTTTCACCATTTGTACCCATTCGGCAGGATTAAATTCTGTAGGGTTAAAAAATGAAGGCAATTTTTCATAAGCTGAAATCGGAATTTGCTGATTATTCATTGCCCACTCGCCATCGCCTAAAATACTGTACACACCCCAGTGAATAAAAAGTCCGAATCGTGCTTCTTGAAACCACTCTCGGTTCTTCAAATTTTCAGCAGATGGCTTGTACTGAGCTAAGGAAAAGTTTGCTACTAGCAGCAAAATAATGGTTGGTGTAAATTTTATTTTCATCCTGTCGTTTTGTTTAACTTGCGAAGACATGAAATTATAAATTTTAATTATGCGGTACTCATCTATAGACTCACAACTTTTCATTAATAATCGAAAGAGACTTGTAAACGAGCTGAAGCCTGGATCATTAGCTGTTTTTAATTCTAATGACACCATGCCAACCAACGCAGATGGCACCATGGCTTTCAAACAAAACAGTGATCTTTTTTATCTCACAGGCATCGAACAAGAAGAAAGTATACTATTGATTTGTCCAAGTTTCCGCGAAGAGAAAAAACGTGAAATTCTTTTTCTCCGTCAACCAAATGAACATCTAGAAAAATGGTATGGACACAAGCTAACGAAAGAAGAGGCTAAAGCTATTTCTGGAGTTGAAACGGTTATGTGGCTACAAGATTTTGAAGCTATGTTTCATCACATGATTGTAATGGGCGGAGTTGAAA
>JASGIR010000039.1:0-11232 GCA_049840975.1 Cyclobacteriaceae bacterium | reverse complement strand
TTCTTTGTAATAGGGAAACACGATAGAATCCGAACAGCACCTCGTCGATCACTCTGAAAGTTCGTAGACTTTGCCAAACACCGTGTGATTACGATCAAGATGCGCAGTGTTTTGTCTAGAGTGGCATATAAAAAATTGAGAGCCACCCGTATCGTGACGACCAGCGTGAGCCATTGATAAAACTCCGCGGTCATGATACCGATTGTTTCCTGTCAGTTCGCAGTCGATAGTATATCCCGGTCCGCCATTACCAATGCCATTGGGGCATCCGCCTTGGATTACAAAATTTGGAATAACACGATGAAATGTAAGTCCGTTGTAAAAACCTTTTTCTGCTAGCGTCACAAAATTATTGACTGTACCTGGAGCATCTGCTTCAAAGAAATTTATTTTCATTACTCCCTTCTTGGTGTGGATTTCTGCTGCTATAATTTAAAGTTCAAAGTTTATGGTTATAAGTTCTAAGTTACATTCTGGGTCTCCAATGGAGTCTTCCTCTACTTTCAGTTCATGCGCCATCATCCGGCAAAGCATAAACAAGTAATCTGAAAGTCGATTGAGATATTTAATCACAAGCGAGTCAACTGTCATTTGTTCATTTAAAGAAATCACTAAACGTTCTGCTCTTCTGCAAACCGTTCTGTTCACATGTCCAATCGATACTGACTCATGTCCACCGGGCAACACAAAAAATTTCATCTGGTGGCATAAGATAATCGAATCTCGATCAATCTCTTTTTCTAAAAAAACGTGATATCAGATTCTTGCAATGATGGAATTTTCACTTTCGTGTTTCCTGGTTCAGTCGCCAAGATCGATCCTATTGTAAAGAGTCGATCTTGAATTTCAACCAAAACATCTTTGCGAGATTCGTTCACTTTTTGATCACGAAGCAATCCTAAGAAGGAATTTAACTCATCAATAGTTCCATATGCCTCGATCCGAATATCAGACTTGGGCAGTCTTTGTCCCCCAAATAGGGCGGTTGTTCCTTGATCGCCTGTCTTCGTATATATTTTCATAGAAATTTGTACCAAAGTTATACGTTTTGCATTGTATTATTCAGTTAACTTCAATGCCATGAAATACAGTATATCTGTTATTCTGATTGTCTCATTATTAATAAGCTGTTCTAAAAATGAGCAGACAATCGCGCCTTCTCAGGTCACTCAATCGTATGGTCTGGGCAAGATTCTCACAAAATCGGTGAGCAACAACAGAGATTACTCCTGGTATCTTGATCAAGGTAACACGGGTACTTATTCAAATGTGAATTGCGGCCCAACTTCGGTGACGATGTCTATAAAGTGGGTGAACAAAGCTTTTGCCTTAACCCCACAAGATGCTCGCGCTAAATACAGATCACAAGGAGGCTGGTGGTACACTGACGACATCATCAATTATCTCAATGACAACTCCGTAAATAATTCAACCATCGGGCTTACAAATATTTCTCTTTTAAAAGATGAGTTGGATGGCGGAAACATCGCTATACTCTGCCTCGATATGTATTATGTAGACGAAACGTACAATACATCTTATCACGTTGACAAATTTTATGATGCTTCATATAAAGGATGGGGACACTTCATCGTGATCAAAGGATACAAAGTAGTGGACGGAAATGTCTTTTATGAAGTATATGATCCGAATTCTTTCGGAGCAACTTATACTGACCAATCTTTAAAAGGAAAGGATCGTTATTATCGCTCAATCAACTTAGATGCTGCTACAAATAACTGGTGGGATTATGCGATCATCGTTCCGCCATCAAGCACAACGGGTTCGAGAATAAAATCCATCTCAAACATTGTTGACCCTGAACAAATACCTCATCAGTCAGGTCGATAATCTAATCTGAGATTCTAGTGTGAAGGAACAACCTCTGGGCTGCGTGTCACATTTTCATTAACACGATCCCACTCAATCAATCCGTCTTTCAAGCGAATGATACGATGTGCATAGTGGGCGATATCATCTTCGTGCGTTACCATAATGATTGTATTTCCTCTATCATGAAGTTCTTGAAACAAATTCATGATTTCGTACGAAGTTTTGGAATCCAAATTTCCAGTAGGTTCATCAGCCAAAATAATGGAAGGGTTATTCACCAATGCACGTGCAATTGCAACGCGTTGGCGCTGACCACCCGAAAGTTCATTCGGTCTGTGATGATGACGATCTGCTAAGTTCACGCTAGTAAGTGCAGCCATGGCCATTTCATCGCGATCGTCTTTGCTATAGCCTGCATAAATCAAAGGAAGTGCTACGTTTTCTAAAGCTGTCGCTCTTGGCAACAAGTTGAATGTCTGAAATACGAAGCCAATTTCCTTATTTCGGGTCACAGCCAAATCATTTTCAGTCATCTCACTTACCAATTGACCGTTCAGCATGTAAGTTCCGCTCGTAGGCGAATCAAGGCAACCTACAATATTCATAAGTGTAGACTTACCCGAGCCAGAAGGCCCCATAAAGGCAACATATTCACCCTTGTTGATCGAAATGGAAACGTCTTGAAGAGCATTTACAATGTTGTTACCCATTTTGTAAACCTTGGCAATGTTATGGGTCTCGATGATTTTTGGCATGTCTAACTCAATTTACGGGTCTAATTTATTCTATACTGATACTATAAACGGCACAATTAGTTTCATTTTTTCCTGTTTCTATGAAAAAATAATTGAAAGCTAGGTCTATTCCTTGACGCGATCGGCCTCCAATTGTTACAAACCAAGAATTCTGGCTGTTTTCAAAATCCCCATCACACTCAAGCTATCGGTTATTTTGCCATTCATGACCATGTCCAGCGCTTCACTAAAAGGAAGTTTCCAGACTTTCATATCGGCCTCCGTTGCTTCACGTTCGTGCTTCCCTTCTTTTAAATCTTGCGCCATGAAAATATATCCAACCTCATCAGAGACAGAATTCGACAAGTGTGCTTTTAGTATCTCCTTCCATTTCTCAGCTTTCAAACCAGTCTCCTCAAGGAGCTCCCGTTTAGCAGAATCCAAAATGCTCTTTCCAATTGGCCCACCCCCTTCAGGAATTTCCCAGCTCCATTCATTTAAAGTGTACCGATGTTGTCCAACGAGCCACGTGTTGTTCTCATGATCTAACGCCACAATTCCGATAGCCGTATTCTTAAAGTGAACTTTTCCATAAATACCTTTTCCACCGGATGGATTTACAACTTGATGTTCTTCCAATTTTATCCAAGGATTTTCGTAGATGTCTTCAGTCGATAGGGTCGTCCAAGGGTTCATAACAGTTGATAGTTATTCGTTATCGTTCTTGTAATATTGCATGAAAATTCACGATTAACCATTAACGTTTAGCGAAGAGTGTTAAAATCATCATTCACTCCTGATTTAGTTGAAGCCGGCTGCGATGAAGTTGGTCGTGGATGTTTGGCTGGTCCAGTTGTTGCCGCTGCTGTTATCCTTCCGAAAAATTATCAACATGAATTACTAAACGATTCGAAGCAACTGACCAAAGAAGAACGAACGCTATTACAAGAGGAAATTAAAAGGGATGCGCAAGCGTGGGCCGTGAGTGAAGTAAGCAGTCAAGAGATCGACAAAATAAATATTTTGAATGCCTCATTTCTTGCTATGCACAAAGCTCTTGATCAACTCACTGTAAGACCAGAATTCTTGTTGATCGATGGCAACCGATTCAAACCATATCGTGAAATAAAATTTGAGTGCATCATCAAAGGCGATGCAAATTATTTGAGTATAGCTGCAGCCTCCGTTCTGGCTAAAACTTATCGCGATGAGTTGATGGAAAAATTATCTATTCAATATCCAGGATATGGCTGGCAAACTAATGTAGGCTATCCTACAGAAGAACATCGTGAAGGAATCAAGAATTTAGGAATCACACCTTATCACAGAAAATCTTTTACCCTGCTGCCTTCGCAATTGGAGTTGTTTGAGGATTGAATCCAACTTCATGACCAAGTGCAGTTTGATCTGTTGTCACTAAAGTTTCTGAGTGCTGGCTGATGTCAAGCCCTAGTCTTTCATCTTCAGGAGAGACACGCAAGCGAGTAATCATTCCAGTAATTTTGAAAATCAAGTAAGATCCTCCAAATGTAAAGGCGCCTACAATCAACAATGCAAGTAAATGGTACCCGAATGTCTCGAACTTACCATTGATTAGTCCAACATCTTTGGCAAATACTCCAGTTAGAATCATTCCAACAATTCCACCCAATCCGTGACAAGGGAAAACATCGAGTGTGTCGTCAAGTGAAGTGCGCTGACGATAATAAACAGCTAAGTTGCTGACAATCGCGGCTGCGAATCCAATGAATACGCTTTGCCCAACGTTTACAAAGCCAGCAGCTGGCGTTATCGCAACGAGTCCGACTACTGCTCCAATACAAGCGCCCATTGCAGAAATTTTTCTTCCGACAAGTGCATCAAACATAACCCAAGTAATCATCGCTGATGCCGAAGCCATATTTGTTGTTGCAAAAGCTTGAACTGCCAAACCGTTTGCTGCAAGAGCGGAGCCTGCATTAAATCCAAACCAACCGAACCACAACATTCCTGTTCCCAAAATGATGAAAGGAATATTTGCAGGTTGATGTTGATTGTTGTGACGTTTACCAAGAATTGCTGCTCCTGCGAGTGCGGCAAAACCTGCACTCATATGAACTACAGTTCCACCAGCAAAATCCAGAACACCAAGTTTTCTTAAAAATCCGTCCGGGTGCCAAGTCCAATGTGCAAGCGGACAATAAATAAGAAGCGAAAACAAACACATGAAAATCAAATACGAAGTGAACTTCACCCGCTCAGCAAAACTTCCTGTGATCAAGGCCGGTGTGATGATCGCGAACTTCAATTGAAATAATGCAAAAAGTAAAAATGGAAATGTTGGAGCTAATGATGGATGCGGATTAAGACCAACATTGTGAAAAGCAAAAAACGTTGTGGGGTTTCCAATCAACCCTCCGATGCTATCACCAAATGCTAAACTGAAACCGACCAGATACCAAAGCAAACTAATAACTCCGAGTGCGATAAAACTTTGCAACATGGTCGAGATGACATTCTTCACGCTAACCATTCCTCCATAAAAGAAAGAGAGCCCTGGTGTCATGAATAGAACAAAAGCCGTTGCCACAATCATCCAAGCGGTATCTGATTTGTCGATTGTAGTGGCAGCATCAGCTATCGGTTCTTCAGCTCCAAAAAGGACCAAAAACTGCAAAGCACAGATAATTCCAAAAATTACTATCCAACGCGTTCGTGGTTTACTCATGTCTCATAAATTTTACCACAATTTCAGCATTATAAGCTATTTTTTAAACCATATTTTAAAATTTATTATCGAATTCGATTGAATCAAGGTTAATTCTTACCCTAATGAATGATAGGATGTTAATTCCGTTCGCACTAATTGAATTTTGCCATGGCCCCAAAATGAATAGCTTTAGCTATAAATCTTTTAGATGAAAAAAATCCTGCTTGCCTTAATTATTTTCACTGGAATTCGCACGGTAGCTCAAGACGGTGTTAAAAAAGCACCTGAAATAAAAGAAGGCGATGGGCCGTACTCACAGTTGATCATCCGGGGAGTCACATTGATTAACGGAACAGGTGCACCACCTAATGGGCCAGTTGATATTGTTGTAAAAGGAAATCGAATTACAGAAATCAGGAATGTCGGAAACCCGGGCATGCCTATCAATCCTGGCAGGAGACCAAAACTTGAGAAGGATGGAAAAGAACTGGACTGCTCTGGAATGTATTTGATGCCAGGATTTATAGATATGCACGGACATATTGGTGGAAGTCAAGCTCCTATTGCCGAATATGTTTTCAAACTTTGGATGGGGCATGGCATCACGAGTGTTCGCGATCCAGGATCTGGCAATGGACTCGATTGGACTCTTGATCAGAAAGCAAAGAGCGAACAAAACACAATCACCGCTCCGCGAATTAAAGCTTATGCATTTTTTGGATCCGGAAGCAAGACTCCCATCTCAACTCCTGACCAAGCGCGGGCGTGGGTAAATGAAAATAAACTGAAAGGTGCTGATGGAATAAAATTTTTTGGGGCAGCTCCCGAAATCATGGATGCAGCTTTGCGAGAAAACAAAAAACTCGGACTTCGTTCCGCATGTCATCATGCTCAAATGGATGTCGCGCGATGGAATGTAGTGAAGTCCGCTGAAGCAGGGCTCACAAGTATGGAGCATTGGTATGGTCTTCCGGAATCCATGCTCGTCAGCACAACTATTCAAAATTATCCGCTCAATTATAATTATGGAGATGAACAACATCGTTTTGAGGAAGCAGGAAAACTTTGGAAACAAGCGGCTGCGCCCTATTCAGAAAAATGGAATCAAGTAATGAATCATCTGCTTGAACTTGATTTCACAATTGATCCTACTTTCAATATCTATGAAGCAAGCCGTGATTTGCATCGTGCTCGCAGACAAGAATGGCATGAGCAGTTTACACTTCCACAGTTGTGGGAATTTTATCAACCCAACCGCGTATCGCATGGATCGTATTGGTTCAACTGGGGCACAGAGCAAGAAGTATCTTGGAAAGAAAATTACAGACTGTGGATGACGTTCATAAATGAATACAAAAACAGAGGTGGACGTGTGACTATCGGTACGGACTCAGGATTTATTTTCGAGCTCTATGGATTCTCCTACATCCGTGAAATGGAGTTGCTTCGCGAAGCTGGATTCCATCCATTAGAAATCATTCGTTCAGCTACTTTGTATGGCGCTCAAGCACTAGGCGTTGAGAAAGATTTGGGAAGCGTTGAAATTGGAAAGCTTGCCGATTTTGTTGTAGTAGATCAAAATCCCCTAGAGAATTTGCAAGTACTCTACGGAACTGGCGCCATAAAAATAACAGAAGAAAATACAGTGACGAGAGTTGGCGGAGTGAAATACACAATCAAAGACGGAATTATTTACGATGCCAAAAAACTTCTCCGCGATGTAAAAAAAATTGTTGAAGAAGAGAAAAAGAAAACCGGCTTCGTAATCAAACAACCAGGAATAGACTAGTCATGCGGCATTATCTCATTTTTGTTTTTACTTTTTTAGAGATTATCTCTGTTCACGCACAACGTTACAATGATGACATTCAGGTCATCAAAAAATTTGACGCTATTTATCAGAGTCCAGCTCACCCGATTTTATTCGTTGGAAGTTCCTCCATTCGCAAGTGGGATGGCTTGCAAGTAGCCTTTGGAAAGTATAATGTACTTAATCGAGGAATTGGCGGAGCAGTGATTAAAGACATTATCTATTATTTGAATGATCTCGTTTTTATATATCAGCCACGACAGATTGTCCTTTATGTTGGCGAAAATGATTTGCCTGTAGAGCAAATGACTGTTGATTCAATTTTATTTCAGACAAAAAAACTATATCAACTTATTCGCGCTAAACTTCCAAACACACCAATCATTTACATTTCTTTTAAGCCAAGTCCTTCACGCGATAAGTTTCAGTTAAAGGCGATTGAATCCACGCGTTTATTAAAGAGTTTTTTTGCAACCACGCAGAATGTGGTTTTTGTGGACGTCTATTCCAAGATGCTCAAAAACGGTAAATCAAGACCAGAATTGTTCGTTGAAGATCAACTTCACCTAAACGAAGTCGGTTATAAAATCTGGGAGAAAGAAGTTCGCCCGCATTTGCTTAAGAAGTAACTATAAACTCTTCCACAAATATAATGTCGCATAAGCTTCCCAGCCTTTATAGTTTTTAAAAATCCTTTTTACTTGAGCAAGTGATGGTTTTTTCTTCATTCCTTTTAGATTCTTAATTGCGTTGTGTAAACCTGCATCTTCTAAAGGAAATGCATTAGGATAGCGAAATGTTTTCATCAGCGAATAGTTTGCTGTCCAGTTACCGATGCCCTTGATTTTCATTAATTCAGATTTGGCATCATCAAATGAAAGCGATTTTAATTTTTCCTTTGAAACAGCTTCTATTTCAAAAGCTTCACCTATCAATTTTACATATTTACTTTTCTGTCTTGAGAATTGAAGCGGAAGTAAATCAGAATCCGTTAGTCGAGAAACGATTTTCGGTTCAGGAAAAAGGAAATAATCTTGTCCAGCAAAATTCACTCGCTCTCCAAATTGTTCCACAAAACGTTGCTTGAGTGTATAAGCAAATTGCAGGTTGATTTGCTGACCAAGCACAGCCCAAACAAGTGACTCAAACAAATCCGGTTGGCCAATGATACGATACCCTTTGAATTTTTTAACGAGATCTTTTAAGAGTTCATCTTTCTTAGCCAACGAATAAAAAGGCCGAAGGTCTGTTTCAAGATCAAACCATTCTCTGATATAATTCTCGACATACTTCTGAGTTTGAGTAGAAGGTTCACTTCCAAAATAATTTACATCGAGATAATTATTTTCATATCTAATTCTAAAAAGGATTGCCTGATTATCTATTCGTAAAGCCTTAATCACAGAATCATCTTCAATGCGATGCAGGATTTCTCTTGGTGATCGTTTAAGAAAAGAAAGACACAGGTCGTAGGAAAAATTTTCTGGCAGCTCAATTTTCATTCTGAAATTTAAAGTCAGAATGTCTAAAGTCAATACACGAATCCGCAAGAATCAGGTTGAAAAAAATAAATGATTAAGTATTATTCGCACATGTTCAAGCACCTCGACATCAATCAATCTATTTTCAGATTGATTCGAAGAAAAGAAATCCAATTGGCTGGAAATATCCGACTAAAAATCTACGGAAGGCTTCATTGTAAGTCTGGTAAACGAATGAAAAAAGAGAACAGAGTTTTTTTCAGAAATGAAGCCGAGGCGCTGGAGCTGGGCTTTCGCCCTTGTAAAAATTGCATGAAAGACGTCCGATAGCGAACATCATTTACTATGAACGGACAAAGCCCAATTACGAAATCAAGCTGAATTCTTCAAAAACGCGGTTGGCATTTTCCTTGCCTCACAATAAAACTTTAAATCAGAGTAAAGCATCTCCACACAAACTGATAACCATGTTCAAAAACTATCTCAAAACCGCTTTTCGAAATCTTTGGCGTGAAAAAAATAAAACTTCGCTCAATATTCTTGGCCTTACCATCGGTATTGCGGCAAGCCTTATTCTCTTTTTACTAATTGATCACCATTATAGTTTTGACAACTATCATTCGAAGAAAGATCGTATTTATCGTGTCGTTGTTTCTTCTGATGGTAACAATGGCAAAGATTATGGCAGCGGTATCCCAACAGTTTTGCCCGAAGCTTTTAGAAATGATTTCGCAGAAGTCGATGAAGTTACATTCACATCGTATAGAGCCAACACGTTAATATCAATACCTCAGCCTTCTGGTGAGCCCAAACGCTATCAAGAAGAAAAAGGAGTTACCATTACTCAACCCAATTTCTTTAAAATTTTCGATCGCAAAATTTTAATTGGAAGTGCAGAGAAAGGTCTTGACGATCCAAATGAAGCCATAATCTCCAGAAGTCTTGCCCTAAAGTACTTTGGAAAAGAAGATGCGATAGGCGAAATAGTTGAACACGAGAAGAAGCAATATAAAATCACAGCCATCATGGAAGATGCACCCAACAATACAGATCTTCCTTTTAATCTGATGCTTTCCTATGCAACCATTAAATCTGATTCGGAAAGCAAAGGATGGCATAGTATCTGGAGCGATGAACAATGTTATCTCACTTTGAAAGAAGGTATCAGCCCATCAGCAATAGATAATAAAATGCCCGGGTTTGTAAAAAAATATTTGGGAGAAGACAATCGCGACCATGGAACATTCTTGCTTCAACCTCTCAACACACTTCATTTTGACGACCGATTTTACAATTACAATTACAATGTTGTAACAAAAGCGACTTTGACTTCATTGACAGTAATTGCTATTTTCTTAATTGTCACCGCATGCATCAACTTCATTAATTTATCCACTGCGGAGGCTATTAAAAGATCGAAAGAAGTGGGGATACGAAAAACGTTGGGAAGTTCAAGGCTTCAATTAATTTTTCAATTTTTGGGTGAGGCATCCTTAGTAACATTTTTTTCAATGGCCTTAGCTCTTGCCTTTGCTCAATTCTCTCTAGGCTTTTTGAATTCGTTCCTTCAATTACATCTCACATTGCAATTGACAAACCCTACTATTCTAGCTTTCATTATCACTACTGCTATTTTAGTTTCTGTTTTGTCGGGTTTATATCCTGCGTTTGTGGTTTCCGGCTTCCAGCCAGCATCGGCATTGAAAAACAAAATCGGCAGTAAAAATTCTTCAGGGTTTGCCTTAAGAAGGGGGTTGGTAGTAGCTCAGTTTATTATCTCACAAACGCTGATCATCGGAACAATTGTGCTCATCAGCCAGATGAATTATTTCAGAAATAAGGATCTAGGCTTTAGAAAAGATGCCATTGTCATTGTACCCGTTCCCGAACGAGAAGGTCCTCTCGCTACCCAAACTGCAAAGACCAGCAAAGCAAGAACTTTACGCAATGAGTTGATGCGTTTGAGTGGAGTTGAGATGGCAAGCTTGAATAATGCAGCGCCATCTTCGGGAAGTGTGATGGGCACTAGTTTTGCGATGGAAGGCGATGATAACTTTTATGAGACACAAGTAAAAGCTGCTGACAGCAGTTATGTTCCTCTTTTCGGTTTAAGATTAGTTGCAGGAAAAAATTTACCAGACCTCGACACCGCCCAAGGGTTTTTGGTAAACGAAAAATTAGCCTCGATGGTGGGTTATAAAAATCCTCAAGAAATAATTGGCAAAACTGTAAAGATGTGGGGCAAAAGACTTCCCATTGTCGGAGTGGTAAATGATTTTCATACTGTTTCACTTCGTGATCCAATAGAAGCAACCTTAGTGCTTAACCGAATCGATAACTACAATTCGATGGCAGTCAAAATCTCGCCAGCCAAAATGCAAGAGACTGTAAAAGAAATACGGCAGAAATGGGAAACGTTATATCCTGGTTTCATTTTCTCATATGAGTTCTTAGACGACAGCATCCGAAATTTTTACGAAGATGAGCAACGCACTTCTTCCATGTTGACTGTATTTACTTCCCTCGCCATTTTTATCGGATGTCTCGGTCTATTCGGGCTTGCTTCATTCATGGCAAACCAAAAGACTAAAGAAATTGGCGTTCGAAAAGTGATGGGTGCAAGTGTTCAGAATATAGTTTTCCTGTTCTCCAAAGAATTTGTGGTGCTTATCCTAGTTGGATTCT
>JASGIR010000038.1:0-14159 GCA_049840975.1 Cyclobacteriaceae bacterium | reverse complement strand
TTTTGCCTGTACCTCGTTTAGTTACGTATTGTCTAAGGTTAATAGGGAAACACGATAAATCCGAACAGCACCATTTGAACTTCCGTGGACTGGATTGGTGATTGATAAAATGATGGGTCTTTGGGTTGGTTGGTGACTATGTTGTTGGAGTAAAAACTCGGCTAGCATCCCCAAGGAATTTTTAGTGACTTCACTCAAGTCAACTAACACTCTGTTTTTCTGGGATAGGTAGTCAACTGATTTTTGGAGCTCTTGTTGAATCTTAATCCGCTCTAAAAAATTGACGTTGGCTTTCTGTCCAATAGTAGCATCGATTTGTCGAAGGGCATATTCATTTTTTGTAATCCACATCGTACCCGTGAACGCAAGGTCTTTTGAGTTCTTCGGATAAAAGTCAATTTGATAACAATAATCACTGCCAACATCAATGCTATCGATAAGATAATATTCATAATAGGCTCTCCAGCCGTCTGCAAGAGTGGGAGAAACGGAGTAGCTTACTTAAATATAGGCCGCATAAAAATTATCTCCTAAAAGTGGAGCCAAGTATTTGTGAAGCGAGCCGATCCATCTTCGACACCAAGTCCATTGACTTTTGTTTTCTGCATTACCTCAGTTTCAGCGAAGGATTATTTCGGTGGTAAATTTTGAAATGCTTTCCGAAATAAGTAATGGTAAAACTGGCTTTCCGTCTTCACCTGCAATTCGGTCAATGCTATCTAAGACCGAACTGATTTTTTTCATGATTTTCCTTTTCCTGATTTTTTCAGAAATGTTATCAGCATCGATTTCAACCTTAGTGTACGCATCGTATTCGTATGCTGATAATTTACGCTTATCATTCAGGTCTTTACTCTTGACCATCTTTCGCATGATAGGCCAAGCAGGATTTTCACCGGCATGAACAACAACTTCACTCAGGCCAGTAATAGATTCAGCGAGTTGAAAATGTATTTCCTCGCTTGTGCCAGGATCTGTACGGCCTTACTACGCGAAATGTAACCGACAGATGAGACAATGAGTGAGTCAACTTTTTGATTGACTTGAGTTTGAATTTTCCCTCAAAGTCGGTTGAAGTACCGGTTGTTGTTCCTTTGAAAACAACACTTGCAAAAGGTATAGGGTTGGCCTGACTTTGCATCAGTGACTTTTCCAAAAACCAGGGTTTCTTGTGCGAAGACCGAATGACCGCAAAAAAGGATTAGAACAAAGAAAAAGACTCTAAAATGACCCATGCAAAACTTTGAGAACGTAAATGTACAATTTACAAGCTTACATAAGTGGGCATTTTAAGGTATATAAGGTTGTCCTCCTTCAATTATTCATGTTTGATAGCGTAAATTTGAATTTGCATGAAAAAACTAGTGTTTCTTGTTCTTGCGCCTCTGATTCTACTGACATCTAATTCTTTTGGTCAGTCGAATGATAAAACAATAGATAGCCTTAAAAGAGTTATAGTAGATCAAAATGCCAAACTTCTGATCTTAAAAAAAGAAAGTGATAAGTTTAGGGACGTTGCTGTTAGTGCTCAGAAAGAAGCCGAGCAAATTCGATTGCTTTACATTGCGCAAGCCATTGCGGAGGCATCTCTTGATTAACAATACGAAAAACAATTAAGTGCGTTGTTAGCCTTACAAGCTTATAACTTCAATAAGCAGAATTATGGTTATGAATATGATCGTAAGGTTTACTCTGGATTAATCTCTCTTTATTAAAATTGGATTCATCTTTAATAAAACCACTTTCATTTAGCAGTTCTGTAGGAGAGGTAATTTCTCTTGCGAAGAATAATTCAATATTGGCCATTGAAAAAAACGGTAGAATAGTTCGTTGGCTAAATCAAAATGATAAATGGCAAAGTGAAGAGTTGGTAAATAGGAGTGGAGTTCAGATTATTTCTGCATCAATTAATAAAAACGAAAGTACTCTTGCGCTTAAAGCGAAATCTGGGAAAAAAAATATTCAAATTGAGATTTACGACTTAAATAATCTTAAGAATGCAAAAACAATAGTGAATTTTGACTCTGATATTGAATCGATTCTAGTGAAACCAGATGGAAAAGGCTTTTATGCGTTAACTAGCTCACGAAAGAGTATTGTTTTTTGCGATCTGATTAACACCAAAAATATAATTACCTCTTCTGATGT
Organism: Cyclobacteriaceae bacterium; assembly: GCA_049840975.1. Taxonomy (GTDB): domain Bacteria; phylum Bacteroidota; class Bacteroidia; order Cytophagales; family Cyclobacteriaceae; genus ELB16-189. Next base: position 12,011 of record JASGIR010000038.1, on the reverse strand, counting down.
AATAAATATGATTGATATCAGCGGTGATGGGGAGACCATTGCTGGGATAGGAACGAAGGGTAGAGTTTATTTCTGGGATACAAAGAACTATTTACCATCTGAATTTCAAATCGAAAAAGAAAGTGAACTTACTTCTTTGACTTTTACTCCGAAGTTTAAGGATTTGGTTGTTGGTAATTCTTTGGGTCAATTGAAAATTCTGACCAATGGAATCATAAGAAGAGTTTTACAATTTCATCATGCTCCCGTAGATCAGATTGTTTTCAGCCACAATGGTCGTTTCTTGGCATCATTGGATAGAAACAAAAAAATCCTGATTTGGAATTGGGCTTCTTTGAATATGCGCCCACTTGAAATTCAGGAGAATGTAGGTATTGGAAACATTGCTTTTTCACAAGATGACAATCACTTAATGACCTCCTCAAAAACCGTTTGCTACTGGCCTTTAAATATGTCAAGTTTTGCTGCAAAATTATGTGAGCGGATCGACCGCAACATGACAAAAGAAGAATGGGAACAGTATATAGGTGACATCCCTTATCAAAAGACTTGTCAATAAACGATAGTTAAATTTCTCGTTTTGTCACACCCAATTTAATCCATCATATTTGCAGTTCGAATAAAAATAAAAGCCACTCAATAAATTATTTTCGATGGAATTGAAATCAGTACCTCTTGAACAAGTTCATGTAAAATTAGGCGCTAAGATGGTGCCTTTTGCAGGCTACAACATGCCTGTGCGCTACTCATCTGACATTGAAGAGCACATGACCGTGCGTAATGGTGTCGGTGTGTTTGACGTGAGCCACATGGGCGAATTTAAAGTTGAGGGACCACAAGCCCTTGACTTGATTCAGCGAGTTACAAGCAATGACGCTTCCAAATTGATTGACGGCCAAGCCCAATATTCATGTTTGCCAAACGAAACAGGAGGGATAGTTGACGACCTTATCGTTTATAAAATAAAAGACAATGACTATCTCATTGTTGTGAATGCATCAAATATCGATAAGGATTGGAATTGGATATCAAAGTTCAATACCAAAGGAGCTTCTATGAAAGACATCTCTGATGACATGTGTCTTTTTGCAGTGCAAGGTCCAAAAGCAAAAGATGTATTGCAGCGCTTAACGAAAACAGATTTATCGAGCATCAAATATTATCATTTTGCCATTAGCGAATTTGCTGGAGTTAATGATGTGGTTATGAGCAACACTGGCTATACAGGAGCTGGTGGTTTTGAAATCTATGTGAATAAGAGCTCTGCAGAGAAAATATGGAATGCAATTTTTGAAGCGGGGAAAAATGAAAATATCAAACCGATTGGCCTTGGTGCGAGAGATACACTCCGTCTGGAAATGGGTTTTTGTTTGTATGGGAATGATATCGATGATACAACCTCACCTTTGGAGGCTGGCCTTGGCTGGATAACTAAATTCACTAAAGACTTTACTAACTCGTCTTCATTAAAGAAACAAAAGGAAGAAGGGGTATCTAAAAAACTAGTAGGCTTCAAAATGATCAATAAAGGAATTCCTCGTCATGATTATCAAATCAAAGATGCTGCGGGAAATGTCATCGGAAAAGTTACTTCAGGGACAATGTCACCAATGTTAAGTATTGGCATTGGTTTAGGTTATGTGACTACCGCTCACTCAGCTGTTGGCTCTGAAATTTTTATTGATGTAAGAGGCAAAGGGTTGAAGGCAGTTGTAAGTAAACTTCCGCTTATCTGAACCATGATTTAGCTGATGATTTTGATTAAATGATTAAGCCTGAATATAAATACTCTGAGCTCACAGGCAAGGTTATAGGTTCTGCCATAGAGGTTCATAAAATTCTTGGGTGTGGTTTCCAGGAAGTGATATATCAGCGAGCTCTTCAATTTGAAATGGAAATTCAAAAAATTTTGTTCGCCCGCGAAGTTGAAATGCCGATCTTTTATAAGAATAAAGATGTGGGCACCCGAAGGGTTGATTTTTTGATTGGCGAGAAAATTTGCCTTGAATTAAAGGCCCTAACAAGACTCGAAGATGTTCATTTAGCTCAATCTATTAATTATCTAGAAGCCTTTAATCTGGAAGTAGGATTGCTTATCAACTTCGGAAATACCAAACTAGAATTTCATAGACTTCACAATAAGAGATTCAAGTCATTAAAATCAGAAAAATCATATCAATCATAGTTCTGAAGAATGAAAACAATTGATGTTTGTTTAAGTCCAGAGTTGATGCATCTCTATGATGTACGTGACAAGACTGTTGTGGTTGTAGATATTTTACGAGCTACTTCTTGTATGGTCACGGCATTTGCTCATGGAGTTGAGAGTATTACCCCGATGGCGAGCCTTGAAGAATGTCGTAGCATGAAAACCAAAGGCTATGTAGTCTCAGGCGAACGCGATGGAAAAAAAGTCGAAGGATTTGATAAAGGAAATTCTCCTTTCGAATATGTTGGCGATCAGGTGCGTGGATTGAAAATAGCTTTCACTACGACTAATGGGACGCAAGCCATTGAGAAAGCAAAAGGAGCAAAAGAAATTATCATCGGTTCGTTTTTAAATTTAACTACAGTAGCGAAATATCTTTTGCTTGGCGAAAATAATGCATTGATTGTTTGTGCAGGATGGAAGGGTAGAGTGAATTTGGAAGACACACTTTTTGCAGGAGCATTAGTCGAAAAGTTGAAAGAATATCTCGGTCCCGATTGTGATGCTCCGCTTGCAGCACAATATTTATACAATCTCGCAAAGAATGACATGGTCGGTTTTTTGAATACATCATCGCACGTCCGTAGGTTGAACAAACTGAACATTCATGACGATATTAAATTTTGTGTAACACCAGATCAATACAAAGTACTCCCGATGATGAAGGGAAATGTGTTGATGGCAAATAGTTAACTACTTCAACTTGTCATTTTGTTTGTGGCGTTCACTGTCGCGAGATGTTTTCTTTTCGATATTCTTTTCAAGAGCTCTAGTTAGATCGATTCCAGTCTGGTTAGCTAGACAAATTAGAACCCAAAGGACGTCAGCCATCTCGTCTCCCAGATCTCTATTTTTATCAGATTCCTTTTCTGATTGCTCGCCATATCGTCTTGCCATGATCCGAGCAAGCTCACCTACTTCCTCGGTTAGAATCGCCATGTTGGTGAGTTCATTGAAATAACGCACGCCATGTGTTTTGATCCATTGATCTACTTTTGTTTGAGCTTGCTCAAGTGTCATATTTCTTGAATTGAAGAAATAAAGTTACCAATTGATCTGATTCGCAATTGTGGAGGAAAATATTTGTAATTCTGAAATTTATTTCATTAGCTTTATATGACTGACGGAATGACGCGAAGAAACGTTTCACACTTGCAAGTTTTTTGAACATTGTAAGAGACGTGTCTTCGCGATTTTTTTTAACCATTTTTTAACCTATGGCTAAAACCACTAAAGCAAAGGACAAAAAAATATTTGTTCTCGATACCTCGGTAATCATCTACGAACACAACAGCATCCTCAACTTTGATGAACATGACATCGGAATTCCGATCACTGTTTTAGAGGAACTCGACAACTTCAAGAAGGGCAATGACACCAAAAATTTTGAAGCGCGCGAGTTTATCCGCTTGATTGATAAGTTGGCGAAGGATCAAATGTTGCATCACTGGAATCCGATCAACGGTAAAGGGAAAGGGAATTTTAAAGTGGTGATGGATACTGGCGGCACAGAGCAAGTTGATGCTAACAAAGTCTTTAATGAAGACAAAGCTGACCATCGCATTTTGAACGCAGCTCTTCTTTTGCAAAAAGAAGAAAAGGGAAGAAAAGTGATTCTTGTTAGTAAGGATGTAAATCTTCGCTTGAAAGCAAAAGCGCTTGGACTGAACGCTGAAGATTATACTACTGGCAAAGTTCAAAACATCAGTTCGCTTTATACGGGAAGAACAATTACAGACAATGCTTCTTCCGAGGCAATCGATTTGATCTACGAAAAAGGTTATTGTCCTCCTGATGAAGTACTCGGCAAAGAGAAACCGATGAAGAATCATTACTACATTTTTAGGAATGGAAAAAAATCTGTGCTCGCATTTTACAATTCTGCGAATGGAATGGTGGAGCAAGTTGAGAAAAGAAATGCTTACGGCATCAAACCAAGAAATGCGGAACAAGCTTTTGCAATTCATGCTGTTTTAAAACCTGAAATAAAATTGGTGTCGATGCAAGGAGTGGCAGGAACGGGGAAAACATTGATTGCTTTGGCGGCTGCTTTAGAGCAAAAAAGAGAGTATAAACAAATTTATTTAGCGAGACCAATTGTCCCGCTCAGCAATAAAGACATTGGATATTTACCTGGTGATATCAAATCAAAATTGAATCCCTACATGGAACCTCTATGGGATAATTTGAAATTCATTCAAAACCAATATAGCGAAAGCGACAAGGAGTATTCGAAGATCACCGAGATGGTTCAGAATGAAAAACTAGTCATCACTCCGTTGGCCTACATTCGAGGAAGGAGTTTATCCAACATCTGTTTTATAGTGGATGAAGCCCAAAACTTAACTCCTCATGAAGTGAAAACCATAATCACACGTGCAGGCGAGAACACAAAGATCATTTTTACAGGAGATATTCATCAGATTGATACGCCTTATTTGGATTCGCAAAGTAATGGTCTTTCCTACTTGATAGACCGCTTAAAGGATCATGAGCTTTATGCGCACGTAACCCTTGAAAGAGGCGAAAGGAGTGAGCTGGCCAACCTAGCGAACGACCTACTTTAACAGTTAATTCGAGTTAACCTAAGGATGCAAGATTAGCATAGAAAGTGAAAACAGAAGGTCAAATCGGAACGGAAAAGGCCATTCTTTACAGTTTTGAAAGAAAATGGCCTGTAATGTTTGGCGTGGCTGTTTCACATTTGATGGTTTTACCTCTAAAAGGAGGATTGCATCTTATATCACATGAACAGGTGGTTTTTTTAATGCCCGTTCACTTCCATTTACTTTGTAGTATTAATTTAGAAACAAGGCAAAACAAGAGCAGTTATGTGGTTTAAATGGGGCTTTAAGTACTTTTCTTTAACTCAACAATTGGAGTATTTGCGTGAGCATGGTATCATGTTGGGTTCGCGAATCCGCAACGATCGCAAGGTGTTTCTTTACATGGTAAAGAATTTCTTTGTGGAGGTCGTTTATCAAAATGACAGCATTGAAAAAGAAGCCGAGCGTCTCGACATTTTCAACAATCTGAATCACCTTAACCAATACTTGGAAAAGGAATTCAAGGCGACTTTCTAAAGATTATTTTCCAAGAGCTTTCAGCATAGTATCGCCAATCAAAGCTGGCGACTCTACTACGTGAATTCCGCATTCGCGCATCACTTTCATTTTTGCGGCAGCAGTGTCTTCTGCTCCACCAATGATTGCACCAGCGTGGCCCATTCTGCGTCCAGGGGGAGCTGTTTGGCCTGCAATAAATCCAACGACAGGTTTTTTATTTCCGTTTTCTTTAATCCATCGGGCTGCCACAGGTTCGTAACTTCCACCGATTTCACCAATCATTACGATTCCTTCAGTTTCAGGGTCATTCATCAAAAGTTCAATCGCATCCTTCGTTGGTGTACCAATGATTGGGTCACCACCAATTCCGATTGCAGTAGTAATTCCTAATCCTGCTTTCACAATTTGGTCCGCAGCTTCGTAAGTAAGTGTACCTGATTTAGAGACAATTCCGATTTTTCCTTTTTTGAAAACAAAGCCTGGCATGATGCCGACTTTCGCTTCTCCAGGAGTAATTACACCTGGGCAATTCGGACCAACCAAAGTCGCTTTCTTATCTTTCACGTATTGCTTGGCAGTCATCATATCTTTTACAGGAATGCCTTCTGTTATTGCCACTATCACTTTTATTCCGGCATCAGCGGCTTCCATAATTGAATCGGCTGCAAAAGCAGGCGGAACGAAAATAATGGAAACATCTGCGCCTGTTTTCTCAACGGCTTCTTTTACAGTGTTAAATACCGGTCTCCCCAAATGAACCTGACCGCCTTTGCCAGGTGTAACACCACCGACAACGTTGGTTCCGTATTCAATCATTTGGCCTGCGTGGAAGGTTCCTTCGGAACCTGTAAAGCCTTGCACAATCACGCGAGAGTTTTTATTGACCAGTACGCTCATAAGTAAAAGGTTAAGGCAACAAATTTAAAAGAAATATAGGCTGGGGCAAGTGCGATTTTATGAACAAAAAAAAGAGACTGCTTGCGGCAGTCTCTTTTCAGAAATCTATTAACCTGTTATTTCGGATTCTTCAACTTATTTCTTAACAAGAACTCTTCGTAAGCTTCCTTGTAAGTTGGGTTTTCTGGATCCATTTTGATTGCTTGCTCGTAGCAAGTAATTGCATCAATGAAAAGTTTATTTTCTTCATAGAAGCCTGCAAGCAAATACTTGTTGAAAGCAGTTGCTTCTTGTAAGTCTGCTGCTGTGCTGTTTAAATCGGCCTTTACAGTTTCAAATCTTCCAGGAGAAAGTTTTTTGATCAAGTGTTGTTCAGACTTACTCTTGTTGTCAGCTTTAGAACGCACCTCAACCAACACTGCTGATTCATTTGCCAGCTTAGGATCGTTCATGTCAATTTGAACTGAGTTTTCTGAAGTTTCAATTTTTGTAAGCTCTTCGTCAAACATGTTCTTCAAAGAAACGATATAAGGAGCACCACCTTTGGTGGCTTGCCAATTGATGATGGCTGTGCTATTATAAATTTCAGCATACTGATTTTCTGGAAGGAAAACTTTGATGTCTTCAAGACCACGGTGAACGGCTCCAGTTGCACTCAATCTGTTTTTCTTCGCCTCAGCTGAATTGCTACTCAAGATAAAGTCGGTGTACTTGTTCAATACACTTGCGCTTGTTCCAACTTTTTCAAGCAAGTCTGCTACTTTATGCACTTTTGGTTCTTTCACTTCTAGCGGTTTGCCTTTGTAAGAAACCAGACCCACTGAAGAGTTTTCAGAAATTTTTAATTCATCTCCTTTCTTCAATTGAGCACCAGTCTTTAATGGCTGCCAGGTATCTCCCGACTTTACTTCATTCGCACCTTTATTGGCCAATACGCGGAAAGCGTAGTCCTCTTGGGCGAGAGCAGCGAGAGAAATGAGAAAGCAGCCAACAAATGCTAAAATTTTACCTTTTTTCATGGTTAGTTTGGATTTTGACAATACAATATTAGTAAAAATCGTGCCACTTGGCAGGGATTTTTAGGCTTAATACCCCATTATCTGGTTAGGTAAACTAACCCAAATATGTGAATTGGGGCCAAAGAAAGCCGTCTTATGGACGGCTTTCTCGGTTTAGGTAATCAAATAAAACTATTTCGTTGACTTCAGTTTGTTGCGCAACAAGAATTCTTCATAGGCATCCTTGTATGTTGGATTTTCAGGATCCATTTTGATTGCCAGTTCATAGCAAGTGATTGCATCGATGAAAAGTCTATTTTCTTCATAGAAGCCAGCCAACAAATATTTATTGAATGCTGTCTCCTCTTTTAAGTCTGCTGTAGCGTCAGTAAACATTTTCTTCACCTGATCTTGCTTCGATGGAGAAAGTTTTTTGATCAGCTTTTGTTCAGATTTACTTTTAACGTCAGCTTTGGATGTCACCTCGATTAACACTGCAGATTCTTTTGCAAGTTTCGGATCGCTCAAATCAATTTTTACAGTGTTTTCATTGGTCTCCATTTTCATGAGCTCTGTATCGTACAGATCTTTTAAAGTGATCACGTATGGAGCTCCACCTTTTTTAGTTTCCCAACTGAAAATGGCAAAGTTGTTGAAAATCTCTGCGTCCTGATTTTCTGGAAGGTAAATTTTGATGTCTTCAATTCCGCGATGTACCGCTCCCGTTGCACTCAATCTATTTTTTCTTGCTTCATCAGAGTTACTGCTTAGAATAAAGTCGGTGTATTTGTTTAATACACTTGTAGAGGAGCCAACTTTTACCAAAAGGTCTATCACTTTATAAGTTTTAGCTTCTTTTACTTCAAGAGGTTTTCCGTTTTTAGAAACCAAGCCGACAGAAGAGTTCTCTGAAATTTTGAGTTCATCATTTTTCTTTAGCTGTGCTCCGGTTTTGAGTGGCTGCCAAGTGTCGCCAGACTTAACTTGGTTTGAACCCTTATTGGCGAGTACGCGGAACGCATAGTCGTCTTGGGCTTGGACGATTAAAGCAAAAAACAGACATGTAATTAAAAAGGTACTTTTCATGGTTTGTGTGTAGTTATTCAATTTCTTTTAGTTTTTCCTGACTTAATAGTCTTTCTCTGCGTTTGGTAATCCGTGCCTCTATAATGTTTTGTATAGGTTTGAGAAAGTCATAACATGGCCCCACAAGGGCACAAACACCCATGGACAAACTTAGGTCGAGTTTTACTGTGTACTCAGCGAAAGCATAGACCACTAAACCAGAAATAAGTAATATCTGCACTATCTGAATAAGCACGGACATGGCATCGTACCAGATCGGAAGTTTCTCGTCAATTACTATAAAGAGAGCAACGGTAAGAATTCCAATTATCGCGGCTATTACATAAGTGGACCACTCAGTTAACTCCTCGACATAGTCCTCATTTAATATTTGTGCAACAATATTCGCATGAACTACGACCCCAAACATATCTGGATTAGCTCGGCCAGCAACTTTTTTATTTAAAGGAGTAAAATATTTATCCTCCCATGCTGGGTCTCCGAAGTAATCACCTAGGAATCCCATGATTACAATTTTGTCCTTAAGCATTTCTGGAGCAAAATCTCCATTCAATACTTGATCAATATCAAGAGCATAAAACATTAATCTGAAGTTCGTTGTACCTATATCTTTACCTTGAAGGTTTTTGAGTTTAACGTCCATTAACTCAACATTGCCTCTGTAGTTCACAATTTCCTCGTCTTTCCCTCTTGCAAAAAGTTTTTGAGTCTTAGTCGAGTCGTACATTTTAGCCATTTCAACAGCAAAAGCATTTACATATTTACCATTGACTTCAATTCTTGGATTAAATATTCTACACAGTTTAACGTCTTCTTGATAATTTGCATCAGTGATGAAATTCGCAAATGCGTTATGCGCGTAAGGTGATGCATCTGAATACTCGACTGAATCGTAGAAATCTATTTTATCTGGATTTTTAGCTGTAGCAGTTTTTTGCAATAACTTAGAAACTAGAACAACATTCCCTGCTTCTTTAATTGCATCAGTAAGCATTAAGTTGGCCATCTTGTCAAGCAATTGTGGGCAGTTGATAGTATCATAAAGCCCTCCTTCGCAATTAAAAAAACCATCTATACCAATTACTTTCGGTTTGAATTGACGAATTACATTAATCTGATTTGCAATTTCTCCACGTGAAATATGACCAATGTTAACAAGTACGATTCTCTCATCAACTAATGGATCGGGTCGAAGATTTGAAAACGCATAGTCCGTAAGATCAAATTCAGCGAGAGCCTGAGAAACAGGGTCGAAAGCGCTAAAAAGTTTGAAGTCGGTTAATTTGGAAACGAACCACATCATGACGAACACGAATATGGTTACGTATATACATCGCGTCCAAAATCTTATCATAGGTCTAGGGGTTATTAAGTAAATTTAGAAATTTACATTCAATCAATTTGGGACCTTTGAAACTTTCTATTAAAGAATTGACAGCTGATTTGCTAAATGGAAGCACTGTGGCCCTTGCACGTGCTATTACGCTTTGTGAAAGCAGTAGGAGTGATGATCAAAAGAAGGCCAGTCAATTACTCACGAAAGTTGGCTTAAATGCAGGTAACTCAATTCGTATTGGAATAACCGGCTCCCCAGGTGTTGGCAAGAGTACTTTCATCGAGGCTTTCGGAAAGCACTTGACATCTCATGGGAAAAAAATCGCCATTCTCGCTATCGATCCAAGCAGCACTAAAACTAAAGGGAGTATTTTAGGAGATCGTACTCGGATGGAAGAACTGTCTAAAGATAAATTGGCTTTCATTCGTCCGACAGCTACAGGGAACTCTCTTGGTGGCGTTGCCGACAAAACACGAGAAGCAATTTTGCTTTGCGAAGCTGCTGGTTATGAAATCATAATTGTAGAAACAGTTGGTGTTGGACAGTCGGAGACGGCTGTTAGAAATATGGTAGACTTTTTTCTTTTGCTCCAACTTCCTGGTGGAGGCGATGAATTGCAAGGGATAAAAAAAGGAATTATGGAAATGGCCGATGGAATTGTGATAACAAAAGCCGATGGTGAAAATGAAAAGAAAGCAAAACTAGCGCAAGCTGAATTTCAACATGCGTTGCATCTCTTTCAATTCGAATGATTCACAATGGACACCTAAAGTCTTGACGACTTCTGCAATTGAGAAGGAATCAAGGAAGTGTGGACGATAATTGAGAAATTTTTCGAGCACACTAAACAGAATAAATTCTTTAATAAAAATAGAGCCAATCAAAATATCAATTGGTTTCATGAAAACATCAATTCTTTGTTGAAGAAAAAAATCATTCAATCAAAATCTATTTCGACTAAAATCCATTCGCTAGAAAAGAAAATTGAACGAGGAGAAATTATCCCTTCACAAGCTGCAGTCGATATCTTTAAAAAGATTCGAAAATAAATTGACTATACCTTTTTGTTTTCGTCTTTCTTGAACCCGTAAGGGCAGTGACGGCATCCACTTTTGCAGCAGTATCCACGTTTTAAATGATATTTTTCAGTGAAAACCATCAAGCCGTTTTCCCAATAGAAATCTGGGTCTTCGCTTGATGGTTTTGTTTTTTCTTTTTTCACATTTATCTAAAAATGAATTGAATCGGATCAACACCTGAAGCTATTGAGGTATTTGGTGAGCCGTCACTATTGTAAATGTAAACTTTTCCTGGACTTGCAAAATCCAGTGCATCGCCAACATAAACTTCGCCAGAGTTCGCAACGCCTAGCCAAGAAAGCGATACAATATCTGAGTTGTTAATCCATGCATTAGAGGGAACTGTTGTTGCTTCAATTCCAATTTTGTAAACGGAATTATTCACAGAGTAATACAACGTTTTTTTATCTGGTGAAATTACAAGACTGTTTCCGGGATTAGCACCAAGTTCAATGGTTTGTTCAACCTCAAACGTTGTGGGATTGATGCGATACAATACACCATCATTTCCTGCGTAAGTTCCATTAGCAATCACCCAAAGCTTATCGTTAGCGTCTAGAACTAGACCAGCAGGTCCGGCCGCAAGTGTGATCTTTTTGATCTGTTTGTCTTGTGAAGGGTCTATTACCGACACCGTGTTTGAGCTACCATAGTTATTGTTTGACACGAACAAATATTTTCCATTATATAAAAGAGTTTTCGAGCTGAGGTCAGTGCCAATGGTATCGACTAACTGTAGAGTTTTAACATCAAAGGTTAATACATAAGATTTCGTTAATTCATAACTTGAATTGTAAGCTCCCCATGTGCTCAGACATACGCTTTGCCATTGATCACCGCAAGATATCGCGGATTAACGAGCAATGCATCTGTGAAAGTTGAATTCAGTTTAAACGTGTTGATGTTGACGACTGGAATCGAACCGCCACCGCTATTTACGAGATAGCCATTATTGCCGTCTACCGTCAATGATTGTAAGTCATCACCTGCGAAAATTGATTTTCCTTTTTCGTTAACTGCGTTGTAAATGTTTTGGGCAATGGCACCTGAAGTGGGATTGTAATAAGTAACATCACCATTGGCATGACCAAATTGTCCCGCATTGACTATCAATACGCCTGACTGATAATCGCCTTTTGCAACATCATTGTTTTTGTCGCAACTTATCATGACGACCATGGCGATTATAGCAAATGGCAAATTGAATTTAGTTTTCATAATTGATTGGTTTTAAAATTGAGTTGATAATTGATTTGCAAATTGTAGCTGCGACCAGGCATCGCACGAGCCGAATAGAGTTGATAATCTGTGTTCAAAATATTTTTCATCGCGAAGCGCACA